>NZ_CP146077.1:4283333-4605416 GCF_037023725.1 Pseudomonas bubulae
TGGGTCTGGGCCCTACCGACCTGTTCAAGAAGCCTGAAGCACCGGTTGAAAGCACCAAGGGTTTCACCCTGGCGCAGAAAATGGTCGGCAAGGCTTGCGGCGTGACTGGCGTTCGTCCAGGCACTTACTGCGAACCGAAGATGACCACCGTAGGTTCTCAGGACACCACCGGTCCTATGACCCGTGACGAACTGAAGGACCTGGCGTGCCTGGGCTTCTCCGCTGATCTGGTGATGCAGTCGTTCTGCCACACCGCGGCTTATCCAAAGCCGATCGACGTGACCACCCACCACACCCTGCCTGACTTCATCATGACCCGCGGCGGTGTTTCCCTGCGTCCGGGCGACGGCATCATCCACAGCTGGCTGAACCGCATGCTGCTGCCGGATACCGTCGGTACCGGTGGTGACTCCCACACCCGTTTCCCGATGGGCATTTCGTTCCCGGCCGGTTCGGGCCTGGTGGCGTTCGCCGCAGCTACTGGCGTAATGCCATTGGATATGCCGGAATCGGTTCTGGTTCGCTTCAAGGGCGAAATGCAACCGGGCATCACCCTGCGTGACCTGGTTCACGCCATTCCTTACGTCGCTATCCAGAAAGGCCTGCTGACGGTAGAGAAGAAAGGCAAGATCAACGAATTCTCGGGTCGTATCCTGGAAATCGAAGGTCTGGACAACCTGAGCATCGAGCAAGCCTTCGAACTGTCCGACGCTTCGGCAGAACGTTCGGCAGCCGGTTGCACCATCAAGTTGTCCAAAGAGTCGATCACCGAATACCTGAACTCCAACATCACCCTGCTGCGCTGGATGATCGGTGAAGGTTACGGCGACGCACGTACCCTCGAGCGTCGTGCTCAAGCGATGGAAGCCTGGGTAGCCAACCCTGAGCTGATGGAAGCCGATGCTGACGCCGAATACGCGCACATTATCGAAATCGATCTGGCTGACATCAAAGAGCCTGTGCTCTGCGCGCCAAACGACCCGGATGACGCCCGTCTGCTGTCCAGCGTTGCTGGCGAGAAAATCGACGAAGTGTTTATCGGTTCGTGCATGACCAACATCGGCCACTTCCGCGCTGCGGGCAAGTTGCTGGACAAGGTCAAAGGCCAGCTGCCAACCCGTCTGTGGCTGTCGCCGCCGACCAAGATGGACGCTCACCAACTGACCGAAGAAGGCTACTACGGTATTTACGGCAAAGCTGGCGCGCGCATGGAAATGCCGGGCTGCTCGCTGTGCATGGGTAACCAGGCACGTGTAGAGCCGAACTCGACTGTTGTGTCGACTTCGACCCGTAACTTCCCGAACCGTCTGGGTGACGGCGCGAACGTTTACCTGGCTTCGGCCGAGTTGGCGTCGGTTGCCTCGATCCTGGGTCGCCTGCCTTCCGTTGAGGAATACATGGCCTACGCGGCAGAGATCAACACCATGGCTGCGGACGTGTACCGCTACCTGAGCTTTGATCAGATCGCCGAATTCCGTGAAGCGGCAGCCAATGCCAATATCCCGGTTATTCAAGCGTAAGCTGATGCAGTAACGAAAAAGCCCCGACTCTTACGAGCCGGGGCTTTTTCATCTCTGGCGTTCAGTGATTTACAGCAGCGGTGATACGACTTGCTGCTCGCGCGGCCAGGCATCGAGCACGGCTTTGAACAAGGTCGCCAGCGGGATCGCAAAGAATATCCCCCAGAACCCCCATAAACCGCCAAACAACAGCACCGCACAAATGATCGCCACCGGGTGCAGGCTCACCGCCTCGGAGAACAGCAGCGGTACCAGCACATTGCCGTCCAGGGTCTGAATGATCCCGTAGACCGCCATCAGGTAGATAAACTGATCGCTCCAGCCCCACTGGAACAGCGCAATCAGCAGCACCGGCACCGTCACCACCACCGCCCCGACATAGGGCACCACTACCGAAACCCCCACTAGCAGCGCCAGCAAGGCCGCATAGTTGAGGCCCATGGTGACAAAGGCGATATAGGTCACGCCGCCACAAATGATGATCTCGATCACCTTGCCGCGAATGTAATTGGCAATCTGGCGGTTCATTTCTTCGGCCACGCGGGTAATCAATGCCCGTTCACGGGGCAAATAACCCCGCACCCAACGGCCAATCACCGCGCGGTCCTTGAGGAAGAAAAACACCAGGATCGGCACCAGCACCAGATAAATCATGATGTTGACCAGCAGCGGCAAACTGGACAGCGAAAAGGTCAGTGCCAGTTGCCCGAACTTGCCGATTTCACCCCGTGCAACTTCGATGGCCTGTAACACCTGCTCATCCGACACGAGGTGAGGGTAGCGCTCAGGCAGCAACAGCAACAACGATTGCCACTTGGCAAGCATGCCCGGCAGCTCGTTGAACAGGGTGATCAACTGATGCCAGAGCAAAGGCACTACCACCACCAGAAACACCAGCAACAGCCCCATAAACAGCGCAAACACCAGCCCGACTGCCGCCGCGGCCGGCATCCGCATGCGTTCCAGTGCAACCACCAGGCCCTGCATCAAATACGCCAGCACCATGCCCGCCAGCACCGGCGCCAGCATGCCGCCCAATGTCAGTACGGCGGTGAAAGCCAACACCAGCAACACCGCCAGCACCACTGCTTCTTCATCAGAGAAATAGCGCTGCACCCAACCACGTAAAACCTTGAACATCGATATTCCTTAAAAGAAAGTGCAGCGCTTCTGCGGCAGCTATTCATTCGCGAGCAGGCTCGCTCCCACAGCGAGGTCAAGCAGGCTCAGGCCTTGCGTAACCAGTAGCGATAAGTGCCAGCATCTACTTCTTCACGCAGCAACTCATGGCCTGCCAGGCGCGCGAAGGTACGAATGTCCCGTTGTGAGCCGGCATCGGTGGCAATCACCTTGAGGGTCTGGCCACTGCCCATTTTGTTAAGCGCCATCTTGGCCTTGAGCAGTGGCAGCGGGCAATTGAGCCCGGCAGCATCCAGTTCGGCATCATGGGCCAGCACATCAGTCATTGCATACGTCTCCACAGAGGGCTTTTTTTATGCGGGCTAGAATACCCCAAGCAACCCCGCCACTGGTCGCCAGCCAAGTGTCCAGCTACAGTAAGCGCTTTACCGACCAGAGCCTTGTGCATGACTTTTCTGCGCCCTACCCTGTTGACGCTCGCTTGCCTGCTCGCATCACCGAGTTTCGCCGACGATTTACCGTCTCTGGGTGACGCCAGTTCGTCCATTGTCTCGCCACAGCAAGAGTACCAACTGGGCCGCGCCTGGCTGGGCATGTTGCGCGGCCAGGTGTCACAACTCAACGACCCGCAACTCAAGGACTACGTCGAGACCAGTGTCTACAAACTGGTCGAAACCAGCCAGGTGCAGGACCGCCGCCTGGAATTCATCCTGATCAACAGCCCGCAGCTCAACGCCTTCGCCGCACCCGGCGGCATCATCGGGGTTAACGGCGGCCTGTTCCTCAATGCCCAGACCGAAGGTGAATATGCCTCGGTAATGGCCCACGAACTGGCTCACTTGTCCCAACGCCACTTTGCCCGTGGCGTGGAAGCCCAGCAGCGCATGCAACTGCCGATGATGGCAGCGCTGCTCGCCGGGATCATCGTTGCAGCCTCTGGCGCAGGAGATGCCGGCATCGCTGCGATTGCTGGCACCCAGGCTGCGGCCCTGCAAGAGCAGCGACGCTTCTCGCGCCAGAATGAGCAGGAAGCTGACCGCATCGGCATTCTTAACCTGGAGAAAGCCGGTTACGACCCGCGCTCCATGCCCACCATGTTTGAGCGCCTGATGCGCCAGTACCGTTTTGATGGCAGGCCGCCGGAATTTTTGCTGACTCACCCGGTCACCGAGTCGCGTATCGCCGACACCCGCAACCGCGCGGAACAGGCCCGGCCAGGCGGCACTGAAGACAGCCTGCGCTATCAGTTGATCCGCGCCCGGGTGCAACTCAATTACGAAGAAACCCCGGGGCTGGCGGCCAAACGCTTTCGCCAGCAACTGGATGAAAATCCGAAAAATAACGTAGCCCGTTATGGCCTGGCGATTGCCTATATAAAAGGCAGCCAGTTCAACGAAGCCCGCGAGACGCTCAAGCCACTGCTGGAAAAGGCGCCCAACGACATCACCTATAACCTGGCACAGATCGAGCTGGACATGGACAGCAACCGCCTGAGCGAAGCCCAGCAACGTATCGACCGGATGCGCACCCTGTACCCGGGCAATTACCCGCTCAATCAGGCCCGGGTTGATTTGCTGCTCAAGCAGAATAATCCCAAGGAAGCCGACAAGGCCCTTGAGGCGCTGCTCAAGAGCCGCCCCGACGACCCGGATGTCTGGTATTCGGTTGCCGAGACCCGAGGTTTGTCAGGCAATATCATCGGCCTGCACCAGGCCCGTGCGGAGTACTTCGCATTGGTGGGGGATTACCGCCAGGCCATCCAGCAGCTGGATTTCGCCCAGAAGCTGACCAACAACTTTCAGCTGTCGGCACGCCTGGATGCGCGCAAGCGGGAGTTGATGGATCAGGAACGGGCGCTCAAGGAAATGATGAACTGAGCCTGACTGGCTCAGTTCCTGTGGGAGCGGGTTTGCTAATCAGGCATTCCCCGCCAGCTTCAACCGCGCCGCCTGGGTGAAATCCAGCATGCGCTTGAGCGGGCGAATGGCATGGGGCACCAGTGCCGGGTCGACAAAGATTTCGTTGCTGCCCTGCTGCAAGCATTCCAGCGTGCGCTCCAGGGTATTCATCGCCATCCACGGACAGTGTGCGCAACTGCGGCACGCCGCACCGTTACCCGCGGTCGGGGCTTCGATAAACACCTTGTCCGGGCACAACTGCTGCATCTTGTAGAAAATGCCGCGATCGGTGGCCACGATAAAGGTCTTGTTGGGCAGGTTCTGCGCCGCAGCAATCAACTGACTGGTAGAGCCCACGGCATCGGCCAGATCGATCACCGACTCTGGCGACTCCGGGTGCACCAGAATCGCTGCATCCGGGTACAGCGCCTTCATGTCTTCCAGCTGCTTGGACTTGAACTCTTCGTGAACGATGCAGGCACCGTCCCACAGCAGCATGTCGGCACCGGTCTGGCGCTGGATATAACGGCCCAGATGCTTGTCCGGCCCCCAGATAATGGTTTCGCCGTTATCCATCAGGCTTTCGACGATTTCCAGCGCGCAGCTTGACGTCACCACCCAGTCCGCCCGGGCCTTGACCGCCGCCGACGTGTTGGCATACACCACCACTGTGCGCTCGGGGTGCTTGTCGCAAAACGCGGAGAACTCTTCCACCGGGCAGCCCAGGTCCAGCGAGCAGGTGGCCTCCAGCGTCGGCATCAGCACGCGTTTTTCAGGGGTGAGGATTTTTGCGGTTTCGCCCATAAAGCGCACACCGGCGACCAGAATGGTCTTGGCCGGGTGAGCCGCGCCAAAGCGGGCCATCTCCAGGGAGTCAGAGACACAGCCGCCAGTTTCTTCGGCCAGGGCCTGAATCACCGGATCACAATAAAAGTGCGCCACCAGCACCGCGTCGCGGGCTTTAAGTTCAGCCGCGATTTGCGCCCGCAGGCTGAGGGCTTGAGCCTCAGTCAACGGCTTGGGCTGCTTGGCATCAAGGTGGGCTTGAACCAGAAGTCGTTCAGAAATTTGCGTCATGTTCGCAAGACCTGCAAGCGCTGTTGCGCGAAAGTCGAGTGTACCACCAGCTCCGGGCCGGCAAGCCCCGCTGGGAGAATGTGTGTTATCAGGCACGGACAAGCACTGAAGCGCGACAAGGCTACAGAATATCCTTGGGATTCAAAAGTTTAATGTGGGTATCAGGCAGGTAGATGCAGGCTGAGGGGCCTGCATCGGCTTTAGAACGGGGATTTTACTGAATCGCCGCCAGTACCAGCTCGGCCACCGGCCCGCCCGATGCCGGGTTTTGCCCGGTAATCAGCCGTCCGTCTGCGATGGCAAACGGTGCCCATGGGGTACCGGCCTTTTGATACAAGGCACCGCGCTTCACCAGCTCGGTTTCGGTCAGGTACGGCACATGCTGGCTTAATCCGGCCAGGTCTTCCTCTTCATTGGAAAAACCAGTGACTTTCTTGCCCTTGACCAGCAGTTCACCATTACTCAGCTTGATATTCAGTAAACCCACAGCGCCATGACACACCGACGAAACCACCCCGCCGTGCTCATAGATATGACGGCTGAGCGCTTGCAGTTTCTCGTTGTCAGGAAAATCCCAGATCACACCATGGCCGCCCGCGTAATAAATGGCGATATAGTCATCCGGGTTGACCTGATCCGGCGTCAGTGTTGCCCCAAGCCGGTTCATAAACGCCTTGTTGTGGTACCACTGCCAGTCAATCGGCGACGCCATGTCGGCGGCAAGGCTGTGGGGGTCGATCGGCGTGTACCCACCTTGCGGGCTGACGTAGTCGACGGCATAGCCTGCGGCCTCGACCTTGTGCACAAAATGCACGGCTTCGCCCAGCCATAAGCCTGTGGCGCGATCAAGGTTCGGGTATTTCTCGACGCTGGTCAGTACCACCAAAATCTTCTTGCTCATGGTCAACCTCCTGTTTGTGCGAACACCGGCAAACCGGTGGGAACAAGAGCATAGACCACAGCAACACGCATTCGTCCTGTGCACTCAAATCTTGCCGAACACCTTGAACACACTGATGATCGCAGGCCCGATGGCCACCAGGAAAAAGCTCGGCCACAGGCAGAAGATCAGTGGAAACACCAGCTTGGTACCGACTTTGGCGGCCTTTTCTTCAGCCAGCTGGGTGCGCCGATCGCGAAACTCTTCAGCATAAATCCGCAGGGTCGTCCCCACACTGGTACCAAAGCGAATGCTTTGTGCCAGCAAGCTCACCAGCCCGCGAATATCTTCCAGCCCGGTACGCTCGGCCAGGTGCTTGAGCGCCTCAGTACTGGGCACCCCGGCACGCACCTCGGCGTTGACCAGCGCCAGTTCCATGGCCAGGTCAGGCTGGCTGACGGCCATTTCCTCGGCCACCCGTTCAATAGCCTGGGGCAAGGCCAGGCCCGATTCCACACACACCACCATCAGGTCGAGGGCATCCGGGAAGGCAATGAGCAACCGCGACATGCGCGACTTCTTGCGTGAGCTGACATAGATCGCCGGTATCAACCAGCCCACCCCGAGCGCTACTGCCAGGATGCCGCCCCCCAACAGCAGCGACATGTTGGGAATAAACGGCAATGCCAGAAGCGCAATACCCATCAGCAGCAGTGGCAGCAGCAGACGAATCGCCCAGTACACCTGCACCGCAGACGGCGAGCGATAACCGGCATGGATCAGCAGGGTCCGGGTGGCCGATGCCCCCCGGGTCTCACCGGAGCTGAAACGCTGCCCGACCTGCTCCAGCATCATTTGCAGATTGCTCGGCGGCGCCCGGTGGTCGACACCATGCCCGCGCTTGATCAACATCAAGCGCCGCTGTACCGGGCTTTGCAGGCCCTTGACCAGCACCGCCAGGGTGACCACCACCAACACCACACTCAGGCCGATAAGCCCGGCAAACAGCATGCGGGTCAGTTGCTCGTTACCCACCATCCGGTTGATCAGTTCGAGTAAATAGTTCATGTCACCCTCCAGGGCGAGCCGTGTTCAAACCTGAATCCGGATGATTTTGCGAATCCAGAAAATCCCGATGATCATGGCCACAAAAGCCCCCATGATCAGCTTCTGGCCCATGGGCTCCTTGAACAGCAGGGGCATATAAGTCGGGCTGGAAATCAGGATGGCCAACGCCAGCACAAAGGGCATCGACACCAGAATCCAGCCGGACATCCGCCCTTCAGCCGAGAGCGTCTTGACCTTGCGATGGAAGCGAAAGCGCCCGCGGATCAGGCTGCTCAAGCGGGTCAACACCTCGGTCAGGTTGCCGCCGGTTTCGCGGTGGATCAGCACCGTGGTCACCAGCATCATCACCGTCATGCTGGGCACCCGTTCCAGCAGGCCGAGCATGGCCCGGCGCACATCATTGCCATAGTTGATATCGGCAAAGGCCAGGCCGAACTCGTAAGCCACCGGCCCGTGATGCTCTTCGGCAACCAGTTGCAGGGTTTCGTTAAACGGATGCCCGGCGCGCAAAGCCCGGCACATGGCATCCAGCGCATCGGGCAAACCCTCTTCAAACTGGGCAAAACGCTTGATGCGATCGTGGGAAATCTTCCAGATGGGTAGCCAGAAGCAGACAAACGCCGCTGGCAACGCCACCCACCACAGCTGCAACAACGACCACAGCACCAGCCCCACCGCCGTAGCCAGCACCAGCCCCAGCAGCAACACGCGGTAGGCCCTGTATTCATGGCCGGCCTGCTCGATCATCTGCGCCAGGGTTTCCATCATCGGCAACTGCTCAAGGCGGGCCTCAAGGGGTGGCAGACGCCGCAGGTATTTCTGGCGCAGGATCGACTGCATATTGGGCAGGTTACTCGCCCGCTCCAGCAGGTTCAGACGCCCGCGAATGCGCTTGCGCACCTGGTTGGCCTCACCGAACACCGGAATGGTCAAACCCTGACTGAGCAGGAACATGGCAGTGAACACCATGCCCAGGAACGCCAGGATAAATTCGCCAGGAACCTGATTCATGACTGCCCCTCCATCCATTCCGGCCGGAACAGGCTGAGCGGCAGCTCAATACCCCGTTTGGCCAGCACATCACGAAATGCCGGCACCATGCCGGTTGAGCGGAACTCGCCCAGCACTTCCCCTTTTTCGCCCATGCCGCTGCGTACAAAGGCGAAGATCTCGGTCATGGTAATGATGTCGCCTTCCATGCCGTTGATTTCCTGCACGCTGACCAGGCGCCGGGTACCATCCTCCTGACGCTCCAGCTGGATGACCACGCCGATGGCCGAGGCAATTTGCTGACGCATGGCCTTGATCGGAAAGGTGGCGCCGCTCATCGACACCATGTTTTCGATCCGCCCCAGCGCGTCGCGGGCCGTATTGGCGTGAATAGTGGTCAGCGACCCGTCGTGGCCGGTGTTCATGGCCGTCAACATATCCAGCGCCTCGGCGCCACGCACCTCACCGATCACGATCCGGTCAGGGCGCATACGCAGGCTGTTGCGCACCAGTTCACGCTGACCCACCTCGCCACGCCCCTCGATATTCGAGGGCCGGGTTTCCAGGCGCACCACATGGGGCTGCTGCAATTGCAGCTCGGCGGAGTCTTCAATGGTGACGATGCGCTCGTTGTGCGGGATAAAGCTGGAGAGCACATTGAGCATGGTGGTCTTGCCGCTGCCGGTGCCGCCGGAGATCAGCACATTGAGCCGCCCGCGCACGATGGCCTTGAGCATCAGGGCAATGGCCGGGGTCAGGGTGCCCATCTGCACCAGGCTCTGGGTATTGAGCAGGTCTACGGCGAAGCGGCGGATCGACATGCTCGGCCCGTCGATGGCCAGCGGCGGGATGATCGCGTTGACCCGCGACCCATCCTTGAGCCGTGCATCCACCAGGGGCGAGGACTCATCGATACGCCGCCCGAGGCTGGAGACAATACGGTCGATGATATTGAGCAGATGATGATCGTCGCGAAAGCGCACATCGGTTCTCTGCAATTTACCGAAGCGCTCGACGTACACCGAGTCAAAACCATTGACCAGAATGTCCGATACGCTGCTGTCACCCAGCAGCGGCTCCAGCGGCCCGAGGCCCAGCACCTCGTCGGTAATCTGCTTGATGATCAACTGACGGCTGCTGGCACTGACCGGTGCCGAGTATTCATCCAGCAGGCGCTGACTGATCTCGCGAATCTGGCGCCCTGCATCGGCCAGCTCCAGGGTGTCGAGCAAGGACAGGTCCATGACCTTGAGCAACTGCTGGTAAATCTTCTCCCGCCACTCGGCCTCCATGGAGCTGAGCTTGGTGCGGGTTTCATACACCACATCCGGCACGCTGGCTTCCCAGGCCATCAATACACTGGTGCAATCGGCGCCCTCGACAGGCAGTGCCACCACTTCTGCGGAGGCCAGCTTGCCGGCTTGCTGACGCAGACGATTACGAAAGTCGCTGAGCATGGCTTATCCTCCGAACAGACGGCTGAAAGTACGTTTGAGCAAACCTGCTTCAGTGGCCTCGATGCCGATCAGGCTCTGGCTCAGCTCACGCAGGCTCAAGGTGATGCTGGCACGGGGAGCATGCAGCTCCAGGGGCACCCCGGTATTCTGGCTTTCACTGACCACCGCATAGTCATTGGGCAACTTTTGCAGTTCCGCGCAGCGCAAGGCTTCGCTGATGTCCTTGGGTTTAAAGGGCGACGCCTTGTCAAAGCGGTTAAGCACCACATGCAGACGATTGCCCTGCACGCCCAGGTCGTCGCGCAGAATGCGCACCAGGCGGTTGGCGTCCTGCAGATGGCTCAAGCTTTGCTGCAGCACGATATAGACCCGGTCCGACTGTTCCAGGGTGATGCCGGTGAGGTGATCAATATGCCGCGGCAAATCCACCACGACCCAGTCATAGGTGCTGCGCGCCAGTTTCAGCAAACTGTCCAGTTGCTCCAGGCGAATTTCCTGGGACAGGCACAGCTCATCGGTGCGGCCGCCCAGCACATGCAGACTGGGGCTGAAATGACTGCAGAAACCCCGCAGCGCCACGCTGTCCAGGGTATCGATCTGTTGCAGCACATCGGTATGGCTGTGGGTGGGCAACACATCCAGACTGTGAGCCAGGCTGCCGAATTGCAGGTCCAGATCCAGCAGCAGGGTTCTGCCGCCCTGCACACTTAATTGATGAGCCAGATTGCAAGCCAGCATCGAGGCACCCGAACCGCCCTTGGCATTCATCACCGACACCAGTTTGCCCTTGCTCCCATACTCGCTGTGCTGCTCCAGCTGCATGCGCTCCAGCGCCGACTGCAAGTCCTCGGCCGACACTGGCTCCGGCAAAAAGTCACGGGCCCCGGCCTGCATGGCCATACGCATGCCTTCATGCTCATCCAGCGACCCGCACACCAGCAGTGGCGGACGCTCCTTGAGCGGATGCTGCAACAACGCCGCCAGTTCCTCGCGCCATAAATGACTTACGCGCAACAGCAGAAAATCAGGCTGCTGTTCCAGGCCGTAGAGCGGGTCAGTGTGGCCATTGCTCACCAGCCGCGTACTCACCTGCAAGTGGGCTATGCCCTGGCTCAAGGCCTTGAGATGATTCAAGGCCGCGGCATCACGGCCGCTGATCAACAGGCGCATTCCCTGGCGGTCTGATGACGTAGCCGCCGTCACTTCTCGGACACTTAACATGGCGTAATCCCCGGTGTAACCGCCGGATCAGGCTGGCGGCCAAGACTCTCACGAGGCACGGTCGACCTGAACGTGGGCAGAATGAAGACCCCCCTGAAGCCGGGGATCAACAGATTGAAACTGAAGTTGGTCACCTGCAGTTGCACATAACGAATGGCGGCAAAACCGCCGGCCCCCACCAGATCATTGGGGCTGGAGACCACTGCACCGTTGGCGTCCAGATAGATCAGGTTCAGATTGGCACTGGTCAGGCTGGCGATCAGGCTGCTTGGCCCGGCATTGCCCGCCGTGTTGAACATGGCACGACGCAGGATGACCGGGTCCTGGATATTGCACACCGCTGCCAGCCGCGCGCCGCGACGCACCGACTCGCTCAGCACATTGACGGTGAAGTACAGCCGGCCCATTTCCAGTGCGCCAAACAGCAGGGTGAAGAGCACCAGAGCGGTGATGGCGAACTCGACGATATACACGCCACCCATGCGTTTTCGGTTCATCACAAGGCCCTCATTACGACCGTTGAAGTCAACAGCAGGCCCAGTGGCACGCTGCTGCCATACAGCGCAGGAATGGCGCTGCCGAGCGCCGGGACAAAGGTGTAGGCAATGCTGACCCGTACATGGTTGGTGCCCACCGCACTCACCGTGACATCACCGGTGGTCAGGCCTGGTGCCGCCGCCGGGTAACCGTTGGGGTTGGCCGGCAGGCCATAAACGGCAACGTTTTTGGTCTTGGTGACCAGCGCCGCGTTCAGGTCCAGCGTGCCCAGGGTGGCGTTCCACGCCTGGCTGGCCACATAACGCCCGGCATCACGGCTGGCCTGCTGCAGGCTGTTGTACTGGAACAGCATGCGGCCGAACTCGGCGAAGGCCAGCATCAGCAACACCAGCAGCGGCAGGGTCAGCGCCAGTTCGACCATCGCCAGGCCCCGCTGGGCGCGGGACGACCTGAATCCACAGCGTCTCATGAGACCTCCTAGGAGTCGGTGCTCGGCGTCTGGTTGTTGTCGATATAGGTTTTGTACAGCTGGATCACCTGTGGCCCGGCGTTGGCCGCAGGGTTGGGACCCGGTACGTTGTCGCCTTCGCACACGCTGACGAACTGGCCGAAGATTTGCGCTTCATTACCCTGCTGAGCGGCTGGCTGCATCACGAAATAGCAGCCAAAGCCCAGCACCGGAATCGCCGAGGCTCCGTCGTTCTTGCCCGAGCAATCGCCGATCACGATTTTCAGGATCCGTCGTTCAAATACACCATTGCCCTGGCAACCGGCGCCGCCGCCCACACAAGCTGCCTCGTCCTGCTTCCAGTTGTTGTAGTCGTACAGGGCACCGCTGCTGGTGGACAGGTTGCCGCTGCTGGACGTGACCGTATTGCCGTCATACAGAATCGGCGCAGGCGACCCGGCGTAGGTAAATGACTTGGGATTGACGGTAACCACCAGGTCCGGCGGATAGTCAGAAGCACTGAGGCCACCCTTGTATTCGTTAAAGCGCGTATTGAGGCCCTGGGAAGCCGGGCCCACGGTGTTGCCCGGCTTGGTCTGGGCAGTTGCACCGACGATATTGCACTGGTCGATCCCCCCCGCCAGCGCTTCCCTGACCGTCTTGCCGCCCGAACCGAAATCCAGCAGCTGAAAATTGCCCGGACCGATGGGCGAATTGTTGTTGGCGGCAGTTTTCAGTACCTGCAGATCACCGAACGTGAAACCCCAGAACATCCCCGCAGCCGGATTGTTCTGCGCAGGGTTGCCGCACACCAGCAGCGGCGTCAGATCACAGGGGCCGCTGCTCGGGCTGGGCCCGGCAGTGGCCACCGCCGCGACGGCCTTGCCGGTGGCGTTACCGTTGTCCAGCGCCTGGAATACGCCCCAGAAAAAACTGCTCAGGGGATAGTTGTTCACCGTGACCCGAACAAAGGTCGCATTGGTCGGCCCCGGGAAAGAAAACGGCCCGTAGACACTGGTGGCCAGTTCCACCGAGGCAAAGCCTGACGGGTTGGCCGTGATGGCCCTGCCCAATTCCTCGTTGCCCGTCGCATTGGCATTGAGGCTCAGGGTATTGAGGGCCGCTGTTTGCGTCAGGCTGGCCGAGCCGGTCGCCCCCACTACCATGCTGAGCGTCTTGGCCCCGCTCAACGCCGCCGCATCCACGGCGTTTTGCAACCGGGTCTTGTTCAGCAGCATATGGCTGCCGTCCAGGGCCAGGGCGCCCATCAACAGGAGCGAAGCCATGGCAATCACCACCAGGACCAGCATGGCGCCGCGCTGTTGCCGGGGAAACGCGGTGTGGGGCTGTTGGATACGCGCGTTCATGATGGTTCACCTTGATAGTGTTGCGCGGCCGCTGCCCGGCCCTCTACATCGCTTTTTCAACCGTGGCCGCGACACCGCGGATGACAATCACGCCACCGTCATTGGCCGGTGCACGACGGCGAGCCACCGGCTTGGCCATCACGGTCGGCAGTACCGGCGCCGCCATGGCAACGGGTTCAGCCGCAATGGGTGTCTTGTTGTTATCCAGCGGGTTGCGCAAGGCCAGTTGCACCTTGCCAGCGCTCATGCCCTTGACCAGCACTTCGGCCTGGGCGGGGGTCATCTCCAGGGTTACCGCACGCACCACCACCGGTTGGGTCTTGTCAGTGCTGGCGGTCTGGTCAACAGCCAGTACCCGCAGGTCCTGGAGAATGGTCTTCGACTCGGCATTACCTTCGCTACCAACCTGCCGGGTTGCCAGCACGTCGACCCGATTACCCGGCAGCAGGAAGCCGCCGACGCCCACCACGTCATCCACCCGCACCGAGATGGCCCGTTTGCTGGGTTCGATCAGCGAGGCCAGGGTGCTGCCACCCATATGCTCGGCCAACCGTGCCCCCCGCAGAATGTCGCCGCGCAGCAGGGAGAAGGTGGCGATCTTGCCGACCACTTTTTCAGTGGTGTCGAAGGCGTCTTCGGGGGCTGCATCCCTGGGCATGCGCACCACCGTCACTTGCTGGGGCTCGATCATCTGCCCGAAAGCGATTTCCACCGTGGCAATCACCACGTTTTGCTGGTTATCGTCAGGGCTGGTGTTCAGCCGTGCCGTGAGCCAGTTATTGGCCATCCATGTAGCCCCCAGCCCGAGGATCACGGACAGGACAATCAAAGTCAGCGTGCGCGAGTTCATGACGGTAACTCCTTAGCCAAGAAAATCGAGTTGGACGAAATAGTTGCGCCACGCCCACTCAAGCTCCTGAGTAGTCAGTGGCCCCGCCCCCTCCAGATAACGCTGGCGATCGCACGCCATATTCAACAGATCCCGGGGATGACATGGCACCAGGGGCATGTTTTCGGCGCCATACAGGTCGTGCAGCACGAAACTGAGCAACAGCGGGTCATAGGGGATACCCAGGCGCTGCGTCTCTTGAATCCAGATGCGTTCGTATTCGCCAGGCTTGAGGTAGCCAAATTGCAGCTTGTAGCCAATGCGCCGCAAAAATGCTTCGTCAGCCAGCTCCAGCGGATTGAGGTTGGTGGAGAACACCAGGATCAGGTCAAACGGCAGTTCGCAGTGGCGCCCGCCCCCCAGGTTGAGGAAATCTCGCCTCTCTTCCATGGGCACAATCCAGCGGTTCAACAACTCGCCCGGGGTCATGCGCTGACGCCCCAGATCGTCGATGATCAGCAGGCCGTTACTGGCCTTGAGTTGCAACGGTGCCTGGTACTGACGGGCATAAGGGTCATAACGCACATCCAGTTGTTCCATCGTCAACTCACCACCGGTGATCACGATCGGCCGTTCGCAGCACAGCAAGCGGCGGTCTATGCCCTCGTTGAGCATCAAGCCGTTTTGATGTTCGTCATCGCCCAGGCGCTTGTGTACCTGAGGGTCAAAGATCTCGATCACCGATTCATTGATGGCGATGGCATGAGGCACCCAGATCGCTTCGGCAAACAAGCGGATCAGCCGACTGCTGACATAGGTCTTGCCGGTACCCGCAGGCCCGTAAATCATGATGGCGCGCCCGGAATTCAAGGCAACACCCAGTTGATCGAGCATGCTTTGCGCCAGCACCATCGAACCGAAACAGTGGTGCATGTCATGGGCGCTGATACGCCCGTGGTGAATGGTCTGCAACTTCAGCAGCGAGCGGTAGGCACTCACCGGGTAAGGCGCTGCACCTATGTAGCCACTGCGGGCCAGGGCATCGCGGGCACTGTTGCGGCCGCGCTCGGTCAAGCCGTAGCGCATGGCCTGCCCCCCTGCCTGGCCCAGTACTTCGACGCGACGGTCCTTGCGCAGGAACGTGAGGATTTCTTCCATTACCGCACCGGTAAGCGCCAGTCGCGCCACCAGCTGCACCATGTCCAGCACACCCGCATCGTATAAATGCTTGCACACCAGATCACCGAGAAAATTGTCTGCCAATCCGGTTTCAAGGATGGTCCGTGGTTGTGGAGCCAGTAGTTGTACCGCTTCGCGCTCATCGAGAGAAACACGGTTGCTGCTGATGGCGTACATGGTGTTCTCCTGAACTAGTGGCCCAAGGTCAGCCAAAAGACGCTGGCCAAGGTGCCGAGCAAAACGGCGACCGAATAAGGGAAAGGTTTGCCGGCCACTTCAGCAGCGTGGGGGGGGAAGTAGGCGCGTGCCCTGAGCATCAACCAGTAGCGGCCCAGGGTTTGCAGGGCCTGGCCCTGCACCAGGACGATCAATAACCCGCATACCCCACCTGCAATCAGGCTGAAAAACGCAGCCCAGAGGGCGTCATGGGGGGTTAAAAATGCGCCGGCCATGGCCATTAACTTGACGTCCCCGGCGGCCATCCCGCCAACGGCGTACATGGGCAGGAAAATTCCGAAACCGATCAGCATGCCCAGCAGTGAATGCCCCAACCCGATAAAGCCTGCGGCCCAGGTCTGGCCGACCAGGCCCAGTACCAGCCCCAGCAAAACAAGAAGGTTGGGAATGCGGTGACTGCGAAGATCGCTCACCACCGCAACTCCCAGCAGCCCTAAAAGCAATACGACAGGAGCAATCAGTAACTCGCTCATGGCTGCACCCTCAACAGGAGACATCGTGTTAGCAGACAGTGCCCTTGACAGCACATCCCAGACTGGTGATTGCTGTTTTCACATTGCCGCCCAGGGTGATAAACGCGGCGACAGCGCCCAGTGTTATCAGCCCGCCTGCCACTGCATATTCCACAATGGTCAGGCCATCTTCGTCGTTGATAAACTTCACTACGGAAGTCTTGATTGATTGCAGGCTCATTTCGTCCACCTCACTCAATGTTTGATATCAAGAAGCAGGGCTATTTGCGCTGCTTGATTGGATCTTAGCCAGAGGGTTATTTGAGGGTTAGGAGATTTTTGCTGACTGCTAGGACTTTATTGACATTACCCAGAAACAGTTAAACCCCACCTATTCAAGAGCAGGTAACTGCCACTAACAGACTCTTTATATGCAATCCGTACTACAATTAATCAGGCACAAAAAAACCGGCTTAAGGGTGCTGGGCTAGAGGGGACGTATAGCGCAACAGACTAAGCCGGGGGTTTCATAGCAGGATTTAATCTTCACAACCTCACAGCAACAGCGATACTTATGTACGGGTTGGTATCATTGGCGCTGCAAACCGGCAGCCAGCAACTGCAAAGGAGCCATGCCCCAGTGATCATTGCCCGTGCATCAGCAGGTAGTACCCTTGACCGCACACCCCAGGCTGGTAATGGCGTCCTTGACGTTGCCACCCAGGGTGACGAATGCCGCAACCGCCCCCAGGGTTATCAAGCCACCGGCCACGGCGTATTCAACAATGGTCAGGCCGTTCTCATCCTTAATAAAGGCCTGGACGGAAGTTTTAATGGTTTGCAAGTTCATTTTGTTCACCTCACTCGAGTGGCTTGCCCAAAGCGATTACTAAATGCACCGCCTGATTGAAGGCTAGCCATCGGTGGAAGGAGCGGTTAGGAGTTTATTGTCGAACAGCAGGATTTTTTTGCACTAATTAGATAGGCAAACACCCTGATCGGATCCAATTAAAAACCAACTTGAAAGTGCGCGTACATATTGATTCGACCTATCAACCCGACAGCGCTCTGCACAAGAAAGGATTAGGTGAATGAAATCTGAAGCTGTCAAACAACCTCATCTCCTATGGTTCGACCTTACCCGCAATCAATCCACTGAAGCCCTCATGCTGCCCTTTCGTTCCGCCTGTCACTGCCTGCTGGACACCCCCCGGGCCTGGGCCAACAAACACCGCGAACCAGTGCCAGACATGATCTGCATGCATTTTGACTGCCCCGACCTGGCGGGGCTCAGCCTGTTGCAGGAAATCAAACTCAAGTCGCCCTCTATCCCGATCACCATGTTTACCGTGCAGCACTCCGAAGAGCTTGCGATCTGGGCCATGCGTTCGCGAGTCTGGGAATACGTGGTGCTGCCCTTGAGTGCGGCCGAGATCAACCGTTACCTCAACGCCCTTGAGCAACTGTGTACATTGAGAAGCGCCGCCGGGAACAACAAGGCATTGCCGATCGAACATGGTCCTGCTCTGCCCGACAGCATCCGCCTGACCACCGACCATCAAAAGCACAACGCACTGCACAATGTGCTGCAGTACATCGATCAGCATTACTGCGAAAGCATTGACCAGAAAGACCTGGCCAAGCGCTGCGGGATGACTACCTTTCGCTTTAGCCGCCTGTTCAAGGAAGTCTACGGGCTGGGCTTTATGGACTACATACTGGGCAAGCGCATGGACAGCGCCAAGGACCTGCTCGACAACAGCCAGATGCCCATTACCAGTATCGGCTATGAAGTCGGCTTCAAGGACCCCTCCTACTTCGCCCGCGCATTCAAGCAATACGCGGGCAGTACCCCCAGCGAGTATCGCCAGGCGCGACGCAGTGATGTGCCATTATCGGATGAAATCCTCACCCAGGTCATCCAGAGCCTGGCGCGCAGTGCCGAGGGCTGAAGACCTCAGCGTTGCAGCGGTGCATAGGGCGTGAAAAAGTCCGAGCCCAGCCACTGCGGGGTTTTTTCATCCACCGCGTTTGGGCTGCGCACATAACTGTCGGCCGATTTAACATCGCCCTTGCCGTCATACACCGCCACATCCGGGTACGGTAACACCAGGCGTGTACGCCCGTCGTTGGCAGGGTCCTGGGCGACAGACCGGGGCGCCATCATTGACGGTTTTTGGTCCGCAGCAGCCCGGCCCGGCAGATTGGTCGGTGCGCCAAACTCGCTGGCAGCGGCCTGTTTGCTGCTGGCCTGCAAGGTCACAATGGCAGCGGGGGCCTGACCCTTTTCGACCCATGACATCATGGGTGTCAGCAGGTCCAGCAGGCTCGGGCCTTCACCGCCACCACAGTGGTAAACCCCTGGCAGCAGATAAAGCCGCTCGAAGGACTCGGCCTTCGACTTGCCCATCTGCACCTGCACCGCCTGGTGGTAGGCGATGGTGTTCAGGGGCGAGATATGCTGATCGGCCCAACCGTGCCACAGGATCAGCTTGCCGCCGCGGTCTGCGAATGCCGACAGATCCGGGTTGGTGGCGTCATACAGTGGGTGCAGGGCGCGCAATTGATCCAGGGTGCTGCGATCAAACTTCACGTCCGCCAGGCTGTAATCTGCTCCCGGATTGCGCTCGAAGGCCAGATTGCGCAAGACATCCAGGGCCATCTTTTCACTGTTGATCGGCTGATCGACGCTGTCCGGCACAAACACCCCGGCCCAGGCCAGTTCGGAACCCGGCTGTGGCCCGGCAATGGTCAGGCGTTCACCGGTAGCCGGGTCACGCGGGCCGTCATAAAGGCTTCGGGCCGCCTCCACCTCCCTGGCGCTCAGGCAGTCCGAAGTATCCGTCGCAGAGGCCTTGCACTGCACAGTTGCAGGATCAAAACGGCAAGCCCGGGGGTCGCTGATCAGACCATCGACCTGCCCGTCCAGCGCGTCGCACTGCTGCAGCACAGCCTGGTGCAGGATCGGCAGGCGCGAGGCTACAAGAATCGCCTTGCCCTCCCCGTCCTGATTGGCGCGGGCCTGCCAGGCATGATAAATCGAATTCTGCACCAGAAAATTCAATGCCGGCGCCCCGGCAATGATGCCGTTGAAATCGTCGGGATAGCGCTGGGCTTCGATCAGGGCTTCGCGCCCGCCATCGGAGCAGCCGGTAAAATAAGCGTACGCAGGTTGCTGGCCGTAATAGGCGCCAATCAGTTGCTTGGCGGCCAGTGCCGTCAGGTGGACGCCGCGATGGGCGAAATCAGCACGTTTTTGTGCATCGTTGCCCCAACTGTTGTCCATGCCCTCGTGACCCATATCGGTAGCTGCCAGCACAAAGCCGCCGCTGTTCAGGGGGGCACAGCCTTCGGCCGCGCCCACCTGCAATGAAATCCGCCCGCACAGGCCGCCGCAACCCACTTGCAGATAACGCTGAGTCCAGGTGTGGGTTGGCAGCATGACCTTGAAACCGATGCTCGGCGCCAGCGTGCCTTGCACTTCACAGGCGGTAACCCCATTGCTGGTGGTTTCGCTGGCCGACACCACCTGGCTGCCCTTGCCGCCGATTGCCTGCAGATCAACCCGGGTCAGGGCCGCGCAGCTGATGGCGGGTTTGACCACGGGCAGCGCGGCGATGGGCGTTTCGGCCTGGGCCAGGTTCGGCAGTTGCAGGAGAAGCACTGTGCTGCCGAGAAATAGCCGGCGCAGGGTTTGGAGGGCGATCATGACAGCTCCTTTTCAATGAAAAATCCGGGGTAAACCTGCGCTCAGTTCCAGCCACCGCCCAGCACTTTGTATAACGTCACGCGGTTGCTTTGTTCGGCCAGTCGCAGGGTGATCAGATCTTGTTCGGCGCTGTACAGCGAACGCTGGGAAACCAGTGCTTCAAGAAAGCTTTGCGAACCACTGCGGTACAGTGCATCCGACAGCTCGTAGCTTTTGCGACTGGCCTCGGTCAGCGCTTGCTGGGCGCTCAGGCGCTGGTCCAGGGTGCTGCGCACCGCCAGTGCATCGGCCACTTCCTTGAACGCAGTCTGCAAGGTCAGCTGGTAGGTCTGCGCCTGTATCTCGCGTTCCACTTTGGCTGAGTCCAGCGTAGCCCGATTACTGCCGGCGTCGAAGATCGGCAGGCTAATACTCGGCGCAAAGCTCCACGCGCCGCTGCCGGCCTTGAACAGGCTCGACAGGCTGGTGCTGGCTGACCCGGCACCGGCGGTCAGGGTGATGCTGGGGAAGAACGCCGCCCGCGCCGCGCCAATGTCGATGTTGGCTGACATCAAGCTATGTTCAGCGGCCAGTACGTCCGGGCGACGCTGCAACAAGGTGGACGGCAACTCGGCTGGCACTTGCACCAGCATCGCCGCCGATTCCAGGCTGTCGCCCGGCAGCAGGCTGGCCGGGATGTCGCTGCCCACCAGCAGACGCAACGCATTCTGATCTTGCAGCACCTGACTGGCGTATTCGGCCACATCAACCCGCGCCGATTCCACGGTGGTTTGCGCCTCAGAGACCGCCAGCCCCGATGAACCACCCAAACCATGGCTGCGCTGGGTCAGTTCGTAGGTGGACTGCTGGCTGGTCAGCGTCTCTTGTGCCAATTTCAGGCGCTCGTTGTCCGCCGCCAACGTCAGCCACGCGGTGCCCACTTCGGCGACCATGCTGATCTGAGTGCTGCGGCGGGTTTCGGTCAGCGCCAGATAGGACTGCAGCGCTTCGTCCTGAAGGTTTTTGACTCGCCCGAACACGTCCACTTCGTAGCTGCTCAACCCCAGTTCGGCACTGTAGCTGTGGCTGGTGCTGCTGTTGGCCCGACTGGAACTGCCACTGACGCTGGCGTCGATCCCCGGAAACGAGGCGGCACGCTGGATGCGGTATTGCGCCTGCGCTTTTTCGATATTCAGGCTGGCCACCCGCAGGTCGCGGTTATTGGCCAAGGCCAGGGTCTGCAACTGCGCCAGACGCGGGTCGGTGAAAAACTGCTGCCATTGAATGTCCGCCGCCACCTGCCCTTTGGGCGTAGCGGTGCCCGGCAGCCATTGTTCGGCCACCGAGGCTTGCGGGCGCTCGTACTCAGCCGCCAGATTGATGCAGCCGCCCAGCAGTGCGAAAACGGCCAGCAGCGACCAACGAAAGTGACTCATGCTTCACCTGTACGGTCAGTGGTGGGGGTCGACACGCGGCTGAAACGGCGGCGAATCAACACGAAGAACAGCGGCACAAAGAAGATTCCCAGCACCGTGGCGCTGAACATGCCGCCCAGCACGCCGGTGCCGATGGCTTGACGCCCGGCCGAACCTGCACCGGAACTCATGGCCAGCGGCAACACGCCAAACATAAAGGCCAGCGAGGTCATCAAAATCGGCCGCAGACGTTGCCGTACCGCGATCAGCGTGGCGTCGATCAAACTGTTGCCCTGCTCTTGCAGATGCTTGGCGAACTCGACGATCAGAATGGCGTTTTTCGCCGCCAGCCCCACGGTGGTCAACAGCCCCACCTGAAAGTACACGTCATTGCTCAAGCCGCTGAAGCGGGTGGCGAGCACCGCGCCCACCACGCCCAATGGCACCACCAGCATCACCGAAAACGGCACCGACCAGCTCTCGTACAGCGCCGCCAGGCACAGGAACACAAACAGCACCGAAATCGCATACAGCAACGGCGCTTGCGAGCCGGACAGACGCAGTTGATAGGACTGCCCCGTCCATTCGTAGCTGATGCCTTCAGGCAGTTGCTTGATGATCGACTCCACAGCGTCCATCGCCACCCCGGAACTCACGCCCGGTGCCGGATCACCCACCACTTCCAGCGACGAACTGCCGTTGTAGCGCTCCAGCAGCGGCGAACCCGAGGTCCATGAGCTGCTGGCGAACGAGGAGAACGGCACCATTTCGTCATTGCTGTTGCGCACAAACCAGTGATCAAGGTCGTCAGCCTGCATCCGCGACGACGCCTGCCCCTGCACATAGACCTTTTTCACCCGGCCCTGATTGAGGAAGTCATTGACGTAACTGCCGCCCAACGCCGTGGATAACGTGGTGTTGATATCGCTGGTGGTCAGGCTCAGCGCCCCGGCTTTGCGGTCATCAATCGTCACCTTGAGCTGCGGCGTGTCGTCCAGACCGTTGCTGCGTACGCCTTGCAGGCGCGGGTCCTGTCTGGCCAGCTCGATCAGTTGCTCACGCGCCGCCACCAGCGCTTCATGGCCCAGCCCGGCGACGTCCTTGAGTTGCAAATCAAACCCCGAGCTTTGCCCCAATCCGCGCACGGCTGGCGGCTGCATGACAAACACATCGGCATCGCCGATGCTCGACAGCGCCTGCGTGGCGCGCTGCGCGATCGACGCTGAATCCTGCCCGGCGCCGGTGCGCTCGCTCCAGTCCTTGAGACGGATAAACGCCCGCGCCGAGTTCTGGCTATTGCCACCCATGCCCATGCCGGAAATGCTGATCATGGCCTCGACTTCCGGCTGTTGCAGGATGTAGCTCTCGAACTGTTTGAGCACCGCCTGGGTGCGGTCATCGGTGGCGCCTACCGGCAATTGCATCTGCGCCATGAGGATGCCCTGATCTTCATCGGGCAGGAACGAGGTGGGCAGTTTGGTGTAACCCACCGCCATCGCGGCGACCACCAACACGTACACCATCAGGCTGCGGCCACTGCGCTGCAAAATCTTGCCGACTACCCGTTGATACGCCTGGGCGCCGCGTTCAAAGGTGCGATTGAACCAGCCGAAGAAGCCGGTCTGCGGGCCGTGCCCGTTTGGGTCAACCGGCTTGAGCAAGGTCGCACACAGGGCCGGGGTCAGGGTCATGGCCACCAGCACCGAGAGCACCATCGCCGACACAATCGTCACCGAAAACTGGCGGTAGATAATCCCGGTTGAACCGCTGAAAAACGCCATGGGGATAAACACCGCGCTCAGCACCAGGGCGATGCCGATCAAGGCGCTGGTAATTTCATCCATCGACTGGCGCGTTGCCTCCAGCGGCGACAGGCCCTTCTCGCTCATCACCCGCTCGACGTTTTCCACCACCACAATGGCGTCATCCACTAGCAAGCCAATGGCCAATACCATGGCAAACATGGTCAGGGTGTTGATCGAGTAACCAAACATCGCCAGCACGCCAAAGGTGCCCAGCAGCACCACCGGCACGGTGATGGCGGGGATCAGCGTGGCGCGAAAATTCTGCAGGAACAGGAACATGATCAGCACCACCAGCACGATGGCCTCGCCCAGGGACTTGACCACTTCTTCGATGGACAGGCTGACAAACGGCGTGGTGTCGTAGGCGATCACGTTTTTGAGCTGCATTTCGCTCGGGTAGTACGGTTCCAGTTCGGCGAGCTTGGCCTTGACCGCCTCACCGACTTCCAGCGCATTGGCGCCGGTGGCCAGTTGCACGCCCATGGCGGCGGACGGTTTGCCATTAAGGGCCGAGTTGACGTCATAGCTGTCACTGCCCAGCTCCACCGTGGCCACTTCGCCGAGCAACACCACGGCACCGGCGCTGTTGGACTTGACCACCACATTGCGAAATTCTTCGGCGGTTTGCAGCTTGCTGCGCGCGGTGATGGTGGCATTGAGTTGCTGGCTGGCCACGGCGGGCAAGGCGCCCAATTGCCCGGCCGACACTTCGGTGTTTTGCGCCTCCAGGGCGGTGGTCACGTCAGAAGGCATAAGGGAATATTTTTGCAGCAGCGCCGGGTCCAGCCAGATGCGCATGGCGTAGCCCGAGCCCATGGCTTTGACTTCACCGACGCCGTCGATGCGGCTGATGGAGTCGAGCAAGGTGCTGGAGATGTAATCGCCAATCTGCGTGCCGGTCACGCTCGGGTTATCCGAGGCCAGCGCGGCAATCATCAAGAAATCCGAGCCGCCCTTGGTCACGGTCAGGCCTTCGCTCTGCACCGAGCTGGGCAGGCGCGATTCCACTTGCTGGAGCTTGTTTTGCACCTGCATCTGCGCCACGTCGGGATCCGTGCCGGCCTCAAAGGTGAGGTTGATACTGGCGCTGCCCGCCGAACTGCTGGAGGCCGACATATAGGTCAGCTTGTCGATACCGGTCATTTGCTGCTCGATCACCTGTGTCACCGAGTCCTCGACCGTTTTGGCCGATGCGCCGGTGTAGGTGGCGGCGATTTTCACGGTGGGCGGTGCAATGTCCGGGTACTGTTCAAGGGGCAATTGGGTGATCGACAGCGCGCCCGCGAGCATGATCACAATGGCAATCACCCAGGCAAAAATCGGCCGATCAATAAAGAAACGCGCCATGCTCAACCCTCCTTGGCAATTGCAGTGGGTGCGGCACGGGTTGGCAGCGCACGGGTTTCGCTGTTTTGTGCCAATACCTCGTTGCCCACCCGGACTTTCTGCCCGCCCTCGACAATCACCTGATCACCGGCATTCAACCCGGAGGTGACCCACCATTGATTGCCCACGGCACGGTCAATGGTCAGCACGCGCTGTTCGACCTTGCCCTCGACCACCACCAGCACCGAGGTCACGCCGCTGGCGCTGCGGGTGACGGCTTTTTGCGGGATCAAAATCGCCCTGTCGTCGGTGGCCTGATCCAGCACGGCGCGTACATACATACCCGGCAATAACAGGTGATCGGGGTTGGGGAAGACAGCGCGCAGGGTCACGGTGCCGGTGCCTTCAGTGACGGTGACGCCACTGAACTTGAGGCTGCCGGCGTGGTTGTAGGTGCTGCCGTCATCGAGTTTGAGCAACACCGGGGTTTCGCCCTGGCCATTGTTTTGCAGGGTGCCGCTGGCCAGGTCGCGTTTCAGGCGCAGCAACTCGCTGGTCGACTGGGTGACGTCGACATAGATCGGGTCCAGTTGCTGCACGGTGGTCAGCGCGGTGTCCTGGCTGGCCACCACCAAGGCGCCGGGGGTCACGGTGGAGGTTTCGATGCGGCCACTGAGCGGCGAACTGATGCGCGTGTAAGCCAGATTGATGCGCGCGGTTTCGACGTCGGCCAAGGCCACTTGCAGGTCGGCCTCGGCCGTTTGCAGGCTGACCTGCGCGTCTTCATTATCTTGCTGGCTGATGGCGTCTATTTTCGCCAGTTGCGCGTCGCGCCGGGCCGTGGCCTGAGCCGATTTGACGGTGGCACGGGCCTTGGCGGCGGTGGCCTGCATCTGGGCAAAGGCGGCCTTGTATGGCGCCGCATCAATTTGATACAGCGCCTCGCCGGCCTTGACCTCGGCCCCTTCGACGAACAGGCGCTGCTGCACAATGCCGCTGACCTGAGGACGGATCTGCGCAACCATAAATGCCTGGGTGCGACCGGCCAGCTCGGTGGTCAATGCCTGACGCTGCGGTTGCACAGTGAGCACCGAAACCTTGGGTTTTTCGGCAACGGGCGCGGAATCACCGGCCGAGCATCCGCTCAACACAACGAGAACCAGCAAAGACACAATAACAGCGGCGGTTACCAGGGATTTGGTAAACAGTTTGATCGACATGGCGGCCTCTACAAGACAGTTGGCTGATGTCATGGTGCGAGGCAAATGTGCAGGAAAATTGAAGATTGCCCGCAAGCCTTGAATCTTCCCCGGCGCAGGGCCTAAATGAGCAGGCCATTTCGCCAGTAAGCCGAGCCGATGAAACTGAGTATCTCCACCAAGCTGTTTATCGCCGTCCTGGCCAGCGTGCTGTTCGTGATTCTGAGCATGGGCCTGGCCACCAGCTGGAGTTTCACCCGGGGCTTTCTCGGCTACCTCAATGAACAGGCGCTGGAGCGCATGGAATCCGTGCAGCCGCGTATGGTTAGCGCCTGGCAGCGCGAAGGCAGTTGGGATTTTTTGCGACACAATCCAGAGCGCTGGTTTCAACTTATGCGGCCAGACGCAGGGGATGAACCCAAACGCGGCGACCTTAAAAACCCGTTGCCCTCGGACCTGACCGGCGCGCTGTTTCGCATTGCCCTGCTCGACCAGGATAAAAAGCGCGTCACCGGCTACCCCTCCATCGGCGACGATGCTCTGCTGCGGCCAATTGAAGTCAATGGCAAAACCGTCGGCTGGCTGGCCGTGACCCCGTTCCAGAGCGTGACCGAGGCCGGTGGCGAGCGTTTCCAGCAATACCAGTTGCAAACCAGTCTGGGCATGGGCGTGCTCTCGCTGCTGCTGGCCATGCTGATTGCCTGGTGGATCGTCCGCACCCTGCTCGACCCGGTCAAGCGCGTGGCTGCGGCCACCCACAAACTGGCCACCGGGGAATACAGCAACCGGGTAGCCGTATCGTCCAATGACGAAGTCGGCCAGTTGGCCCGCGACTTCAATCAACTGGCCTACACCCTTGAGCGCAACGAAAAAATGCGCCGCGAATTTATGGCCGATGTCTCCCACGAACTGCGCACGCCGCTGTCGATCCTGCGCGGCGAACTGGAGGCCATCGAGGACGGTGTGCGCACCCTTGATCACAGTTCGATGAAGTCACTGCAAGGCGAAGTCGGCATGCTCAGCAAACTGGTGGACGACCTGTATGAGCTGTCACTGGCCGATGTCGGTGCCCTGACCTACCGCAAAAGCCAATGCGACCTCAACGACCTGCTGCAGACCTCGGTGGCCATGTATCAGGAACGCTGCAAGGCGGCCGGCTTGCGGGTTGAGCTGCGCCTGCCATCCTGCGCCCTGCTGCTGGAAGCCGATGCCAAGCGCCTGCAACAGCTGTTTGGCAACCTGCTGGAAAACGCCGTGCGCTACACCGATGCCGGCGGCATGCTGCTGATCAGCGCCTCCATTGAAGATGAGCACATACTGGTCAGCTTTATGGACTCCGGCCCCGGCGTAGACCCGCAGCAACTGCCGCGGCTGTTCGAGCGCTTCTACCGCGGCGAAGCTTCGCGCAATCGCGCCAGTGGTGGCGCCGGCCTGGGACTGGCGATCTGTCACAGCATCGTACTGGCCCACGGCGGCAGCCTCACGGCCGACCACTCACCCCTGGGCGGCCTCTGGCTGAGCCTGCGCTTGCCACGCAAGGTGTAAAGCATGGACACGATTCTGATCGTTGAAGATGAGCCTAAACTGGCCGCATTGATGCATGACTACCTGACCCTCGCCGGGTACGCCGTGCATTGCCTGGACAACGGCCTGGACGTGGTGCCGTGGGTACGCAGCCATGCGCCACGGCTAATCCTGCTGGACCTGATGCTGCCCGGTCGCGACGGCCTGGAAATCTGCAAGGAGCTGCGGGATTTCAGCGCAATCCCGGTCATCATGATCACCGCTCGGGTAGAAGAAGTGGACCGCCTGCTGGGGCTGGATCTGGGCGCTGACGACTATATCTGCAAGCCGTTCAGCCCGCGTGAAGTGGTGGCCCGGGTCAAGGCCATCCTGCGCCGCAGCCCGCAGTTCGAGCAGGTGGCCCGGGCCCGCCTGCAGATCGACGAAGCGCAGTATCGCGCCTCGTTCGATGGCGTGGCGCTGGACCTGACCCCGGTTGAACTGCGCCTGCTCAACACCTTCGCCCGCGCCCCGGGGCGGGTATTTTCCCGCGACCAGTTGCTGGACAAACTCTACTCCGACCATCGCGTGGTCACTGACCGCACGGTGGACAGCCATATCCGCAACCTGCGGCGCAAACTGGCCCAGGCCAGCCCCGGGCAAGACCCGATCCAGTCGTTGTATGGCGTGGGCTACAAGCTGGAGTTGTAATGCCAGGGCCAACAATAAAGCGACTCAGCCGATCAGCGCTGACCACCGTGCTGACCACCGCCACCATGACCGCCACCACCGCCACCGCTACCGCCGCCTGGTGGCATAAACATCCAGCAGCCTGACAAGGCCGATACCGCCACCGCTACAACCATCGCTTTAACAACAGACTTCAATTTCATGACCGAACGCTCATTTTCAACAGGGAAAAAACGCCGCCCTTATACCAGTGCGAGCAAGGCTCGAAGCCAAGATTTACCCAACTTTACAGTCCTTGCACAACTGCCAAGCACCTGTAGCCGCTGATGAGCGGAGCGAGGCTGCGACGAGCATCGGGTGATTGTCAGCTACCCATTGAATATTCTGAAAAGGAACCGGCCTCAGGGGGCTATCGAGCAATCCGTCATTGCCGAGGGGTTCAGGAGTGAACCCTTCGCACTCCGGTTTCAATTGAAACTTTTCAACCCCAGATGCCCACGCAAGGTCGGATGCTCATAGGCGCTGCGC
The DNA here is from genome assembly GCF_037023725.1 of Pseudomonas bubulae. Classification (NCBI taxonomy): domain Bacteria; kingdom Pseudomonadati; phylum Pseudomonadota; class Gammaproteobacteria; order Pseudomonadales; family Pseudomonadaceae; genus Pseudomonas; species Pseudomonas bubulae. The sequence goes on from NZ_CP146077.1 coordinate 4,311,749, forward strand.
AGGTAACCGCGGCGTTGCAGGATCGGCACCACCGATTCGGTGAACTCGGTGAAAGTGCCGGGCAGGTAGGCAGGCGACACCACATAACCGTCGCAGGCACCCAACTCCAGCCAGTCGATCAATTGCTGCGCCACGCTCTCTGCGGTCCCCGCCAATTGCGGCACGCGGATACTGGCGGCCATGATCGCGCCGTATTCGCCCAGAGTAATGTCACGCTCCAGACGCAACTTTTGCGCGATCACGTCGGGGGTCGCCGAGTGCCGGGCGATATCCAGCAGGCGGGTGTCCAGCGGGAATTGGGTAAAGTCGAAATTGGACTGGGTCGACAGGGTGATAACCCCCAGTTCAGGGTTGGCCAATGCATTGTGCTCATCGCGCTTTTTGAGCGCTTCAGCTTCAGTGCCGCCAATAAATGGCATGACCGCCGTGAGGATTTTGCAATCAGCAGGATCACGGCCAATGGCGCGCATTTGCTGGTGGATATCCTGGCGGAATTCGAGCATGCGCTCTACCCGGCTGTTGATGCTGAAAATCACCTCGGCCCAGCGTGAACCAAACTGGCGACCCCGCCCCGAGGCTCCGGCCTGGATCAGCACCGGCTGGCCCTGTGGCACTCGCGGAATATTGAGCGGGCCTTCGCAGTCGAAGTAGGTGCCGCTGTGCTTGAAGGCATCGATCTTGCTCGGGTCGGCGAGGATGCCGCGCACCTTGTCCAGCACCAGCGCATCCGGCTGCCAGCTGTTCCACAGTTTGAGCACCAGTTCGACAAACTCATCGGCGCGGGCGTAGCGCTGATCGTGGGCCAGGTGCTGGGCATGGCCGAACAGACGCGCTTCGCTGTCGTTCATCGAGGTCACGATATTCCAGGCGCTGCGACCTCTGGAGATATGGTCCAGGGAGGCGATGGCCCGCGCCACATGGGGCGGTTGGTAGTAGGTGGTAGAGCGTGTCAGCCCCAGGCCAATATGCTTGGTGTGACCGGCCAGCAAGCTGAGAATCGGTAGCGGATCGAGCCGCGCCGCATCCTGCGCACCCAACTCGAAGGAACGCGCCCGGGATTGCCCGGCCTGATCGCCGACCGCCAGGCGATCAGCGAAAAACAACAGGTCAAAATAACCCTCTTCCAGGGTCTTGGCTATTTCGATGTAGTAGTCGGGGTCGAGAAAGTGGCTATGGGTTTGCGGGTGACGCCACACCGCGTGGCTATGTACCACGGGGCCCGAAAGCATAAACCCCGCCAGTGCCATTTGCTTGGCCATAAGATTTTCCTTGGTTGTCAGAGTGCGCGGTCAAACATGGGAGTGACGTCGTACGGCTTTTTCAGCAGTTTGGCGTCGTATAGAAAGTCAGAAGTGGCCTGGGCTTCGCTAACAATGGTGGGCGAGATCGGCAACACGATAATGGCGTCACGCTTGAACCAGGCCTTGGCGATTTCCGGGGAGGACTGGTTGGCCTTGGACCAGGCGGCAGCGTATTCATCAACATGGCTTTGGCTCCACTCCCGGGCGCGGGTCAGGCGCGCAACAAAGTCCTTGATGATCTCGCCCTTTTGCGCCAGCACCGGCTCATAGGCAACCACATAAGTCGGTGCGCTCATCAGCCCCTTGGCGTTGCGGATCAGGGTGCTGCCTTCTTTTTCCTGCAGCGACACATAGGGTTCCCACGTGCCGAAGGCATCGATATCGCCCTGGCTCAAGGCCATGCTGGCTTCCGCCGGCAACAGGAACTTGTAGTTCACGCTGTCACGTGGCACGCCTGCTTCATCCAGAGCCTTGAACATCATCTGCTGACTCCAGGAGCCGTTCCAGATCGCCACGGTCTTGCCTTTGAGGTCAGCCACCGAATGGATGCCCGGGCGGGCCACAATGCCGACACCGTTAAGGCTGGTCTGGGTGCTGGCCACGACTTTGACCGGGGCACCGTTGGCCGCCAGGCTGATCACCGGGGTATCGCCCACCACGCCAATATCCAGGGCGCCGCTGGCGACGGCCGAGGCTACCGGCGAACCGGTATTGAAGCGCTTGAAATCGATGGTATAGGGCAAATCTTTAAGCTCACCCGAGAGTTCGAGAACAATGCGGTTGGAGAAGAACTGATCGCCCACCACCAGGGTCTGCGGGGTAGCGGCGCAGGCGGGAGTGCCATGCAGCACCAGAGAGGCCAGACCCAACAGGCCGAGCAATTTTTGACGTGTTGTCATTAAGGATTCCTACAGAGTTAACAGCTGAATCAACCATCTGTAGGCATGCAGTCTGGCTTTGAGAAAAGAGGCTTTTTGAGTCGCCAAGCGTGGCGTTTTTAGAAGCTAGCGCAATAAAGACATAAGCAACCAATACTTTTAAGGCATATCCATAGAACCCTGTCCGGGTATTTGGTTAGCTGTTTTTGGTATTAAGCATTTGACCAATCTAGTATTAGGGTGGCTTCACCAGACCACTGGGCCTAACCGTATTTACTTCACTCATTTCAGCGCCAGCGCGCCTTTGAGCGCAGGCCCGGCAAGGTCAGACTGCATGCCTAATCCACAACTTGATATCTGGGGCAGCGCCCCAAGCGCCCGTTACGAACAACTGGCCGCTCCCTTTCGCCCGCTGTTTGCCCAAATCGGCGCACAAGCCGCCGAAGCTGATGGTTCGCGCAGCCACCTGGGCAAGGTGATCCAGCAACTGAACGCCCTGGGCTTGCCGCGCTGGCGTCTGCCGACCAGCTATGGCGGTCAGGACGCCACGCTGGTTGAGTTGCTCGCCCTGTTGACCGAATTGTCCGCAGCCGACTCCAACATCACCCAGGCCTTGCGCGGGCATTTTGGGTTCTGCGAAGAAGTGCTGGTGTCGAAAAATCTCGACTGGCAGGCCCGCTGGCTGGACACACTCAGCCAGGGCGTTTTACTGTCGCCGGGCAGTACCGAGGTGGGCACCCAGACCCGTGGCGAATTCGAAACCCGCATCCACCGGGCTGAAGACGGCTCGCTGCGTATCAGCGGGAAAAAGTTCTACACCACCGGCGCCCTTTACAGTGACCTGATCAACACCATCGGCACCGGTGACGATGGCACGTTGTACAGCGTAGTGGTCGATCTCAAGGCCCCCGGCGTACAAATCATTGATGACTGGAACGGCTTTGGTCAGCGCCTGACTGCCAGCGGCACCTGCATTTTCGACAACGTGCGAGTGAACGATGAACCCCGCGCCACCGACCAGCGTTTTGCCTATGGCCAATCGTTCTTCCAGATCTACCACCTGAGCACCCTGGCCGGCATCGCCCGCCGCGCCGCCTTGAGTGGTGCCGACGAACTGCACAGCCGCTCCAGAACCTTCTCTACGGGCAATGCCGACAGCGCCGCGCAGGACGTGCAATTGCTGCAAGTGATTGGCGAGGTGGCCAGCCAGGCCTATGCGGCACAGGCCATTGCCCGGTACGCGGCGCAGCGCCTGGAAAGCACCGCGCAATACACCATTGCCAGTGAGCAGCCGCTGACCCATGAAGACCCGCAGGTGGCACTGGCCGAACTGGAAGTGTGCCTGGCGGTCAACCCCGTGGTAGACGCCACCCTGGCCGCGACTACGGCGCTGTTCGATGCCCTGGGCGCCAGTGCCACCGCCAGCAACAAGGCACTGGACCGCCTGTGGCGCAACGCCCGCACCCTGGCCAACCACAATCCCCGGGTCTACAAGTCACGCATTGTCGGCAACTACCTGGTCAACGGCCTGGTGCCCCCTTCGCAGTGGCGGGTGGGGGTGGCCAAGGGCTGATTATTGCGCAGGCGCGGCTTTCAGCTCATTGCCACCCTTAACGGTAATGAGTTGGCTTGCGCTCGCCAGATAAAACCCGGGCAACTTGTAAACGCTCATCAAACAACTGTCGTGAAAAACAAATACAGAATGAGCCGCTGGTTTTTCCGACTACAAATCCTCTAACAGTCTGGAAGTTGACGCTTTCAGCCAGCTTGAGCATAACTTCGTCGCCCATTTAGGCAATTGCGATGTACACCCGTACGTGTACGCTCAACCCACTGCGATGAAGATAAAAACATGAGCACTCTTGTTAAAATCCTGGCGGGGTCAATCCTCGCTGTATCTATAGGCAGCGCGTTCGCAGCAACTGACACCGGTATTGAACACAACACCCGGAACTTCCTTAATGCATTGAATTCCAGTGGCGGCACACCCATCGAGAAGCTCTCGCCTGAAAATGCGCGTGCGGTGCTGGCGAGTGCCCAGTCGGGGGTAGAGCTGACTCTGCCCAAAGCCGATATCAGCCAAAAGACCATTTCCGTCGAGGGTCAGGATATCAACCTGACCATCGTGCGCCCGGCAGGCGTGAAAGGCATCTTGCCCGTGTTCATGTACTTCCACGGTGGCGGCTGGGTGCTGGGAGACTACCCGACCCACGAGCGCCTGATACGCGACCTGGTCGCGGGTTCCGGGGCAGTGGCGGTGTATGTTGACTACACCCCCTCCCCCGAAGCCAGGTACCCGACAGCCATCAACCAGGCCTACGCGGCAACCCAGTGGGTGGCCGAGCACGGCAGCGAAATCAATGTAGACGGCAAACGCCTGGCCGTTGCAGGCAACAGCGTGGGCGGCAATATGGCCGCTGTGGTCAGCCTGATGGCCAAAGACAAAGGCACACCGGCGATCAAATACCAGGTGCTGCTATGGCCAGTGACTGATGCCAACTTTGATACCGGATCCTACAAGCAATTTGCCGAGGGCCACTTTCTCACCCGCAACATGATGAAGTGGTTCTGGGACAACTACACCACCGACCCCAAGCAACGTGCCGACCTCTACGCCTCGCCACTTCGCGCATCGGTGGATCAGTTGAAGGGGCTGCCACCTGCACTGGTACAAACCGCCAGTGCCGATGTACTGCGTGACGAAGGCGAAGCCTACGCCCGCAAGCTGGATCAGGCAGGAGTACCGGTCACTGCGGTTCGCTATAACGGCATGATTCACGACTTTGGTCTTTTGAACGTGGTCAGCCAGGTACCTGCAGTACGCTCTGCCATGTTGCAAGCCTCGCAAGAACTCAAGGCACATTTGCAGTAACGCTGAATGCTGGCAATGGCATGAGCGGGCAACCAACCCCATCAGCGCTCACCAAAACTCCGTCTCGATCAGTCGGGCTTTTATAACCCATAAACAAATTGTTAATTGTCCAGAGCCGCTCCCCCGCAGAACATGACTGCCTGTCACGTCAATTCAGCACAAGGGAACCCTGCTCCATGCATAAGCACACTCGCGCACCGCAGCGCATTGCAATCCACCGCCTGGGCCTGCGCACGGCGGCGGCGGTAGCCATTACCCTGGCGACCCTGAGCGGTGCCCAGGCCGCCACCTCCACTACCGACACCATCAAGGCCTACAAATTGTGTACGGGTGCGGACAACGCCTCCCATGTTCTGCAAGGCCGTATCGACCAGAACATGCGCAACGACGTGACCGCCATCCATTTCAAGCAAAGCCCGGCGCATGCTTCCTATGACTGGCACAACGACCCGGAGCCGCAGTACGTCATCACGTTGTCGGGCACGCTGGCATTCGCGACCCGCAATGGCGAAAAATTCACCCTGCATCCGGGCGAAGTGCTGATCGCCGAAGACAACACCGGTACGGGGCATCGCTGGAGCATGGTCGATGACCAGCCTTGGCGCCGCGGCTACGTGGTGCTTAAACCCTCAGCCAAGGACTCGTTTATCCCCGACGACCCGGATGCTGCCAAGGTGTGTAGCGGTTCGTAGCAGCGAGCGAAAGGCTATTTGAAAAAATGGCTGGGGGTTTTGCCGAACTGCTTTTTGAACATGTTGGTGAACGCACTCGGACTTTCATACCCCAGTGAAAACGCCACATCGATAATCTTCTCCCCCACCGCCATGCGCTCAACCGCCAGCAGCAAACGCGCCTGCTGGCGCCACTGGCCGAAGGTCATGCCGGTCTCCTTGCGAAACAGGCGCTGGATGGTTTTTTCGTCGAGGCCCAGATGGGTACTCCAGTCAGCCAGCGTCGAACTGTCGGCGGGATTTTTTTGCAACCTGAGGCAAATATCGTTGATGCGATGATCGGCTGGCCGGGGCAGATGCAAGGGTAATGCGGGCAGTAGAGCCAACTCGTCCAGAATCAGCTGCATCACCCGACCTTCGCGGGTGTGCGCGGTATATGGCAGCTTCAGGCCCACGGCAACCTTGATCAACTCGCTCAACAGCGGCGAGATGCTCACGGCCCTTATCTCGGCAGGCAGGTCCACAAGTGCATCGGGTCGCACAAACACACTGCGCATTTTCAGCGGCCCCACACAGCGGATCGAATGAACCCTGCCGCTGGGCATCCACACCCCCCGATTGGAGGGAACGGTCCACTGGCTCGACTCGCTGTAAACCACCATGACACCTGCAATGGCATACAGCAGTTGATGCTTCTCATGAGTATGGGCCGGGATGATCCAGTCCTGAGGATAATCGGTCGCGCTGCCGATCACCGTCCAGTTGCTCCGATCGATCTCCAGCAAAAAATCATTGAGTGGTTTGATCGCGACGCCCCTTTTGCGATGGTTTGCTCCCTTATACAGCGAGACAGGCATGCAGGCGAATTCTAGGATAGCGTCGAGCATTGAGCTCGCACCCCTATCGCCCCGGAAGATTTGCCATGTCTACAACAACCGCATCCCCGGCCTCTGAGTCTGCGTCTGCGTCTGCGTCTGCGTCAGCCTCAGTTGCCCAACAAGCGAGCCCGCTGGTCATGAAGGTGATCGGCGCCTGCGCGCTGGCACATTTGATCAACGACCTGATCCAGGCCGTGCTTCCCTCGATCTATCCCATGCTCAAGGCCAACTATGGGCTCAGCTTTACCCAGGTGGGGCTGATTACCTTGACCTTCCAGCTGACAGCCTCCCTGCTGCAGCCCTGGGTGGGTTATCACACCGATCGCCACCCCAAACCCTGGCTGCTGCCGGCGGGCATGGTGTGCACCTTGATCGGCATCCTGCTGCTGGCCTTTGCCGCCAGCTTTGCGTCGATCCTGGTGGCCTCCGCCCTTGTCGGCATCGGCTCATCGACCTTCCACCCCGAGGCCTCCCGTGTAGCGCGACTGGCGTCAGGCGGGCGCTATGGCCTGGCCCAGTCAACCTTCCAGGTCGGCGGCAACGCCGGTAGCGCATTCGGCCCGCTGCTGGCTGCGGCCATCGTGATCCCTTATGGCCAGGGGCATGTCGCCTGGTTTGGCCTGTTTGCCGCCTTCGCCATCTTCGTGCTGTACGGCTTGAGCCGCTGGTATCGCAACCACCTGGCCCTGTTCAAGCTTAAACAGGGCAGCCAGGCGAGCCACGGCCTGTCCAAGGGACGAGTAACGTTTGCACTGGTAGTGCTCGCAATGCTGGTGTTCTCCAAATACTTCTACATGACCAGCTTTACCAGTTATTTCACGTTCTACCTTATCGAGAAATTTCACCTGTCAGTGGCCAGCTCTCAACTTTACCTGTTCTTGTTCCTCGGCTCAGTGGCAGCAGGTACCTTCTTTGGTGGCCCGATTGGCGACAGGATCGGGCGCAAAAAAGTCATCTGGTTCTCGATCCTGGGGGCAGCCCCTTTTACACTGGCCTTGCCTTATGTGGACCTGTTCTGGACAGGCGTATTGAGCATGGTTATTGGATTTATTCTGGCGTCGGCGTTCTCTGCCATCGTCGTCTATGCCCAGGAACTGGTACCCGGTAACGTCGGCATGATTGCCGGTGTGTTCTTCGGCTTGATGTTCGGTTTTGGCGGGATTGGCGCCGCGTTGCTGGGGCATCTGGCGGACATCCAGGGCATCGAGTATGTGTATGGACTCTGTTCCTACCTGCCGCTGCTGGGGGTATTGACCATCTTGCTGCCGAATACCAAAGGGGTTTAAGGGAGGGCCGCGCTGGGAAATCACTACCAGCCTGACGCAACGCATGCAATTAATGGGAGTCACGCAAGAGCTCGGGTTGGGCTCTTGGTGTTCCCTAAGTTAACTCTCAAAGGCTAAGAACCTGCCTTGGCTGAAAGCTTTGTGCTGGGTCTCGTAGTCAGCACTATTAAAATAGATAGTCTTGAATAGCTGTCGCACGAGAAAAAACGCCTTTCAATACCGCTCCGCTGAGGGCAGCACAAACGAAGTTAACAGTTATTAGATAGGCCCCAGTTACTTTCACACCATTTGAGTTTTAATCAGCACAAACTAGGAGGACATCTCCACCTCCCAAACCACCAATTATATGCTGACCATACCCTAACCCCATGGTTCTGCTATGCGCTCCACTTCTTCCAGGAATCGCAGTACTTCCACTGGGTCCCGTTCAACAACCCCTATATAATGCTCATACTCATTAACCAGTAGCGGATAGCCTATAACATGGCTAATTTTAAAAGCTTCAAAAAGACACTTATAATCAGGGCGCGTTTGCGTAATACAAAGCTGCCAGCCGGCTGGAATTCTAGCATCAACCAACTGAAACAGACTGCTCGGAGCCCAGAAAGGTGGTTGCTCAGGCACTCGAACTAAAAAATCCACTCGTTCAAAAACACACAGCAGACCATACACCACATAACTCCCACCAATACTTAAAGGGGAGTAGTCAGTTTGATCAACCTCACCCAAATAGCGCTCCTTGGCTGGAATAGCACTACCGAGATTAGCCTGACATAAGGCAAGCATAGTTTTACTCACTTAAATTTGAAATCATCAATGGCTCCAGTTATGGAGTTTCTTACATAGTGAATTTCGATTCCATTTATATTTTGGGCCGATTTCACCCAACCATCATTTGCCGGCCATCGGGGATCAGTCATTGGGACAGTCAGTGGGCGACCAGCAGCAGGGTTCGAAATAGCCTGCTCCATTGCAAGCTTTTCACTCAAGTTAGCAGGTGCAGACCTACCCGTCGAACCAAGACCTAAAGGTTTGTTCGCTAGCGTAGTTATTTCAGCGCCTTTTACCCCCCAAGACCCGAGGCGCCACAATATACCCGCGAGAGCCGCCCCTGTGAGCTCGCCGGCCATAAACATGCCCCAAGCCTCAACTAACTCACTAGCCGGTTGGACACCATCAAACCCTTGCCCTCGGGCCAACTCCAGTTGCGCCTGAGCTATTTCATCACCCGTAGCGCCCTTGCTTTGCATATCTGCTGCGAGGGTAGTTGCCGCTTGTCCATACTCAACCAAGCCAGGCGGCAGATGGTTAAGGAAGTTGTACTGCGTCAGGTTCTGCGCAATCCATTTGCCTTTCTCCAGCTTGCTGGCGTCCACATCATGTTGAGCGGCAGCCGCCAGCACACCAACGATCTGCGAACTCATGGTCAGCAGTTTTTCATCACCATTGACCAAGTCATTCAAGTGACCAACCAACACCTCGTTGGCACCTGCTGCCAAGGCACCGGTTTTAAAGTCTCCGCCCGTGGCTTCTGCCAGCAAACCTCCGACCATGGCCTGAATTGCGACCTTTGGCCCTGAGCCATCGGCAAACACACCCTGGGTGTAATCGCCAACAGCGTTGAAACTGGCCGCCGCCAAGGTGTTGAATAGCGCACTTTTCAAGGCATCGCTGACGTTGCCACCCTGCCCCAAGGCCTTGCTCAAGGCCAGGGAGGTGCCATTTTGCAGCGTCTGGTTGGCTGCAAATTGCCCAGCGCCTTTCCAGGTGTTGAGGGGGACATTGACCTTGCCTGTGCCCGTATTGGTTTTGCTTGCCGTCAAGTCGTCAAAATAGCCAGCCGTCACACCAGCGGTAACACCTGATATCGCATAGCCCTTCATCGCATCGGATGACGTGACGTCCTTGATCACCGCACCAAGATTTCCGCGATTATTGACGGTACTAACGGTGGCATTCGTTGCCGCGCCTGCGGTCACTGCTCCTGCAGCCGCTGACAGCCCAGCCGCGGTGCCCGCCGTCATTGTTCCGGCGGCAACCGCAGCCCCTGTCGCACCGGCCATGGCTCCCATCGCCATAGGCCCAATCACGGCCGCCATCACAATAGCGATAATGATCTGCGAAGCCGGACCCAGCCCCGAGTGGCTGTATTTGAAGCTGTCGTGGATTTCCTTGACCTGACGCCAATCCACATCGCCACGTTTTTCTGCATCCTTGAGCCAGGCCAGTTGAGGGTCAGCCTCGACCATCGCGTCGATGGACTGGCTGACCGATTGTTGGTCAACCTGTCTGATATCGATCTTCAGGCCATCAACAGCTTTGATCGCAATGCTGCCTTCGGCAATCATCTGGGTCTGACGTAAGGTTTCGTCGGTGTTGCCCTGGCCTTTGGATGAAACCCAAAATGCATTGTTGTTACTCTTTTCGTGACTCTCCTGATGCAAGTCTTTAACCGCCTCAAAAGTAACCGTCCCATCGCTATCGATCGCGATATCGTTACCGCTGTTGAGCCTGGCCCCTTGATAAAGCTGATCACCGCCACTGCTTAGGGTCAGGTCACCACCGGTCTTGATTTCGCTACCGATGTTTTTGATGTCGGTAACTTCATCTCGCTTGGTTTTCTTACTCCCCCAACCGCCCTTCTTTTTCATGTCATAAAACGAGTAGTTGCTGTCCTGCGCAGCCAACAGGCTCAACTCGTTATCAGCATGAAGATAGGCCTCGTTGCCTGCACTGATCTTGCTCGCCATCAGCGTCAGGTCTGTTCCCGCAATAGCTAGCAGGTCGCCACCGGCGCTCAGTTCGGCAGACTGCTGGGTCACCTGGTCCGACTGGGTGTTGGTCTTGGTTTTGCCTTTTTTCTCTTTGGCGTAATCATGGTTTTCGTTGGCAGCAGCGGCCAGGGTCAAGCTTTCCCCGGCTGTGACGCTCAAGTCTTTAGCAGCACTGACGGTGCTGGCGATTACGGCGATATCCCGCCGAGCATCGATGCTCAAGTCACCACCGATATCCACTGCCGAGGCGTGTTGTTGGATAGTTTGTTCGGTGCCGCTGCTGCGCCGGCGCTGGTAGTCGTAGCTGTCTTCTTCAGCCCTGCTGGCAATTACCACGTCGCGCCCGGCGACAATGGACGCATCGGCACCGGTTTTGAGGGTGCTGCCGATGCTCGCGATATCGCGCCCAGCGTTGAGTTTGAGGGTGTCCGTGGCTTCAAAGCGGGAGGCGTTGCTCACCACGTCATTGCGCAACTGATAGCCATCGCCTTCACGCTTGAAGGTGGTGACGGTGCGTTCGTTGAGAATGTCGCCGGTCAGCGCGGTTGCATCGATTTCGCGCCCCGCAATCACCCCGCCACGGCTGTTGCTGATGGAGTCGGTGGCGAGCATGTCCAGACGGTTGCCGGCCTGCATCAGGCCGCTGTTGTCGAGGGTGTTGGCCACCATGTTCAAGTTGTGCGTGGCCCGCAATGTGCCGCTGTTGTGCAGGTCAGTACCGGAGATCAGGCTGACATCCTGGCCCTGGATCAGCGCGCCGTTAGGGGCCAGGCGGTTGTTGGCCTGGGCCAGGTAAAGCACCGGGGTCAGGACTTTTTGGCCGTTAACCTGAGCCTCTTCCATCCACACAATATCGTGGGTCAGTGCCGCCACTTGTTCGGCGGTCAGGGAAACGCCAAGTTGAAGCTTCAGCGTGTCCTTGTATGAAATGGCGTTGTCCATCAGGTAGCGGAACAGCGCATCGTCGCTGGTAATCCCCTCGATGTAACGCTGACCGGTGCGGGCAACTACCGCTTCACGAATCAGCCGTTGCTCATAAAGCCCATCGCCCAGACGACGATGGGTTGCGTCCGGAGTCATACCCAGCTTGTCGAGCAGGTAGTCGGAACTCATGAACTGCTTGAGGTCGGTAAGTGCCGGGTTGGTTTCGATCAGATACTTGTGGCTATTATCCGCCGCAGGGGTTTCAGGCAGGCCTTGCACCCGAGTGACGCTGTGCGTATTGGTCTCCAGAACCAACGGCCCCTGACCATTCACCGTGGCTGTTACCGGCGGTGTATCGAGGGTAAAACCCCGTTCCTGGGCAGCGTTGTAGCCCAGTGTTTTTTCGCGGTCTTGCGCGGCAATTTGGCGGCCTGTGACGCTGAAATCGCCGCCACCTTTGGGAGCATTGTTCGCAGCGTCATCAGTGGCTTGCTGACCACTTAGCCGAAACAAGCCGTTTTGCCCGGTGGGGAGGCTAAATCCCGGCAAGGTCACCGGATTGACTTGCTGTTGTGCCAGATCGGGTGGCAGTTGCGCGGTGATCGCTGGCTTCACAGTCGAGGCAAATACATCGGAACTGGTGTTGTGGTTTCGCTCGGGATTGTTGATATCCGTGGCGTTCGGGCGGATGACGCTGTTGTTGAGTTGTTGCGCGGCATTGACCGCGACGGAGCCTGCCGCCTGGATAACCGCCTGGGCAATAACACTCCCCGAGGTCGGTACGACATAGGTGCTGGTCTCGATAAAGTTGCCGATACCGGCCATGACCTGAGCTACGGTCATGTCACCCGGGCGGTAGTTTGCCGAAGTTGGGTTGTTGTACTGGTTGAATTGGTCACGGCGGCTGATGAAGGTGTTGTAGAAACCACGATCACGGGTATACATCGCCGAATTCAGATGGCGTACCTCCCCTCCCGCAGCACCGGTGTTGTTCAGGACATCAGTGTTGATAAGGATGTTTTTTGCCGCCGATACCGAGCTGTAGAGGTTGTCGAAGGTTTGACTGCCCACTGTCAGATCCCCCCCTGCGTTAATAAACGCCGAGGCCGAACTGCCGGTTATCACATCTTCATAGCGCTCTACCGAGGTGAAACTGAGCGAGCAGCCTTTACCCTTGCAGAAATCGTTGGAGTAGACGTTGATGTTGCCCGATACCAGTTTCTTTTCTGTACTGAATTGATCGCGGCGGTTACTCAGGCTGCCCGCCAGCAGACGCATATCGCCGATGCTTTCCAGGGTGCCGGAAATATTTTCGATCAGGGCACTGCGGCCGTTCGCGTCATCACGTGCGATGTCCAGGCCACCCAGGCTGTAGACATCGCCGAAGCGGTTGCTGAAGTCATTGACCCGCACCGTCATGTCGTTGCCGCTGAAAATCAGGCCTTGGTCGTTGCCCAGGTGAACAGCGTTCAACCGCACCTTTTCGGCACCACCCAGGGTGCCGTAGTTGTTCAATTTACTGGCGTTGACCGTCAGGTCGCCTGCCGATGTCAGGCGGCCATGGTTGTTCAAGGTCGTGCTGTTGATGTGGGTAGTGGCGCCACTGGCAATGCGGGCGGTGTCGCCCAGGTTCATGCTGGAGCTGGCAAGGTGCATGTCGCCCAGACTGCTGATGCGACCGTTGCCGCTGTAGTCACCGGTAAGGGTCAGCTCAAGGCTACCGTCACTGGCCAGGAGACCTTCGTTGATCCAGGTGTCACCTTTGCCGCTCAAACGTTGCGAGCCCAGCAACTGACCGCTGGCTGTCTGAGTGAACTGACCGATATCAAGGTTCAGGCGACCGGCCTGGATGACACTGCTGTTGGTCCAGCTCGCCGCCTTGATATCCAGCTGGCCATTGGTCACGAAGCTGCCGCCCGCGCGGGTGACTTGATCTGAAGCCAGGTCAAATTTACCGCTGCCGCTGTGCAGGACGCGACCACCGTTGTTGTCCAGCGCTGATGCTTGCAGGTTGAGGTATGGGTTGGTGCTTTCGAGCACACCAAAACGATTATCCAGCTGGCCCGAAGCGCTGATGTACGAGGTGCCCGTGCGCCCCATGGCCCGCAAGGTGCCGTTTACGTTGCTGATATCACGCGCGGCTAGACGCAACGTTTCATCGCTTTCGATCAAGCCGAAACTATTGCTCAAAGATCCCGCAAGACTGAACTCGATGTCCTTCGCACCGACTTTTCCTCCGTTTCCTTCAGTTGTCCCTTGGTTGTCGAAGTGCTCAGCCGTGACTTTGAGCCGGGTATCGGCATAGATACCACCGCCCTGATTATTGAACGTACTGGTAACAATGCGGTTTTCGCCGCCCAGTGCAGATAAGTGCCCCATCTGATTGAGCAGTCCGCCTGTGGCGTCGATATCCAGGGATTGCGCCTGGGTGATCCCACCGCTGTTGTCGAACAAGCCGGTGACCAGTTTTATCCAGCCCTTGTTGCTGTTGAGCACACCGCCTGCATCGTTGGCGATACTGGCCGCTTCAAGGTTCACATTGGCGCTCAGGCTGTCGACCTTGCCGCCCTGGTTATTCAAGGCATCACCAAGGTGCAGACTATTATCGGCCTGGCTTTGCAGCGTGCCTTGCTGGTTGTTGAGGGCGCGGGCAGCCAGGTCGAGTCGACCTTTTTGACTGAAGATCAAACCGGCCTGCTGGTTGTGTACATCACCAGCCAACAGTTTGATAACCAGGTCTTTCTGGCTGGCCAGGGTGCCTTGGTCGCGGTTGTCCAGATCACCGTTGGTGAGAGTCAGATCAAGCTGATCCTGGCTGGCCAGTTGACCGCCACGGTTATCCAGACTGGCCGCATTGAGCAGCAGGGCCGCACCACTGGCCAAGCGCGCGTTATTGGCGTTGATCAATGCACCGCTCAAGGTGCCTTTGAGGGTTCCCTGGCTGATCAGTTGCCCAGCGCTGTTGTCCACGCTCCGACCTGTGAGGGTGATATTGGCAGCGTTGACTTTGCCGTTACGGTTGCTCAGTTCAGTCCGCACGTGGTTGAAATCCAGATCTCTTGCGGACGAAATCAAACCGTCATTACTGTTGTCCAGACCACCCGCGATGCTGAGCGTTAGGTCATCCTGGCCCGAAATAATGCCCTGGTTGATATTCAGGCTCGCGGCACTGACATGTTGCTTGCCCTGGCTGACCAGCGCGCCCGCGTCGTGGTTATCCAAAGCATCTGTGAGGACAACCTGCAGGGTGCCGTCCTTGCTCGACAGGGTGCCTTGGACGCTGTTGTCCAAGCTGTCGCCAATCACCTTCAGGCCATTCCAGCCGGAGATCAAGCCGTGGTCGGAGTTGACCACATGCCCAGCCTCAAGGCGCAATTGGTCGGTGCTGAGGATGACGCCGCGATCACCGTTATCGATGTGTTTGGCCCCCAGGGTGAATGCGTTCTGACTGGAGATTTCCCCGTGTTCACGGTTGGTCAGGGCGACCAGACGTGCAAAGGTCAGCGGGCCGTTGGCCCTGATCAAACCACCCCTGTTGTCCAGATCCCCGCCTTGCAGGTCAATGGCCACGGCACGCTCGCCGACCAGGCGACCCTGGCGCTGAATCAACTGTTGAACGGTGAGTTCCAGGTCGCCCTTGGCCGAGATTTCCCCGCCCTGGCTTGAGGTCACGTGTTGACCCGCTAAAGCAAGATCGCCTTGGCTGTTGATCAGGCCTGCGCTGTTTTCAAGGTCAGCGGTGGTCAGATTCAACGCCCGCTGGCTGCCGATTACCCCTTCACGGTTATCCACGTTGCCAGCCGTGACAATCATGGAGCCATCGCTGGCTAAACTGCCGCCCTGGCGATTGTCCAGCGCTCCCGTGTTGAGGGTCTGGTGGGCACCGGCGAAGAGTCGTCCCTTGTCGCTGTTGTTCAATGACCCGGAGGCCACTTCAAGTGTGGTCGCGGCCGTGATCAGGCCTTGGTTGCGATTGTCCAGAACCCCCTCAACCTTGAGGTTGAGGTCGCCATGACTGGCGAGCGCCCCACCGGACCGGTTGTCCAGGCTGGCGGTCGCCACTTGTAATACGTTCTGCGCCGACAGCACCCCTTTGACACTGTTATCCAGTACATGGGCCACGTGCAGTTGAAGGCTATCGGCACTGATGACCTTGCCGCCTCGGTTGTTCAGCGAATCTGCCGCCAGCACAAATGACTGCGTGCTGGAAATCTCGCCGCCCTGGCTGTTGTCGACCACGCCCAAGTTGCTTAGCAGCAACTGCCCTGGTGTCGCAATCAATCCTCGGTTGCGGTTGATCAAAACCCCATGATTGAGGTTCAGATTGATGCCCGTGTTGCTGACCAGTTCGCCCCGATCGTGTTGATCCAGTCCGGTCAGCGTTGCGTTAACCGTGGACTTGGCGAAGATCGAACCTTGCTGGCTGTTGTTCAGTTGACCGCCATCAAGGGTGATCCCGGCGTCACTTTTAATACTGCCTTGCTGACTGTTGTCCAGGTTCGCGCTGAGGATATCAATGCTGTTTCTGGCACTGATGACACCGCCCTGGCTGTTGTCAAGGTCGCCGCTGTACAGGCTGGCCGTACCATCCACCAGCAGTTTTCCGGCCTGATTATTCAGTAGGCCTTGAGTGGTGACCGATAACGCATTGGCGGCGGAGAGAATGCCGCCCTGGCTATTATCCAAATTGGCGGCGTTTACTGTCAGGGTTCCCTCACTAACAAGTTCGCCCTGGAAATGGTTAAGCAGATCCTCAGTCAAATTGACTTGAATATTTTTTTGGCTGGTGAGGCGTCCACCCGAGCTGTTATCCAGCTGGCCACCGTTCAATACCAGCCCTTCGCGACCTGCCAGCAGCCCTTTGTTCTGATTGAGAAGCCGTTGCACCGTCAGGTTCAGGCCGCTGTCGGCAATCACTTTACCGCCACTGTTATTCAGAAAATCAGCAGCCAGCAGTACCTTGGCCTGGCTGGAAATCTCGCCTCGCTGATTGAGCAGAGTTTGGCCGTGCAGGGCCACGCCTTTATCAGCGGCGATCAGGCCGCCGTTGCGGTTGTCCAGCGTGGTGGTTTTGAGTGCCAGTGCACCTTCGCTGACCAGCTCACCACCTTGTTGATTCAGGACACCAACCGTGAGCTGCAGACCGCCCTTGGCACTGATCCGCCCGGCGCCGTTTTCGATCTGGTTGGCATTGAGGGCCAAAAGACCCTCGCTGCTCAGTTTGCCGCCGGTGTTATCCAGACGGTCCAACTCAACACGGCCACCTGCCTTGCTGCTGATAACGCCTTTTTGGCTGTTATCAATGCGGCCACCCCTCAGGGTCAGTGCTCCATCAGCGATCACCAGGCCTGCGTGATTGACCAGGGCATCGCTGTGCAACGTCAGGCCTGTTTTGCTGGAGATCAGTCCTGCCTGGGAGTTGTACAACTGACCAGTCGTGATCTGTTGAGCCCCCTGACTGACCAGATTGCCTTTGTTGCGGTTGTCGAGCAGACCGGTGATGGATGCGGTCAAGCCGACCTGGCTGGACAAAGAACCTTGGCCACTGTTATCCAGGCTGGCGGCCTGAACTGTCAGCCAGTCAACAGCAGAAAAAATGCCGAGACGATTATCGATTGCGCCGCTGGCCGTCACGTTAAGGTTGCTGCCCAACAACGTGCCTGAGCGGTTGTCCAGGGTCGTGGTGGTGATACGGGTTTGGCTGGCCGATAGTTCACCCGACCGGTTGCTCAGGTGTCCGGCCGTCACGCTGGCCCGTCCGCTACTGGCGATCAGGCCCTTGTCGTTGGTCAGTTGACCAGCGTTGAGTTTCAAGTCGTTGAGGCCAATCACTCGGCCATTTTGGTTTTCCAGAGCCGTCAGTACCGTGACGTCTGCGCTGTTAGTGCTGTGCAGCAAGCCATCGGCTCGGTTGTCCAGGCGGGTAGCGTTGACGTTGAGTGTGTCAGTGCCGAGGATGCGGCCCCCACGGTTATCGAGGTGACCGGCAGTGACCGATGTTTTCGGGCCGCTTAACGTACCCGTTTGGTTGTCCAGCGTTTGTGTGGCGGCCACCGTCAAGGCACGACTGGCAACTATGCTATTGGTATTGCTTAGATTGGCTGCTGAAAGGCTGATATCACCTGTGGTATTGCGGGTGTTGTCTGCGTTGACCCCGGCTTCGATGATGCCGTTATTGGTCAACTGGCCACCACTGCTGAGGGTAATGCTGTCCCGTGCGGCGAGGCTTTTTTGGTTGTTCAGTGCCGTTGTGGTTTGTACATCAAGCCGAGTGCCAGCATCGACCGGGCCCTGGGCATCGAGGCTCGCCGCTTTGACATTGATAGCCCCACTTGCCGAGGCTTGGGCCATGCGCAAATGCCCATTGGCGTCGAGCACAATATCGCCACCACTGGCCGCCAGGGTGCCGTCCAGCTTCACGCCGACACCCGCTTGCGTACCTACCAGCTTGATAGCACCTGCATACATGCCGCCCAGTACAGATGAATCGATGGCCAATTCAGGTTTTGCACTGCCGTCGTCGACCCGAGCGGTGATGGCAAGAGTCTGGGCACTGACGTCATTACGCCCGGCAATGACGGTCAAATTGCGTGCATTGATCTGCGCATTGATTCTGGCTGTGCGGGTAATGATTTCGAAGCTGTCAACGTTGCTCGCGTTCAAGCCCTGACCGTCGATGGTCACGGCGCCGCCATCCACCTGATAACGATCCAGGTGGCCGTTATCCCGGACGGGCTTGCCGGTGCTCAGGGTGACGCTAGGGGTGTTGATAAAACCGCAGCCATTACAGGTAATGCCGTAGGGGTTGGCCACGATCACCTTGGCCGACTGCCCCGCCACTTCGGTATAGCCGCGCAGCTGGCTGGGGCTGCCGCCGCTGACTTCGTTGAGGATGATGTTGGCAGCATTGCCATGCAGGTTCGGGTTGCCGAGGATGATGCCGCCCAGTTGTGTCGACTGGGTGCGATCGGTGGCGTTGTTGAGGATCAGGCCATTGGCACCGACGTTGTAATCATTGAACTGGTTATGCGACAGCCCGCTGCCATTGGGTGCTGCAATATTGATGATCGGGACGCCATTACCCGCTGTTTGCAGACTGGTGCCTGGCCCGCTGACGACGATACCTTCGGCCTGCACCAGCAGTGGCTGCCAGAACATCGCGTTGGCCAGAATAAAGGCCAGGCCACGCTTGGGCATGCCCAGGAAGGATTCTCGGGGTTGCAGGGCCGCGGAGGGCTGGCGAGCCAAAAAGGCCAGGTGACGGTCGTCCATGTCAGTTTCTCGATACAACGAAGCGTTGAATTAAAGAAAGAAATCCATACGGAAGTAGATCGGCGCTTCACGCTCGGTGAGCACATCCGGTCGCTCCAGGGAATGAGCCAGGGTCACACTGGCGCTGAGGTTGCGGCCCCGGGCAAACAACTCCAGCGAATTGCTGGAGACCCGGCCATGTACCTCGCGGTTGTAACGCCCGTGGCGAATCACGCCCTGGTCGTAGCCAAGGCTGGTGCCGTAATCGGTGAAGACCGGGCGCAGCCAGCCCCACGTCACCGGACGCGACCAGCGCAGGTCATTGCGCCAATAACCGCCGCTGTCGCCGGCAAGTTGCTGGTCCTTGTAGCCCCGTACCGAGGCTGTACCGCCCAGGCTTAAGCGTTGTGGACTAAACAGCACATCCTCACTGCGTTGACCGGTGGCCATACTGGTAAAGCTGAAGGGCTCACCCCACAGCTTGAAAGGCTGTAAATAGCTGATGGTCGCGGTGTATTTGCGGTAGCGGGCCTCTGGCATGCCCCGCTCGGGGCTGTGCTCCCCCTGGGCATCGAAGGCGCCGATACCGTTTTGCATACCGACATCGAGGTTGACGAAGGAACTCGCGATACGTCGACCGTGGTTGATGCCAACCTGGAATTCGCTAAGACGGTGGCTGCTGTTGCGCAGTCGTGAATCGCTTACGTAGTTATTGGAACGCATATGCGCCAGACCGGTGTTGAGGGAGGTTTTACTCATCGCGTCGCGATGGACCACCCGCTCGGCACGCAGTTGATGGTTTGCACTGTCCCCGGTTTGTTTGAAATCAAACGTATTGGCCTGGCCGACCGAGCGATAATCGCTTTGGCTGTAGGTATAAGCGAAGTTCCACCAGCCCCACGGCAGGTTGTAGTAGAAGCTCGCATTTTTCGAAGTTTTCCGGTGGTCACTGATTGCATCGTGGCCCCCACGCAGCACCAATTGATCGGCCAGACCCAGCGGGCTGTCCCACTCAAGCCCCGTGCCCCACTGCTGTTCACCGGTACTTTTCTGACCGTCGTTAGTACGCGACAAGCCGACACGCCAGGGCTTTTGCGGCGCGTTTTTGACCACTACCGCACTCCCCCCCACCTCACTGCCCGGTGCCAGTTCCATTTGTGCCTGGTTGGATGGCAAGCGGTTGAGCTGATCAATCGCCTGCTCGATTTCCCGCAAATCCAGCTGATTACCAGGCTGACCGGGAAAGCTCATGGCCAATTCGCGGCTGGATAGCTTGCTGTTGTCGTCGCCCTTGAAACTTTCAAGCTTGCCTTCAACCACCAGGACTTGCAGATGCCCTTGGGAAAGGTCCTGCTGCGGCAAGTAAGCACGACTGGTCACCAAACCCCTGTCGATATATCGGTTGGTGATGACCTTGAGTAGTTCATTGAGCTGAGACACGCCCAGACACTGGCCGATATAGGACTGGAACACCGATTCGCGCTCACTGGCGGACAGGCTGTCGGCGCCCTTGAGCTCGATTTCTTCTATGGGGAAACAGCGACTGTCGGCTGGCTGAGCTGGAGCCGTAAGAGAAATCTGTTTGCCGGGAAGCTCCTGAAGCTCCTCAAGCCGGCGCCGTTGCTCTTCGAGCAGACGTTCTTGACGATCGCGAATCAGATCCTGATCACCCGGCGTCGGGCCCGATTCAGCCACAGCGGAACTCACCCCGGCCAAACCAACCAGCAGAGACGAAAAGTAAAACCTTACAGCGAGGTGACATGCCGACATGCTTGCTCCATCCGTGGTTCGCAAACCTTGCTGTGTGAGCCAAAGCCTTTTGACAGGGGCAACTCGTAGAAAAATGCCTAGGAGCGCCCGTGGATGGCGTAAGTTTTAAGTTTCTCAGAGGGAAATGATTTAGGACGTTTCCTATACCAACGACGAAACCTCTCGCTAGGGAACTAGATTTTTCGAAGCAGGTAGATCTGGTAGTTGAGGGGATCCGCTTGCCCCCATGTGCAAAGCCAGATTATCAGAGCGCCCAAGAGCAATGCGTTGGCCTTATCGATGAGTGCCGATCCGTGGTTGATATCAACGGCCAACGGGGTGAGCAGATTAAAAATCCGCCGCTCTTTGAATATTTACTGCCGATCGCATGCCGATAAACCACTCACGGACAGCATGATTAAAATCAGTCGTCCAATCATCTGCCGGATAAAAAAGAGACTGCCCCGCCTGACCTCTGTACTTGGTGAATGCTAAAAATGGGGGGGGTCACCCGCCCCTCTGAACGAACGTTGGTCGCTGATCCTGAAATAAGCACTCAGACGCGCCGTCGCAATGTCCTCACGATGCATCGGCGAATATCTCGCTCAACCAGTCGACAAATACCCGAACCCGTGGCGACATGTGCCGGTTCTGCGGGTAAAGCACAGAAACCGGCATCGGTGGCGGTGGCGTTTCGGCGAGAATTTTCTGCACCAGGCCTTGGGATATCTGCGTTTTCATCCGGTAATGCGGGCACTGGATGATGCCGAGCCCGGCAATTGCCGACGCCGCATAAATTTCTGCACCAAACACCGACAACGCCCCCTCAATGACCACTTCCTTGACTTGGCCATCGACCATGAACTCAAACGGAAACTGCCTGGCGGTGGTGCGCGAGACGTAATTCACGGCGCGGTGATGGCCCAGGTCGTCGAGGCTTTTCGGTACACCGTATTGGCGCAGATACCCCGGACTTGCACAGGTGATCTGTTCAAGGTTGGCCACACGCTTGCCAATCAATGCCGAATCACCAAGGGTTCCGGCACGCAGGACACAGTCCACACCTTCGGTAATCAGGTCGACAAAGCGATCGGCCTCGCTGATGGACAACTCTATCTCCGGATACCGGGCCATAAACTGCGGCAACGCCGGGATAACGAAGTGTTTGGCCAAAGTGCCATGCAAATCTACGCGCAACTGGCCTTTGGGGGCCACGCCGCGAAATGCCAGCTCGGCCTCCTCCAGTTCCGCCAATAACTGCACGCAACGCTGGTAGTACGCCTCGCCATCAAGCGTAGGGCGCACTTTTCGCGTACTGCGTTCCAGCAGACGCGTACCAAGCCAGGCCTCGAATTGATTCAGGGTATGGGTCAGCGTCGCCCGCGGCAGGTTCAAGTCATCGGCAGCTTTCGTGAAGCTGCTGCGCTCATAAATCCGCACAAAGGCTTTCATCGCCTTGACTTGATCCACGCTGAACGCCCTCTTTTTGATTGTTGGTATTTATTGAACAGTTAAGCCAACTTTCATGCATTTAACACCAAGAGTAAACATGTGAAATTAGCCTCGTCCCCAGCACACACCCCCCACTGACACAAGGAATGACAGCCATGACGACTCACAATTTGAAAGTTGCCATTATCACTGGCGCCTCCCGCGGCATCGGCGCTGTTATTGCCAAACAACTGGCCACCGAAGGTTTCGCAGTCGCAATCAATTATGCCAACAGCGCCAACGAAGCCACGGCTCTGGTTGCCCAATTGCGTCAGGCCGGACACCAGGCCATCGCGATAAAGGCAGATGTTGCCAGTGCCGAAGATGTACGCCGCCTGTTTGATGAAACCGAAGCGCAACTGGGTAAAGTCGACGTGCTGGTCAACAACGCGGGCATCCTCAAAGTCATGCCGCTGGCGCAACACAGCGACGAGCTGTTCGATCAGAATTTCAATATCCACGCCCGCGGCACCTTCAACACGCTGCGTGAAGCCGCTACCCGCCTGAACAATGGCGGCCGGATCATCAACTTTTCCAGCAGTACCGTCGGCATGAACCTGCCGGGTTACGCCGTGTACATCGCCAGCAAAGCAGCGGTGGAATCCCTGACCCAAGTGTTCGCCAAGGAAATGCGCGGTCGCAACATCACCGTCAACGCCGTGGCACCTGGCCCGGTCGCCACCGATCTGTTCTTGCATGGCAAGAGCGAAGAGCAAATCCAGACCTTCGCCAAAATGCCTCCGCTGGAGCGCCTGGCTCAGCCAGAAGATATCTCTCGCGTGGTGTCCTTCCTCGTCGGCCCTGATTCGGCCTGGGTGAACGGACAAATCCTGCGCGTCAACGGCGGCCTCGTCTGAACCGTCCTGCTTGAGACTCAGGGCAGGTGAACATGCTGCGAGCAATCGCAGCGGATGTTCACATTGCTCAGCGCAGTGACGGCAGGTTTTATCTGCTGATTTTGGAGAGGTCTTTATCTTGAAATCCGTCATTCTGATTACCGGTGCCTCCAGCGGGTTTGGCGCGCTCACCGCACGCGCCCTGGCCGACGCTGGCCATACCGTCTACGCCAGCATGCGTGAAACCCTGGGCCGCAACGCAGCGCAAGTACTCGAAGCACAGCGCTACGCGGACGAACACCGGGTTGACTTGCGCAGCGTTGAACTGGACGTCGCCTCAACCGAGTCGGTCCAGGCGGGCGTCGCGAAAATCATCGGCGATTGCGGCCAACTGGACGTGATCATCCACAATGCCGGGCACATGTCCTTTGGCCCCGCCGAAGCCTTTACGCCCGAGCAGTTCGCCCAGCTCTACGACATCAACGTATTGAGCACTCAACGCGTTAACCGAGCGGCCTTGCCGCAACTGCGCAAACAGGGACGGGGGCTGGTGCTGTGGGTTTCCTCCAGCAGTGCGCGCGGTGGCACCCCGCCGTATTTGGCTCCGTACTTTGCGGCCAAGGCGGCCATGGACTCGCTGGCAGTGTCCTACGCCAGCGAACTGACGCGTTGGGGGGTGGAGACGTCAATCATCGTGCCGGGTGCGTTCACCAAGGGCACCAACCACTTCACCCATTCCGGTTCCCCTGCAGATCAGGTTCGAGCCGCCGAATACAACGAAGGCCCTTACTCCGGTGTGCCGGATCAGGCACTCAAAGGTCTGGCAGCCCTGGAACCGGCTGACGCGGATGTCGGTGAAGTGGCCAAAGCCATCGTCGAAATCGTCGGAATGCCATTAGGTACCCGTCCATTTCGGTGTCATATCGATCCATCCCAGGACGGTGCCCAGGTCGTCAATGCCATGGCCGACCGGGTACGCGCTGAAATGTTTCGCCGCATAGGCCTGGAAGACCTGCTCAAGGTCGCTGCTCGCTGAGTCTGCCCTCGCGGCCCGAGGGGTACTTCGGCGACTAAGTGGAATACACACACTCCAGGTTTTACGCAAAGGCCAAAGCCCCCCGGCGACCTCCCACAAGACCGCCAATCACATAGGGCATGACAATGATGAACATCAACTTGAGCCACGGTACGGCGACCCTGCGCAGGCGCTTTCGAAATGCGGGCCTGACCGTTTTGACCACTATGGGGTTTGCAGCGTGCGGCGATCATCGTACGCCCGATGCAATGCAGGAAATGACCATGAAACCTTCAATCACGTATCTACATTTGCTACGCCACACGCCGTTTTTCACGTCGTTGACGACCGAACAACTGCGGTGGGTCATCGACCACTCAAACGAATGGGAAACCGAAGCCGGAGCGGTCATCGCCAAGAAGGACCAGGGGGGAGCATCGGCACCGGACACCTGGATTCTGCTCGATGGTGGATGGCAGGTTCATTACAACGGCCATACCTTCGCAAGCGGGCATGGTGATGCGGGCAAATGGTTCAATATGGGCGAAACACAAGGTGCGGACTGTGCGCTGATCACGACCGGGCACAGCTACATCATGCGCATTACCGAGGCCGACATGAACACAATGCTGGAACAAGGTTTTACGTTCGGGCCTCATCTTGAAGCCGGGCGAAGGTACTACCAGTCGATATTCACTACGACGCAAGGGCTGAACTGCCCCTGTGAAGTTGGGGATTTTGCAGCTGGTTTGGATTGAGGCTATGACTGAGGACGATGCTGGCAATCGAAGCTGCGGGTTGGCCCCACTCTTGAATGACCTGGGCTTTGAAAGATCTGGAATACGAACGTCATTTTGGCTGCATTAAATACCCGCTTAAAAGGCTAAAACTGCTGCCCACTTAAATCAAAGTGCACACCATGTCACAGCTTTGGGAGCTGGGTAGATGACGTGGATAGACGCACACGTTAAATTGAGTGTTGACGTATATTTTTACACCTTATATTCAGACTGATATATAAATCCGAACCAGTCATTTGAGCGTAGATCTTTTGAAGACTCCCCCCTTTATTTCGCTTGAATCCCCTGATCAACCGGAAGTGATTGCCCTCATTGAGGAGCTTGATGCTTACCAAGCCCCGCTTTACCCCGCAGAAAGTCATCACGGCATAAACATCGAAGCTCTTTCTTCGAAAAATGTGCTGTTCGCTGTTGGGCGTTCCAGTAACGGAGAGGCCGTGGCATGTGGAGCCTTGGTGGTGCACCCGACGCTCGGCGAGCTGAAGCGGATGTTTACAAAACCAACATTCCGGGGACAAGGGCTGGCCAGTCGGCTTCTTACAACCCTAGAAAACGAAGCTCGAAAGGAGGGCTGCTTTCATTTAATGCTTGAAACCGGCTATCGACAACTGGAAGCAATTTCATTTTATGAGCGCAACGGATATCAGCGTCGAGGGCCATTCGGCGGGTATGAATATGATCCCAATAGTATATTTTTGGAAAAGCATCTCGAATCATAGCGTCCATATGCAGCTGTGCTGGCCGGACGGATATTGCTCTAAGCGCAGCATTGAATTACTGCGATGAAACCCTCAGCAATCATCGCCTGGGTTCGCGGAGGTGTCTTTACACACTTTGTGCCGAAAGCAGACTCTCAAGCTATTTTTATTAGCTTCAACATGCACCTGGCGGCCCATTGGCCCTGGCGAACCAAACCACGGACAGACCGAGCAGCGCCAGTATCAGCCGTGTTGGGGAAAAAGAGCTCGGCCCCGCCTGTTCCAGCAACAAGTCACCAGCAATGCCACCTCCGGCCACTGCCCGATTGAAGATGGCGACCAGCATCGACTGCGCTACATCGGCCCCGTCACCGGCGGTATCGGCAATGGCCGTCTGTAGTAACGAGGGAGCGCCACCAAACGTCAGCCCCAAGATGCAACGCTGAGGAGCACAAGAACCAAACTACAGATTTTACTTAAAGTATTAACTGTTACATATACATACGAGCCTACCTCTTTGAAATAGGTTATTCCCTATAGTGCCCCGCGCAATGCGGTGCTCTCGCACTACTGACCTATTTCATGGATTACACAAATGCAGTTCCGAAAGAATATAAATTCGCTGCGAGCGCTCGCGGTCATTTCCGTTGTGTTGTTTCACTTCAAAATCGGAGGGTTCGGCGGGGGCTTTGCTGGAGTCGACATCTTCTTTGTTATCTCCGGTTTTCTGATGACCGGAATCATCGTCAACGGCCTCCACAATCAAAACTTCTCACTCTTGGGCTTTTACGCCTCCAGGGCACGGCGAATCATTCCGGCCTTGCTGACTCTGTGTGCAGCGTTGCTGATCTTCGGGTTTGTCTATTTTTCCCTCGATGACTACCGCGAGTTGATCAGGGCCATCAAGAGCAGCTTGTTGTAATGCATGACAAAGATCTGGAGAGCAAATGCCAAGGATTCAACAACGAAAAGTTTCTGGCATTGAAAAACTCACACCAGGGTGTACCCGTCGTTCTGTTCAGTAGAGCAGCCATGTACACCGATACGAGCAGAGGCAACAGCTACCGCGTGTACTTCCCGGGTAAGGAGCACCTCACGGGGCAGTCATTTGCCGATACATACGCCGCTGAGTACACCAAGGTTGTGTGTGCCATCGCAGAAAATCGTCCGGTGTATATCGTCAAACCGATCCCGGAAATGCTGTTCAACATCTACAAAGGTTTGAACCTGCATAAACGCATTTTCCAGTACTCATCGGACATCACCGTTTCACTGCAGGACTATGAGAGACGTACTCGCGTAGCCAACCACGCCATTGAAGTCGCGGCAAAGCAGTGCAATGCCAAGGTTATTGACCCAACCCCATACCTTTGCCCAAACGGACAATGCATGGGCTCAAGGGACGGTGTGCCGCTGTACTACGACGACAACCACCTGGTGGATGCTGGTAACGAGCAATTGAAAGGGTTGTTCAATGGAATCATTGAACAGATTTAACGCCCCCAATTCCATGGTTGCCCTACTGGTGGACAGCAACTCGCCTGGACGTTTCCGAGCATGCTTTTTTGGACATGGTAGATGCCCCCCATAAAAGAAATAAAAGGCCAGCCAACGTGGGTTGATTACGGGCTCCCTGATTTGAGAACCCTTGAGCGTGAGCTGCGGTCAGCTGCGGTAGATGAGGTGGAGGCAGCCGATAGCCATGAAGCAGCCATAGATCTGGTCGCTCAATATTTGGGTTTTGTTAACCCGGCCATTTTGTCCCTCACCATTGAGACACCCATGGGGTTAGTAATCGTCGACCGAAAAAGCTTCTATCACATAGTAGAAAAGCGTGCCGATGCTCGCGAACGCTATGTGAAAATGGCCATGGACACGCTTACTGGGCCTTTTGAGGTTTGGAAGGTCGAATACGATGATGGCTCGTACCGCTTGGCTTTTATAGGAGCCTACGAAGCAAAGCGCCAGATGCTGGTCATTGTCGCTGTGCGAGACGGGCTTTTGTTCTGGAATTTCATGCAAACGGACGCCAAGTCACTGAACAAGCATCGACATGGCGATCTGCAGCACCAGCGCTATAAGCCTTTAATCACGGACAAAGAAAAAGGGCAGTCCTGAGAACTGCCCTTTAGGGAGTGTGCTTGATATTCATATACACACCCTCAAGCAGGGGTGTGGAGGTCTCACCCTACGCTGATGTGCCAGCCATCGACGGGGTTCCTACGCCAGTTATAGCCGCTGGAGGCAACTGGTTTCGCGCTCCAAAACATTATTTATGATCCATCAAAAAAGATCAACCGCCTGCTCAGCATTAAGACCGCTGGCCTATAAGCCAAGGTGATATTGCTCGGTTGATGACCTCCACGACCTTTAAAACAACGGCGTGCGAAAAACCTATTTCCTGTTCCTGCTGCGCTCCACAAGCCGGATTGACAGGATGCCCTCGTTCACACGCGAGGCCGCCCATGAAACTTCCACGTCCCACCCGCACCACATTGATCTTCAGCCTCTGCCTGATCGCCCTGGCCAGTGTATTGGCCTACGAGAATCACCAGTTGTCCCTTGTGAGCAATAACTTGGCATCCACCGCTGACAAGGACTCGCTAAACGCGCTGCTAACACGACTGGCCAAGGTTGATGAGCGACTGGATGCCGTTGACGGCAAGCACCTGGTTACCAACGACGACTTCCGCTCGGGGCAACAGGCGCTTTCCAATCGCATCGATGCCATTCAGGCGTATGCCAAGCAAGCGTCTAAAAACACCCAAGACCTCTCCATGCGCGTAACAGCTGCCGAGGAGCAGGTGATGGTGCTCAAGGCCAGTATCGAGATGATCGATATCCGGCTGCAGGAACTGTGCAATCCTCAAGCTTCAGAGCCACCAATGGTTGCCCCTCCCCCAAAACCGGTTATTCGCAAGAAACCTCCACCTGCGCCCCAACCTCCTCCGTTCACCGTAATCGGCATCGAATATCGAGGTGGCGAGCGCTTTCTGTCCGTGGCGCCACCCGGTAGTACGCAACTGAGCCAGATCAACCTGATCCGGCCCGGCGACGGGGTCACGGGAACTGGACTGCCCCAGCCGCCATGGATGAAGGTACGGAGCCCTCTCTGCTGCTCACCTTGATGATCAGTCAGGTCGGTGGCATGAAGATCCACAATTGGGGTTAGGAAATGCGGAACCAGGATCGTAGCAATCGCACTGAAGGCAACAAACCCCGGAGAGATCCGAGCAGGCTTGTAAGCTCAAGGTAGCAATCATCTGAAACGCTTTGCAGATCAAAAAGAATGTTCCTGCAACAGCAAAATCCACCTTCCGACAGACATTGCTTAAATCGCTAAAAACAGCCAATAACTCGACCGCTCCATATTGACATCACCTGAAGTCGAAATTAGTGTTCGATTCAGACGGCTGCATGTCTACGAAGAAATCTGTGCAGTGCACACATTCAGACCCGCGCCCCACCAAATCCCGGACACAAAAAAGCCGGTTAATCCTGAGGACTAGACCGGCTGTTTTGGTGTAGCTATATGGTGGGTCGTGTGGGATTCGAACCTACGACCAATTGGTTAAAAGCCAACTGCTCTACCAACTGAGCTAACGACCCGCTTCGTTGTGGGGCGTATAATACTGATTTCTAACGAGAATTCAATACCCGCTCAGAAATAAATCGGAAATAATTCAAAAATAACGGGTTGGGTCGCTAATTCCGGCAGCTGCAAAGCCTTCTGCACGCAAACGGCAACTGTCGCATTTGCCACAGGCACGCCCTTGATTGTCAGCCTGGTAGCAGGAAACAGTCAGCGAATAGTCCACGCCCAGCTTTATACCTGCCTGTACGATTTGTGCCTTGCTCAGGTTTTGCAGAGGCGCCTTGATACTGAAGCCCTGCCCCTCTACCCCGGCCTTGGTCGCCAGGTTAGCCATGACTTCAAAGGCCTCGATAAACTCTGGACGGCAGTCCGGGTAACCCGAGTAGTCCACCGCATTGACACCGATAAAAATATCTCGCGCCTGCAGCACTTCTGCCCAACCCAGCGCCAAGGACAGGAACACGGTATTGCGTGCCGGAACATAAGTAACCGGAATGCCTTCACTCGGGGCCTCAGGCACGTCTATGGAGCTGTCGGTCAATGCCGAGCCACCCATGCCGTCCAGGTTCAGGCCGATAACTTTATGCTCAACAGCCCCCAGATCCCGTGCAACACGTGCAGCAGCGTCCAGTTCAGCACGATGGCGCTGACCGTAGTCAAAGCTCATGGTGTAGCAGCTGTAGCCCTCGGCACGAGCCATGGCCACGACGGTTGCCGAGTCGAGGCCGCCAGACAGCAGGATCACGGCCCGTTTTTCAGTGACAACAGTTTGTTCAGTCATTTCAGCGCCCCGGCTCGTCATTCCACAGATATTTGTGCAGCTGCATTTGCAAACGTACTGGCAGGTTATCCGCCACGATCCAGTCGGCCAGGTCACGGGCTGACAGGTCATGGTGGCTCGGCGAAAACAGTACTTCGCCTGCACGTCGCTCCAGCCCGTATTCAATCAACTTGGACACTGCCCAGTCATAGTCTTCCCGCGAGCAGATCACAAACTTGACCTGGTCGTTGGGCGTCAACAGGGCGATGTTTTCGTAGAGGTTGCGGTGGGACTCCTTGGAGCCCGGCGTTTTCAAATCCAGCACGCGACTGACGCGCGGATCTACCGCCGAGATATCCAGCGCACCACTGGTCTCGATCGAGACTTCATAGCCCGCATCGCAGAGCTGCTTAAGTAGAGGAATGGCATTGGGCTGGGCCAGCGGCTCGCCGCCTGTCACGCACACATAACGCGGGCGAAAGCCGGCAACCTGCTCAAGGATGTCGTCCAGAGGGCGCACAGTCCCGCCACTGAAGGCATAAGCGCTGTCACAGTAACCGCAGCGCAAAGGGCAGCCAGTCAGGCGCACAAAAACGGTGGGCAGGCCAGCCGTCCGCGTTTCACCCTGCAACGAGTAAAAAACTTCGGTAATTCTCAATGTGTCTTGCATATTCGCCACGGGCGTAACAGCTAAACAGGCTGTCCGCCTCCGTCAGGCACTCCAAAAAATCTGCTCGCGCAGGATCCAGAAGAGCGTATTTCATAAAAGGGCGTGGATTCTAACGAAAAAACCCGCGACAGGCGCGGGTTTCTCGATTAAAGCCGGTTATTGCTTACATACGCTGCAAGTCGCGTTGCGCCAACTGTGCAGCGGAAGTGCCTGGATACTGGGCTACAACCTGCTGCAGAATGCCTTTTACCTTGTCGGTATGGCCCAGGCGGCGCTCTACATCAGCAAGCTTGTAGAGCGAGTCCGGCACTTTGGCATGCTTGGGGTACAACTGGCTGACCTTGGCAAAGGCCTGGCCTGCCGCTTGCAAATCACCTTTGGCCAGGTTTACTTCTCCCAACCAGTACTGGGCGTTACCCGCGTACTGACTGTTGGGGTATTTGCGCAAAAAGGCAGTAAATGCCTGGCTGGCCTTGTCGAAGTCCTTGGCTTTGATCAGGTCGAAAGCAGCATCGTAATAGAGCTTCTCTTTCGCCGGATCGCCAGGCTCGGCACTGGCAGCGGCCTGGGAAGCAGGCGCTGCTGTATTACCGGCGGCATTAGCGCCACCAGCAGAAGAATTATCAGGGGCGGCAGCAGGAGCAATGCCAGCACCAATACGCCGATCAAGTTCCTGGTATCGCTCCAGGCTTTCTTGTTTCATGCGCGAAATGTCGTTCTGCAGAACTTCAATCACACCCTGTTGGCGTGCAATCTGTTCCTGCATTTGTTGCAGCTGGTTGAACAGCTCGCCCTGTGCCGAGACAGGGGTCGAAACCCCTCCCCCGGCATAGGCGCCGCTCGCACCATAACCCGGTGACGGATAACTCCCCCCGCTATTGTTATAGCCAGAGTTGTCATCGACCACAGGAACCGCAGCCCATGCCGATAGCGGCAGGAGGCTGAGAGTCAGAATAGTTACAGCACGGCGGCACGTTCGCATGACGAATTACTTACGCAGTTCGACGCGACGGTTTTGAGCCCACGACTGTTCGTCGTTGCCAGTAGCGATTGGACGCTCTTTACCGTAGGACACCAGCTCCAGCTGTGCTGGAGAAACGCCTTGCAGTACCAGGTAGCGTTGAACGGCTTTCGCACGACGCTCGCCCAGTGCCATGTTGTACTCACGAGTACCACGGGCGTCAGTGTTACCTTCCAGAACAACGCGAGCGCCGTTAGCTTTCAGGTCTTTGGCGTGAACGTCCAGAGCGCGCATTGCTTCTGGTTTCAGGTCCGAAGAATCGTATTCGAAGTAGAAAACAGTGATAGCGCGCAGAGCAGCTTCTTCGCTCAGGGAACCATCAACAGCGCCAGTGTTTGCGCCGTAACCAGCGTTTGGATCAACAGCAGCGCCTTCACCGGCATTGTCGCCGCCTTTGGACGAGCAACCTACAGCTACAGCCATGGCCAGTGCCAGCGCAGCAAATTTACCAAACTTCAGCATTTCCATCGTAAAACTCCTAATGAACCCCAAGTGTTATGTGCAACGTAAAGCTATCACCACGTCAGTTCAGGTAAGGGGACCAGGAAGGTTCTCTGACTTCGCCTTGAGCGGTAGGAAGAGGGAGCCTTACGCGTCCATTAATGGACACGAGCATCAAGACTCCCCGGCCCTGCTGGCGGGTGGCGTAGATTACCATGGTGCCGTTGGGCGCAACAGTAGCAGACTCATCAAGGTTGGTATCTGTGAGGATTTTCACGCTTCCACGCTGCAAATCTTGCGCCGCAACACGGAAATTGGTGAAGCCGTCCTGACGATGGATCATTACCAGGGTCTTTTCGTCAGCCGAAAGCTTAGGACTGGCGTTGTAGTTGCCGATAAAGGTCACGCGCTCTGCGTTACCGCTGCCAACGTTGGTCTTGTAGATCTGTGGTTTGCCGCCACGGTCGGAGGTGAAATAGATGGTAGAACCATCTTTACCCCAGAAAGGTTCTGTATCAATTGCAGGGTTGTTGGTAACACGAGTCAACCCTCGGGAAGCCAGATCCATCACATAGATCTCGGCATTACCGTCCTTGGACAATACGAACGCCAGTTTCGAGCCGTCCGGCGACCATGCTGGCGCACCGTTCAGACCTTCGAAATTGGTGATTTGCTCACGGCGGCCGGTATCAATGTTCTGCACGAAGATGCGAGGACGTTTCTGCTCGAACGAC
This sequence comes from Pseudomonas bubulae, assembly GCF_037023725.1. Lineage (NCBI taxonomy): Bacteria > Pseudomonadati > Pseudomonadota > Gammaproteobacteria > Pseudomonadales > Pseudomonadaceae > Pseudomonas > Pseudomonas bubulae. The sequence goes on from NZ_CP146077.1 coordinate 4,344,394, forward strand.
ACATAAGCGATGCGTTTGCCATCGGGCGCAAAACGCGGCGACAGGATCGGCTCACGGGATTGCAGCAGGGTCACGGCACGGGCACCGTCGTAGTCCGAACGTTGCAGGGTGTAACGGGTGTTGGTGGCACTGGCACGCTCGGCCGTCACGTAAAGAAGACGGGTGGAGAATGCACCTTTGATACCGGTCAGTTTTTCAAACGACTGATCGGAGATGTAATGCGCCATGTCCCGCAGCTGTTCAGCCGTGCCCGACACACTGCCAGTCAGTACTGGCTGCTCGGTTGCAACGTTGAACAAGGCGTATTGCACCTGCAGGCGACCGCCTGCCGGCACGATATTGCCTACCATTACGTACTGGGCACCCAGGGCTTTCCAGTCGCGGAAAATGACTTCGCTGGCCTGGGTAGGCAAGCCGATCATGTTCTGCTTTGGAATCGGCGCGTAGTAACCCGAGTTGCGCAGGTCATTGCCGATAATTTCAGCCATGTCGTCCGGCAGCACTGTACCGCCCTGCCAACCAAAAGGGACTACGGCAATTGGCGTTGCCCGATCGCTGCCACTGGTGACCAGGATGTTCTTTTCATCTGCTACAGCCATCCCTGCCAGGCAGCAGACGACGACCAGCAGTCCTCGAAAAAGTTTAATCACAAGGCTAGATCCTCAGGTGTGAATGTCATCTTGAACGATCGATAAGGATTAAAATCGCTGGGTTTCATACCCTGCATTTCCGTTAAACGGCCAATATTCTTGACCGCTGCCACTGCGGAGCTGTCGAACGGTCCGTCACCGCTGGATTTGGCAACCGTCACAGAGGTTACCGTACCATCTGGCAACATGCCGATCTGCAGCACCACTGTCATGTTTTTGCGCGCCGATGGCGGACGGGCCCACCCTTCTGCTGCACGAGCACGAATCAAGTCATCGAAACTGCCGGCGACCTCATCACCTTGCTCATCTGCCAGCGCCTGCTGGCGTTGCGGCGTATCGGAAAGCAAATCAGCCAAGGCTTGCGCCTTTTTCTCTTCGGTCGATTTACGAGCTGCTTCCACGGCCTTTTTCTTGGCGGCATCGGCAGCGGCCTTTTTCTTCGCATCTTCGGCGGATTTCTTTTTCGCCTCGTCTGCTACGGCCTTTTTCTTGGCGTCTTCAGCTGCTTTTTTCTTCGCATCTTCAGCCGCTTTTTTCTTGGCGTCTTCCGCGGCCTTTTTCTTGGCCTCTTCTTCCGCAGCCTTCTTGGCCTCTTCCTCGGATTTTTTCTTGGCTATGTCAGCCAGTTTTTTCTCTTCGGCTTTTTTGGCTTCAGTGGCCTTTTTGGCATCATCGGCTTTCTTGGCTTCATCAGCCTTCTTCGCCTCGTCTGCCTTTTTGGCCTCGCTCGCTTTGGCTTCGTCAGCCTTCTTGGCTTCTGCAGCTTTTTCGGCAGCCTCTTCTTTCTTTTGTTCCGCAGCTTTTACAGCTTCCTGCTCAACCTTCTTTTGTTCCATCTGCTCGACTTCGGTCTGGCGCGCGGCGGATTTCTTCGCCTCACCCGCAATCTTTTGATTGGTCTGGGTGGTCGCCTGACTTTTGGACTTGAGCTGGTACAAGGTCGCCTGAACAATCGGTTTGGAAGGCGGCAGTTCCGGAGTCATGGCAAAGCTGACAAACAGCAGGCCAAAAATCAGGACGTGCAACCCTACCGCCCAGACTGCAGGCCAAAAATAGTTTTCAGAGGCGGACGGCTCCCGCTGTTCGCGCATCAGGGAGCCTCGGTTATCAAGCCAACGTTACCGACCCCGGCCTTCTGCAGACCACCCATAGCCCCCATTACCGCCCCGTAATCCACGGTCTTGTCACCGCGAATAAACACTTGGGTGTGCTTGCCGCCTTCATTGCCTGCGCGGATGATCTTGGTCACGGCGTCAGTCATCTGGGGCAAGGTCATTGCCTTGTCCATCTGCTTGTCGGTGTCGACTTCGCTGCCAAGGTTCCAGAAGTAGGTCTTGTCAGCCTTGATCGAAATGGTCAGAACCTGGGTATTGTTGTCCTGCGGCAAAGCCTCGCTGGAGACCTTGGGCAAATCAACCTTCACACCCTGGTTGAGCATCGGTGCGGTCACCATGAAAATGACCAGCAGCACCAGCATCACGTCGATGTAAGGCACTACGTTCATCTCGGCGACCGGCTTGCGCTTTTTACGCGCTCGAGCGATTAAAGCCATTGGAAATTACCTGCTTATTCTTCGCTGGTGTGCACTTTGCGGTGCAGGATCGCCTGGAATTCATCGGCGAAGGTGTAGTAGCGGCCGATCAGCGTTTCGCTACGGGCAGCAAAACGGTTGTAAGCAATAACTGCCGGGATGGCCGCGAACAAGCCGATGGCCGTTGCGATCAGTGCTTCGGCAATGCCTGGCGCTACAGTCGCCAGTGTCGCCTGCTGGGCAGTGGCCAGGCCACGGAAGGAGTTCATGATGCCCCATACGGTACCGAACAGGCCGATATACGGGCTTACGGAACCAACGGTGGCCAGGAACGGCAAGCTTTGCTCAAGCTTTTCTTCTTCACGGGAGATGGCCACGCGCATGGCACGCGCCACACCTTCCATAACCGCTTCAGGATCAACGCCCGGCTGCTGACGCAGACGCGAGAACTCTTTGAAACCGGCACGAAAGATTTGTTCCACGCCCGAGTCCGGATCCGGATTGCTACCTGCCTGACGATACAGTTTCGACAGGTCGATACCCGACCAAAAACGCTCTTCAAAGCTTTCAAGGGCACGTCGACCGGCGCGCAACATGGTGCTGCGCTGAAAAATCATGACCCACGAGGTAACCGATGCGGCCAGCAGGGTCAACATTACCAACTGCACAACAATGCTGGCATTGCTGACCAAGCTCCACATGGAGGAATGGTCGACGACGTTAGCTTCCACGCTTTATCTCCTGCTCTAAATGTTTACCCGCGCCGCTCACGTCGGCAAAGGCCGTACGTAGAGCTTCGGGAATGGCTCGGGGTTTAAAACTATCGGCGCGCACACAGGCCACCAAAAACTGCCCTTCACAGAGCAGCGTTGCATCTGCAGCCCGCCAGACCTGCTGCTTGAAACGCAGGCTGGCACGGTTGAGTTCCATCACTTGCGCACTTACCAACAGTTCGTCGTCCAGTCGCGCCGGTGCGTGGTAGCGCGCCTCGCTGGAATGCACGACAAATAACAGGTTCTCGCCTGCCAGCGCGGACTGGGCAAACCCCAATTCCCGCAGCCTTTCGGTTCGAGCCCGCTCCATAAACTTTAGATAATTTACGTAATACACGACGCCACCCGCATCGGTGTCCTCGTAATAAACGCGACAGCGATGTGCGAACGGCTCAAGCCTGTTTTGCGCGCGCATACTCTAGTGCTTACTCCTCAGGTTGCCAATCCGCCAAACCACTGTTTTTTACGCTTCTTGGCCTTTATGACCGAAGATTTTCAGCGCCAGTCCTTGAGACAGCAAAAACCTTAAAAAAATCGACCGCTAACGGCTTATTAATCATCCAAAGCATTCAGAAATTCGTCTACCACAGGCATATCGCCTAATCGTGACGGAATGTTTAAACCAAAGTGCAAATACGCATGCCGGGTCACAACGCGACCACGCGGCGTACGCATGATGTAACCCTGCTGAATCAGATACGGCTCCAGCACATCTTCAATCGTATGACGCTCTTCGCTGATTGCTGCGGCAAGGCTATCGACTCCCACAGGCCCGCCATCGAACTTCTCGATCATGGTCAGCAGCAATCGCCGGTCCTGATGATCAAAACCATGCTCATCTACGTCCAGCAGGTTCAACGCCAGGTCAGCGACCGGCTTGGTGATATGCCCCTTGGCACGCACCTCGGCAAAATCCCGCACACGACGCAGCAAACGGTTGGCGATACGCGGTGTCCCGCGAGCCCGCCGGGCAATTTCATACGCACCTTCAGGGTCGAGCGGCAAACCGAAGATACCCGCCGAGCGACTGACAATCGTCGCCAGGTCGTCAGTACTATAGAACTCCAGTCGCTGAACAATCCCGAAACGATCACGCAACGGGTTGGTCAGCATCCCGGCGCGCGTGGTCGCCCCCACCAGGGTAAAAGGCGGTAGATCGAGTTTGATGGAACGCGCAGCCGGCCCTTCGCCAATCATGATATCGAGCTGGAAGTCCTCCATGGCCGGGTAAAGCACTTCCTCGACAATGGGTGAAAGGCGATGGATTTCATCGATAAAGAGCACATCATGGGGCTCAAGGTTGGTCAGCAGCGCAGCCAGATCACCCGGGCGCTCCAGAACAGGCCCGGAAGTGCTCTTGATCGATACGCCCATTTCCTGGGCGATGATGTTGGCCAGCGTCGTCTTGCCCAGCCCGGGCGGCCCAAAGATCAATGTGTGATCCAGCGATTCGGCACGCCCGCGCGCAGCCTGGATAAACAGTTCCATCTGCTCGCGAACGGTGGGCTGGCCAATATAGTCGGCCAGGCTCAGAGGCCGAATCGCCCGATCCTGAACTTCTTCCCGGTCCCGCCCGCTTGAGGCTGTAATCAGTCGATCAGCTTCAATCACTTAAATCATCCCCTTGAGGGCTCGGCGAATCATGTCTTCACTGCTCAACGTTTTATCCTTGATCGCAGAAACCGCCTTGCTCGCTTCCTGAGGCTTATAGCCCAGGGAGATCAAGGCACTCATCGCATCACTTTCAGCGCTGGCGACCGGCACCGGAGCATCCGGCTGATTAGGGACCAGGGCGAACATGCTGGGTACTTGCTCCCACGCCTTGAAACGATCCTTCAACTCTACCAGCAGTCGTTCCGCGGTCTTTTTGCCCACCCCCGGAACCTTGGTCAAGGCCGATGTGTCCTGAGCCTGCACACAGCGCACAAGCTCATCGACTTCCAGACTGGACATCAACGCCAGCGCCAGCTTGGGGCCGACGCCGTTGAGCCGGATCAGCTCACGAAAAAAGTCACGCTCGCGCTTGCCTATGAAACCATAGAGCAACTGGGCGTCTTCGCGAACCACAAGATGGGTATGCAGGGTCAGTGGCTCGCCGACAGACGGTAATCGATAAAGCGTGGTCATCGGTACTTCCAGCTCATAACCCAAGCCGTTTACATCGAGAATCAGGTGCGGCGGCTGTTTTTCAGCCAGAGTGCCGCGCAAGCGTCCAATCACGTTTCAGATCCTTTCACTGGCCAGATCAATGGCTGACAAATACAAAGACAGAGCCGCATCATTACAGATGAAGCCCTGTCAGGAAGCCCAATCCAGTTAAAAATTGCGTTTCACAGCCGCAAACGCCCGCCACGGCTACGGGCCGCACCCAGCCCGTGGGGCAGCAAGCTGGAGCGAGTGTGGGCATGGCACAAGGCAATCGCAAGGGCATCCGACGCATCGATTTGCGGCTTGCTGGTCAGCTTGAGCAGGTGCATGACCATCATCATCACCTGTTCTTTATTGGCGCCACCTGTACCCGCCACCGCCTGCTTGACCTGGGTTGCCGAATACTCGGCGATCTCCAGGTTTTCTTCGGCTCCCGCAACAATGGCCGCGCCCCTGGCCTGCCCCAGCTTGAGAGCCGAATCGGCATTGCGGGCCATAAACACCTTTTCGATGCCCATGGTGACAGGACCGTACGTCTGAATAACCTCACGCACCCCACGATAGACGATCTGCAACCGCTCATGCAGTTCGCCGCTCCCCGTACGAATACATCCCGAAGCCACGTACACACAGCCACGCCCAGTGTCTCGCACGACGCCATAACCGGTGATTCGCGAACCCGGATCGATACCAAGAATAAGAGTCATAACGCCTACAGCTTATGAAGTGATGCCCACCGGCACATACCCGGACAGCTTAAAGGCAGAAGCCGGAGGTGCCCAGCGCCGCGATTGTCGCGACGGAGCACCTCCGGCCTCTTGATTGACGCAATCGCTCAGGCAAGCTGTTCCAGGACGGCGTCAGGGATTTCAGCATTGGAGTAGACGTTTTGGACGTCATCCAGGTCTTCAAGCATGTCGATCAACTTGAGAACCTTTTCTGCGCCCTCCAGATCAAGCTCGGCACTGGTGGTCGGCAACATGACGATTTCAGCATCCGTCGGCTTGAACCCTGCCGCTTCCAGGGCGTTACGCACGGCATAGAAGCTGGAGAACGACGTGAACACATCGATGGAGCCATCTTCGTTGGTCACCACGTCGTCGGCATCGGCCTCCATCGCGGCTTCCATCAAGGCATCCTCATCAACGCCGGCTGCATAGGAGATCTGGCCCTTGCGCTCGAACAGATAGGCAACAGAACCGTCAGTACCCAGGTTGCCGCCACACTTGCTGAACGCATGGCGTACAGCCGCAGCAGTACGGTTACGGTTGTCGGTCATGCACTCGACCATTACGGCTACGCCACCCGGGCCATAGCCTTCGTAGCTCAATTCGACCATGTCATCGGTATCAGCCGCACCGGCACCACGGGCCACGGCGCGATCAATGATATCGCGACTCATGTTCGCCCCAAGGGCCTTGTCCAGCGCCAGACGCAGGCGCGGATTGGAACTCGGATCGCCGCCACCTTGACGGGCAGCAACGGTCAGTTCACGGATCCACTTGGTGAAAATCTTGCCTTTTTTGGCATCCTGACGCTCTTTGCGGTGCTTGATGTTCGCCCACTTAGAATGACCTGCCATAACGCACTCCGAATCCCTTTAAAAACCTTGCCAGGCCAAGGCCTGTCAATAAAAATTCTCGACCCCAAATGCAAAGGCGCACCCGAAGATGCGCCTTTGAAGGTCAGACTTACTCTGCCTTGGCTTGTTCGCGCAAACGAATATGCAGCTCGCGCAACGCTTTGGCGTCAACCACGCCAGGTGCTTGTGTCATGACACAGGCAGCACTCTGGGTTTTCGGGAAGGCAATCACTTCACGAATCGATTGTGCACCGGTCATCAGCATGACCAGACGATCCAGACCGAAGGCCAGGCCACCATGGGGCGGCGCGCCGTACTTCAGGGCGTCCAGCAGGAAGCCGAATTTCTCTTCCTGCTCGGCTTCTTCGATACCCAGCAGGCGGAATACCGCTTGCTGCATTTCCTTGCGGTGGATACGGATCGAACCGCCACCCAGCTCGGTACCGTTCAGGACCATATCGTAGGCACGGGAGATCGCGGTTGCCGGGTTGGCTTCCAGCTCTTCAGGCGAGCACTTCGGTGCAGTGAACGGGTGGTGCAAGGCGCTGAAGCTGCCGTCGTCGTTCTCTTCGAACATCGGGAAGTCGACCACCCACATAGGGGCCCACTCGCAGGTCAGCAGGTTCAGATCGTTACCCACCTTGATACGCAGCGCGCCCAGGGCCTCGCTGACGATCTTGGCCTTGTCGGCACCGAAGAACACGATATCGCCATCGACGGCACCGACGCGATCCAGGATCACGTTCAGGTTGGCCTCAGGGATGTTTTTAACGATCGGCGACTGCAGACCTTCCACGCCTTTGGCGCGCTCGTTGACCTTGATGTACGCCAGGCCTTTGGCACCGTAGATGCCGACAAACTTGGTGTAGTCGTCGATCTGCTTGCGCGGCATGCTTGCAGCACCCGGAACCCGCAGGGCCGCAATACGGCATTTAGGGTCGTTGGCCGGGCCGCTGAACACCTTGAAATCCACGTCTTTGAGCTGATCGGCAACGTCAACCAGTTCCAGCGGGTTACGCAGGTCAGGCTTGTCGGAGCCGTAGCGGCGCATGGCTTCTTCGAAGGTCATGTGCGGGAATTCGCCGAATTCCAGATCCAGCACTTCCTTGAACAGGTTGCGGATCATGCCTTCGGTAAGGCCCATGATGTCTTTTTCATCGAGGAAGCTGGTTTCGATGTCGATCTGAGTGAACTCAGGCTGACGGTCGGCACGCAGGTCTTCGTCGCGGAAGCACTTGGCGATCTGGTAGTAACGGTCAAAACCGGCCACCATCAGCAACTGCTTGAACAGTTGCGGCGATTGCGGCAAAGCAAAGAACGAACCGGCGTGAGTACGGCTAGGCACCAGATAGTCACGGGCGCCTTCCGGGGTGGCACGGGTCAGGATCGGTGTTTCAACGTCCAGGAAGCCGTTTTCGTCCAGGTAACGACGAATGCTGGTAGTCATGCGCGAACGCAGGCGCAGCTTCTCGAGCATTTCCGGGCGACGCAAGTCGATAAAGCGGTAGCGCAAACGGGTTTCTTCGCCGACATCCGAGAATTCGTTAAGCGGGAATGGCGGGGTTTCTGCTTCGTTCAGCACTTCCAGCTCATAGCCCAGCACTTCGATCATGCCCGACGCCATGTTGGTATTGCCTGCACCGGCAGGACGCAGACGTACCTTGCCGGTGATCTTGACAACATACTCGCTGCGCACACGGTCGGCAGCGGCGAAGGTCTCAGCGCGATCCGGGTCGAAAACCACCTGGGCCAGACCATCACGATCACGGATATCGAGGAAAATCACCCCACCGTGGTCACGGCGACGGTGAACCCATCCGCAAAGGGTAATTTCCTGGCCGTCCAGGCTTTCGTTCAGTTGGCCGCAATAATGGCTGCGCATCATGGTAGTGGTTTCACTTCTCGTAATTCGAAATTCGGTGGAGGTCTTGCGCACCGTCGGTGCTGGTAACCTTGCAAGAGCCCGCTTGTGTTCTGACTGCTTTCGCTAGACCTCAGTCGGATTTATCGCCGCCTGCCAGATTCTTTTTCGAGCCTGTCTTGAAGTCTGTTTCATACCAGCCTGTACCGCTAAGGCGGAAACCCGGCATGGACAGCATTTTCTTCAGCTCGGGGGCCTGACAGGCTGGACAATCAACCAGCGGTGCAGCGCTGATCTTTTGAATGGCTTCCAGCTGATGACCACAGGAAGCGCACTGGTAATCGTACATGGGCATTGGCGTGTCTCGACAATCCGTTAGCGGCAACCCTTAAGCAGGGCCGCACAGCAAAGAGCGAGATTATATCTGGTAAATCGAGCCATTGCAGCCGCATGAACAGCCAGAAGCACCTAAATGCATCATAAATAGTGGGCGATTACAAGCCGTCGAGCATGCACCTCCAGCCGGCTGCTGCCTTCAACCCACAAACACCTGCTACTGTTTTACCTCCTGAAGGCCGCGACCCATTTTCAACAAGTGCATGACGCAGACGACCCGAATGAACCCACTGAAGTTCTTCACCCCGCCATGGCGCAAGTGAACCTCCAGGTCGATATAGGACAGCAGCGTATTTATTGAACACTTGTTGATACGTGATATATCGGACAACACCTCCCAATACACTTCCTCAAGCCGCAAACAGGTGGCAAAGCCATTCAACCGTACTGAACGTGATAATGGCCGGGCCAGCGTGATGCCAAAGTCCAGAATGGCAGGGTCAATCCTGACCCTCTGCATTGATCTGCACCCGGCATTTTCTTGCCGCATCAATCGCCCCATCGCAAAAGCACTCCATTGCGCATCATTGGATTTGATTACTCTTTTTTCAAAGAACTTGCCTCATAAAACGACATGTAAAAATTCTTATCCAGCGGATCAAACCCGCAAATCTGTAGGAGCGCTCTCGCTACGTGCGGCGAATATGGTCATGGACGGAGCAGGCAGCATCCCCATCAGATCACACCACCCCCCAACCCCCAGACCAGAGGCCTACATGCGTCTAAGACAAGGCTTTCGTAATAAGCTGATTTTGCCTAGGCCTCATCGAACAGTCTCACTCACAGATAGACCCATACGCTTAATTTGAGTAGACCCAAGCTTTGCTGTTAAATAGGCAGCGTGTTGCCCAATTTTCGCCTCCGGCGAGGGCGCATAGGCTGATGAACTCACGTGTCCAGCGCCTCCATTTTTTCTGAAGCGAACCGTGCGCAATCAGCTCTTCCTTGCGATCTATCTTAATGTGAGTCATTGAAATGTTGAAAATCGTCCACCTGATAACGGGTGCAGCGGCTTTGCTGCTGTCCTTTATTCCCAGCCTGCAATCTGAAGCTTTACCTTACCTACAACATCCTGATGCCCTTTACCTGGCGTTTTTTGGCCTGCTGAACCTGACACTGGCCCCAGTCATTCCATTCTGGAATAAAGGCCCGCGCCATCAACTGCAGAATCTGGTCAGTGCGCTGCTGGTACTGTCCGTTGTCCTGCAGACCCTGACCCTGTTCGGCCTGCTGCTGCCGATTGGTGATCAGCCCGCTGTTCTCCTGGGCCTGACACCTGCTGTTATTGCCGTACTGCTTCATCTTGCTGTCAGCTTCTATAAATCGTCACCTTCGTCGTCCTCGCAAAGCTATGACATGACCAACCGCGATACAGGGACTGTCAAATGGTTCAACACCTCAAAGGGTTTCGGCTTTATCTCCCGAGATTCCGGTGATGATATTTTTGTACACTTCCGCGCCATTCGTGGCGAGGGCCACCGTGTTTTGGTGGAAGGGCAACGTGTCGAGTTCTCGGTCATGAACCGCGACAAGGGCCTGCAGGCCGAAGACGTGATCGCAGCATTGCCGCGCCGCTGATTCAAGCCTGAAAAAAAACCGCGATCAGCCAGGCTGAATCGCGGTTTTTTTATGCCTGCACAAAACAATCAATAGTGCGGTGGCGGAGCCTCTTCTTCAAACGACTCGAACTGCCCGCCCATTTCCTCCTGGCGCTTGAGCAAGGCGGCCATCTGCATCTGCAGACGATCCACGGTGTTCTGCTGGGCCACCAGTACATCATTCAATGCCTGAATGGTGTCATCCTGAAAAGCCACGCGGCTTTCAAGGTCCATCACTCGCGCTTCAAGCGTCACGATCAACCCTCCGAAATAGTAAAACTTGCATCAAGAGCCGATGCCAGCCTGTCCCGGACAGCACGCACCTCTGCCGGCGCATAGGGTTTTGCAGGATGCTTGCCCCAGACAGGCCCTGGCCATGCCACATCAGCCCGGTAACGAACAATCACATGCATGTGCAACTGACTGACGACATTACCCAGGGTGGCAACATTGATTTTATCCGCACCGTACGACTCTTTCAGCACCCGCGCCAAAGCCGTGGTCTCAGCCCACATCCGCTGTTGGTCGGCGTCATCCAATTGAAACAGTTCAGTTATACCCTCGCGTCGCGGCACCAGGATAAACCAGGGGTAATTCGAATCATTGGAAAGCAGCAAGCGGCACAAGGGGAAGTCCCCTATCAGCCAGGTATCCTCTTGAAGACGTGTATCCAAAGCGAACACTGGGAGCTCTCCTGTTTGACCGTTCATTTCAGCACAACCCGGCACCCGGTGACATTCACCGCAGGCCAGACGACAGGAATCAAGGATACCCTTGATTGCGACTGGCATCACGCCTCCAGCCCTGCACGCACCGCAAATGCGACGCTGCACGCCCAAGCAACAGTGCTCGAACACTTATGCACCAAAACTGCACAAAGCGCATGTTTCAAGCGCGCCAAAACGTCACCTGCCACCCCAGCGGGTGTTAACCGGTAACGCTTAAGGCGTAAATCCGGGACAGGGACCACTCCTTGCAACAAAAAACAACACCCTGAAGGCAGCTTTATCGCCGTTTGACCCAAGCAAGATCAGGCCTCATAGCTCAAAAACGCAGAATATTATTTATTTTTCATCCAGGCAGGAATTTGAGCACGCTTGTTGCATAGATCATTGACACAACCGCCAGGCCTGAGCAGGAGCACAGCAACCCGACGATAAATAACAATAGCTAAACAGTAGGAATTTTGAGTTTTCATTGTAGGCAACATGAAATCAATCATATGCCCAACACTGGAAACAGTACTGAATAGATGCTCAAACAAGGCTCTAAGCGGCGCGCTTGCGACATGTGGGGTGCCATTTGCGACATGGCTGTAAAGAAGCTGAAAGGTTATGAGAGCAAGTATCGCCAATATTGCCGGCGTGATATAAGTTTGCGCCGACACAAAAAGAAAGAGCCGCCCAGATAATAATTCAGGTGGGACGGCAGTACTCTTCCTAAAAACCAAAGGAGCAAATCACGATGCGCGTGATGAAGTGGAGCATGATCGCCCTGGCTGTTTCAGCCGGCACTACTCAGTTCGCAATGGCTTCGTCCCAGGACGACGCAAAAGGTTTCGTTGAAGACAGCACGCTGACTTCCAAAACCCGCATGCTGTACATGAACCGCGACTTCCGTAACGGTGCTGGCAACAAGCAGCAGGCCGATGGTTCGTTCAAAAGCGGCTACCGCGAAGATTGGGGTCTGAGCGAATTGCTCAACTACCAGTCCGGTTTCACCCAAGGCACCATTGGTGTCGGTGTTGATGCTTTCGCCATGGGTACTGCACGCCTGGATGGCGGTGCCGGTCGCCAGGGCAACGGCCTGTTCGCCAGCAAAAGCGATGGCTCCCCTGAAGATACCCAAGGGAAAATCGGCGGCGCGGTCAAATTCCGCCTGTCCGACACCGAGCTGAAATACGGCAACCAGTTCGTCGCCAGCCCGGTTTTCTCCACTGACGACAGCCGCCTGCTGCCTGAGGTTGCTACCGGCACCCTGATCACCAGCAAGGAAATCAAAGGCCTGGAGCTGACCGCAGGTCGCTTCACCGCACTGAGCTCCCAGACTGGCATGGCCCGTGACAGCATCAACGGCAAAGGCGAGCCAGGCCTTACCGCCGCCAATATTGCCGGCGCAACCTACCAGTTCACTGACAACTTCGTCGGCGGCATTGCCGCATCCGATGTTGATGACTACTTCAAGAAGCAGTACATCAACCTGAACTACACCCTGCCAATCGCAGAGTCTCAAGCCCTGAACTTCGACTTCAACGGCTACAGAACCTCGAGCCAGGGTCAGGAACGCGCCGGCGACGTTGACAACAAAATCTGGAGCCTGGCAGCCGCCTATAGCCTGGGCGCCCACAAGTTCACCATCGCTCACCAGCGCTCCACCGGTGACAGCGCTTACTACTACGGCGTAGATGGCGGCGGTACTATTTTCCTCGCCAACTCCGTGCAATATTCCGACTTCAACCAGCGTGACGAACGCTCCTGGCAGGGTCGCTACGACCTGAACATGGCCAGCTACGGCGTGCCAGGCCTGAGCTTCATGGCTCGCTACGTGAAAGGTGACAACATCTCCACCAGCACGGGCGAAGGCAAAGAGCACGAGTTCGACTTCGAGACCAAATACGTATTGCAGGAAGGCCCGGCCAAAGACCTGTCCTTGCGTCTGCGTAGCGCGGTTTACCGCACCAACGGCAACAACAGCGTGAACGGCACAGACAACAACGACGTACGTATCATTGCCGAGTACCCACTGAACATCTTGTAACCGAGGCCTAAGGGCTCTAGTTGCAAACACACTGTTTAGTGAAAGCCACGCACCTGTCTCAGGGCGTGGCTTTTTATTGGCCGACATAAAACCAAGTTATATAGCAAGCTAACTAACAGAGCCGAATGCAACTAATTATCAGTTATACATATATGTCCGATCATGCATTCGCAGCGGCGACCACAAGCGACAAAAACAATTAAAGGGGCCTTAGCCCCTTTAATTGTTTATCCAGACCTGACTCAATAATCAGGTGCAGTTCCCGGCCTTATTGCGCCGCCACTTCCTGAACCACACGTACTACACGCTGCGGAAAAGGAATATCAATACCTTCAGCCTTTAAGCGGTCACGCGAATGCTCGTTGAGCATAAAGAGTACATCCCAGTAATCCGGGGTGTTGACCCAAACCCGCAGCGACATGGTGATAGCACTGTCGCCCAAGGCAGTCACCACAACGACCGGAGCAGGCTGCTTCAGCACGCGCGGGTCATCGGCCAGCGCCAACAACACTTCACGCACCTTCTGCAGGTCCGCCTCGTAGTCCACACCCACATCAAACACCACCTTGCGCGTCGGCTGACGGTTGTAGTTGGTGATGATGCCGTTGGACAGGTTACCGTTTGGCACGATGACGGTTTTGTTGTCACCGGTACGCAGCACCGTGTGGAAAATCTGAATGCTGTCGACAGTCCCGCTTACACCTTGAGCTTCGATCCAGTCACCGATCTTGAACGGGCGGAACAACAGAATCAGTACCCCACCTGCAAAGTTGGCCAAGCTGCCCTGCAATGCCAGGCCAATGGCCAGACCTGCCGCACCGATGGCTGCCACAAACGAGGTGGTCTGAATACCGATCATCGATGCAACACTGACAATCAGCAATATCTTGAGAATGATATTGGCCAGGCTGCTGATAAAGCCCTGCAGCGCAAGATCCGCCTTTCTCAACGCCAGCAACTGACCGATCTTGGTCGTCAGGCGGTTAATCAGCCACCAGCCGACAGCCAGGGTAACCAGTGCCAGCAGCACGCGACTGCCGTACTCCATGATCATCGGAACCCAGGCCTGGGAGGCCTTGATCAATTGATCAACTTCAGTGTTCAAATCCATTTTTATCTCCTCACGCCATTACCTGCCAGCGTCATTTATTCAGCAAAACGATCGAGCCACCCTGGCAGCTCAATCGTTTCTGCAGCGCCCAGGAAAATCGGACGTCAATGATCGCCAGAGGTTCCCCGGGTGGTGATCAGTCGCGGAAGTTGTTGAACTGCAGCGGCATGTCGAACGTCTTGGCACGCAACGCAGCGATGGCTTCTTGCAGGTCATCACGTTTTTTACCCGTGATACGCACTTGCTCGCCCTGAATGGCGGCCTGAACCTTGAGCTTGGCGTCCTTGACATGAGCGACGATCTTTTTCGCCAGCTCTTTATCAATGCCTTCCTTGAGCACCGCTTCCTGCTTCATCAACTTGCCCGAAGCGTAAGCGTCCTTGACCTCAAGGCACTGAACGTCGATCTTGCGCTTGACCAGTGCCAGCTTGAGGATCTCGATCATGGCTTCGAGCTGGAAGTCGGCTTCAGCGGTCAAGTTGACCGTCAAATCCTTTTCCTTGAACTCGAAAGTACCTTTACCCTTGAGGTCATAACGACGGTCCAGCTCCTTGACGGCGTTCTCGACGGCGTTGGTGACTTCGTGCTTGTCCAGTTCGGATACCACGTCGAACGACGGCATGTAATTTCTCCAATAATAAACGGCGCGCTCAACACAGATGGAGCACGCCTGACCTGACAGTTAAAATGCGCGGGCATTATAGCGGTTCTTCGACTTCATTCACTTGCGAGCTCACATGCCAGATTCGGCCATCCCACAAAATCCCCCAAACGCACCGGCACGGGCTAGCACCACCTGGCACATTCTCGGTGCAGGCAGCATGGGGATGCTGTGGGCAACACGACTGGCACGCGCCGACCTGCCCGTCACCCTCATTCTGCGCAACGACGACCGCCTGCAAGCCTATAAAGCCGTGCAAAAGTTGACCCTGATTGAAGGCGAAGATTCGCAACACTGGCCCATCAGCGCACAAACCCCTGAAACCGACGAGCCTATCCAGCGCTTGCTGGTCACCTGCAAGGCATACGACGCCGAGCAGGCGGTCAAGCAAATCGC
This sequence comes from Pseudomonas bubulae, assembly GCF_037023725.1. Lineage (NCBI taxonomy): Bacteria > Pseudomonadati > Pseudomonadota > Gammaproteobacteria > Pseudomonadales > Pseudomonadaceae > Pseudomonas > Pseudomonas bubulae. The sequence continues at coordinate 4,359,858 of NZ_CP146077.1, forward strand.
CGGGCGCCTGAGCCCGGGTGCCGAACTGATCCTGTTGCAAAATGGCCTCGGCAGCCAGCAGGCCGTCGCTGCGCAGGTACCCCACGCGCGTTGCATCTTCGCCTCCAGCACTGAAGGCGCCTATCGCGATGGCGACTGGCGCGTAGTGTTTGCCGGGCGTGGCCATACCTGGCTGGGCGACCCACGTCATGGCCCTGCCCCTCAATGGCTGGAAGAGCTTCAACTCAGCGGCATTGCCCATGAATGGAGCCCGAATATTCTGAGCAGGTTGTGGCGCAAACTGGCACTAAACTCTGCGATTAACCCACTGACGGTGCTCCATGATTGCCGCAACGGCGGCTTGCAAGCCCATGATGCCGAAGTGAACACCCTGTGCGCCGAACTCAGCGCCTTGCTGGAACACTGCGGCCAGGCAGAAGCCGCCATCGACCTGGCCACCGAGGCGCACCGGGTCATCCAGGCGACAGCCAACAATTATTCATCGATGCACCAAGATGTCAGCCAGGGCCGGCGCACCGAAATCAGTTACTTGCTGGGCTACGCTTGCACTGCCGCCCGCAACCGACAATTCGCCGTCCCCTGTCTGCAAGGTCTGCACCAACGCTTGAGCGAACACCTGCGCCAGCGCGGATTGCCCTGCAACTGAGGGCCGCGCTACCCTGCCCTTCTGTTCTTTTATCAAATGGCCATCTCATGCCCTTGCGCCAGCGCCTTGAAAACCTCCCGGTAGGCCAGAAGCTGCTGACCGCCCTGCTCGCCTTGCTGGCCACCGTATTGCTGGTGGCCAACTTGACGTTTATCAGCGTCGCGTACTGGATCTCCCACGAGAGCACGGCTCCGCAAGCCCTGCAAACCCTGGGCAAGCTGACCGCAAACCCCGACCTGATCACCCACGCACTGGACTCGCCGCAAAGCGCCAAAGCCCTGCTCAACGAGATCGGCAGCTACGCCCCCCTGCGTGCTGCCGCCATTTATGACAGCGCGGGCAACCTGCTGGGACAACTGCAACACGGCGAACACCTGCCACTTCCGGAGCACTATCGTCAACTTGAGGCCTGGAGCCTCACCGAACTGCGCAGCCATCAAATCACCCGCCTGCATAACGGCGACCAGCCCCCCGGGCATTTGTTGCTGATCGCCAGCAGCGAACTGCCAATGGCGTTCTATACCGGCACGCTAACGGCCAGCCTGGGCATTCTGATCATCAGCGCTTTGCTCTGGTTCGTGGTGGCGCGGCAGATCAAGCGCCTGATTACCCAGCCTATTCACCGCCTTGAAGTACTGTCCCGCCAGGTCACTCGCGAGGAGAACTACGCATTGCGCGCGGCGCCCGGCAACAACGACGAAATCGGTAGCCTGGCTGAGGCATTCAACACCATGCTGTCGCGCATTGAAGTACGCGATCAAGCGCTCAAACGCGCAAGGGACGAGGCCCGCCAGGCGTACGATCAAGCGCAGTCGCTGGCCGAAGAAACCCGCAACACCAATCGCAAGCTGGAACTGGAAGTCCAGGTACGCAGCAAAATCGAGAAAAAACTTACCGGTTTTCAGAACTACCTCAACTGCATCATCGACTCCATGCCTTCGGCGCTGATTGCACTGGACGAACAGCTCTATGTCACCCAATGGAACCAGGAAGCCAGCGCCCTCTCCGGCACGCAGCTGGATGAAGCCCTGAACAAGCCCATCGAGCTGGCATTTGAACCTCTCAAGCCCTTCCTGCCGCAACTCAAAGACACCATTGAGCACCACCAGGTCGCAAAAATTGAACGCGTCACCTGGAATCAGGGCGAGGAAGCCCGCCACTATGCCCTGACCTTTTACCCCCTGATGGGCGGTGGTGGACGCGGCGTGGTGATCCGCATCGATGACATCACCCAGCGCCTGTCGCTGGAAGACATGATGGTGCAATCGGAAAAAATGCTTTCCGTAGGCGGGCTGGCTGCCGGTATGGCTCACGAAATCAACAATCCGCTGGGAGCGATCCTGCATAACGTACAGAACATTCGCAGGCGCCTGTCGAGCGAGTTGCCCAAGAACATCGAACAAGCCGAGCAGACCGGCATCGACCTGGAGGTGGTCAACCACTACCTGCAGGCCCGGGAAATCCCGCAACTACTGGATGGCATTCAACAGGCCGGTGCACGCGCGGCGAAAATTGTCACCCATATGCTCAGCTTCAGCCGCCGCAGCAACCGGCAGATGAGCCCCTGTGATCTGTCGGCCCTGATTGACCAGGCTCTGGACATCGCCAGCAATGATTTCGACCTGGCCATTGGTTTTGACTTTATGGGACAAGCCATCACTCGCCAGTTCGACCCGCAACTGGGACCGGTGCCCGGCATCCCCAACGAACTGGAGCAGGTGCTGCTCAATTTGCTGAAGAACGCCGCCCAGGCCATTCATCAACGTGCCGATCAGAGCGAGCCGGGACGCATAACCCTGCGCACCAGGCTCAACCCGCCCTGGGCGGAAATACAGGTCGAAGACAACGGTGCCGGTATGCCCGAGGCGGTGCGCAAACGAATTTTCGAGCCCTTCTTCACCACCAAGGAAGTTGGCCAGGGCACAGGGCTTGGCCTGTCCGTGTCGTACTTCATCATTACCAATAACCACAAGGGCCAAATGGAAGTGCACTCAACCCAGGGCCAAGGCACCTGTTTTACCCTGCGCCTGCCCTTGGCCGGCAACCAGCCGGCCTCCCCCGAACCAACCAACGTGGAAATGTAACCATGGGCTTTCGCTTATCGAAAATTTATACCCGCACCGGCGACAAGGGCGAAACAGGGCTTGGCGACGGTCGCCGTGTGCCCAAGGATCACCCGCGCATAGAAGCCATCGGCGAAGTCGATACGCTTAACAGCCAGGTCGGCCTGCTCCTGGCCGGGCTCATCGAGCACAGTGCCAGCCAGCCGGGGCTCAACGAGCTGATCGAGGTGCTTGAGCCGTGTCAGCACCGTTTGTTTGACCTGGGGGGTGAGTTGGCGATGCCGGAATATCAGGCACTTAACGCTGCCGAGATCGAACGGCTTGAAACTGCGATCGATCGCTGGAATGAGGAGCTGGGGCCACTGGAGAACTTCATTCTGCCCGGCGGCTCGAGCCTGATAGCCCAGGCCCATGTTTGCCGCAGCCTGGCACGTAGTGCCGAACGCCGCTGCCAGCAGCTCAATGCATTGGAGCCACTGGCAGGTGTGGGGCTGGCGTATATCAATCGCTTGTCTGACTTGCTGTTTGTCGCCGCGCGCCTGATTGCCAAGCGCCAGGGGGTTGCAGAGATCCTGTGGCAGGCGGCAGCCAAACCAAAGGCTTGATGTCGTTCATTTGTAGTCGCTCTACTCGTCAGCGACTACAGGAAAAACTGAATCTGTGGGAGCGAGCCTGCTCGCGAAGGTCGTTCGCGAGCAGGCTCGCTCCCACAACCAACAGAACGTGCATGCCGTCGCGGGACCCGCAACAGCCTACGAATCACATCAAACCTGCGGCCAGAACGCCCGAATACCCGCCACGCCCTGGGCACCGATCTGCCACGCCTGCTGGCGATCATCCGGGCCGAGCCCACCCAGCAAAAATACCGGCCTGCTGAAATTGGCGATCAATTGCTGCGCCTGCTCCCAGCCCAGTGGCTGTGCATCAGGGTGGGTCTGCGTCGCCAGCACCGGCGACAGGGTCACGAAGTCCACATCCATCTGTTCAGCCAGCGCCAGCTCCTCGGCGTTATGGCATGAAGCAGCCAGCCAGCGGTCTTTTGGCAATGGCCGACCCTTGGCGGCGTACTTGCGCAATTGCGCGGCCGTCAGATGCCAGCCGGCCGAAGGAAAATCCCCCAACCACTCCAACGGCCCCTTGAGCATCAACTGCGCCTTGCCGGCACACAAGCCGGTCGCGTCCACCGCCAGGTCGCGGTACTTGGGGTCGTACCCATTGGGGGCACGCAACGAAATCAGCCTGATCCCGCCTGCAATCGCCTTCTGGATACCGCGCAACAGCTCAGGGGTCTCCAGTTCATCCGGCGTAATCAGGTACTGATCGGGCAAGCGGGCAGCGCCCACAATGGGCTGATTGGCGTCAGGGAATCTGTAGTCCACCAACTCGCGCTGACTGACCCAAGCCAGTGGCTGACCTTCTACGCCATGAGGTTCGCCGGAAAACGCCGAAACTTCCCATACATCCAGCAGAACCTGCTTATCCGGATAGTCATGCTGAACCTTGATCAGAGGCCGGGCCACCTCGACCGTAATGCCCAACTCTTCTTTCAGCTCGCGCGCCAGTGCAGCTTCGACCGATTCCCCGGCCTCGACCTTGCCGCCGGGAAATTCCCACAGACCGCCCTGATGCTGAGTGTCAGCGCGACGAGCGATCAGAATGCTGCCGTCTGTGCCTCGGATAACGGCCGCAGCCACATGAACTCGTTTCACCCTTGTACTTCCTCTAATCCGGCCTGTTGCCAGGCTTTGAACGCAGGCCATTGATAAATGGCGTCGATATACGCTTGATCTTCTGCTGACAGCTCCACGCGATAAGTGCGAAGGCGCACAGCCACCGGCGCGAAAAACGCATCAGCCACACTCAACCGCCCGAACAGGTACGGCCCGCGTTCGCTGGCCACAGCACGGCACTCTGCCCACAAGGCAATGATGCGCTCGATGTCGGCCTGAGCCTCGGCCGGCATGGGTACCAGCGCCTGATCATGGCTCAAATCAAATGGCAGATTGCCCCGCAACGCAAAAAAGCCGCTGTGCATTTGCGCGCAAGCCGATCGGGCCTGGGCCCGTGCCTTGATATCTGCAGGCCATAACTGGGCCGCAGGGAAACGCTCATTCAGATATTCGGCAATCGCCAGCGAGTCAGCGATGGTGCCATGTTCGGTCTTGAGCAACGGTACTTTACCCGTTGCCGAGTGTTGCAGAATCAGTGCCCGGGTATCCGGCTGACCCAGTTTTATCAGTGTCTCGGTGTAGGCAGCACCCGCCAGATCCAGCGCCAGCGCGCCACGCAGGGACCACGAAGAGTGCAACTTGTCGCCAATGATCAGGTGGAAGCTCATACACAGACACCTTGAGAATTAGGGGGTAAATCTGATGCCCTCAAGGCATCACGGTGCTGCCCGCGCAGGATCGGCTGACAACCCCGTGATGTCGAGACGACTTAGGTACGGTACTCGGCGTTGATTTTCACGTATTCGTGGGACAGGTCAGTGGTCCAGATAGTCTCGCTGCAGGTACCACGACCCAATTCGATGCGGATGGTGATTTCTTCGCGAGCCATCACTGCCGAGCCCTGCTCTTCGGTGTAAGTGGCCGAACGGGCGCCGCCGCTGGCAATGCACACTTCACCCAGGAACACGTCAATCTTGCTGACGTCCAGATCCGGCACGCCTGCGCGGCCCACTGCAGCCAGAATGCGGCCCCAGTTCGGGTCCGAGGCAAACAGCGCGGTCTTGATCAGCGGCGAGTGTGCAACGGTGTACCCCACGTCCAGGCACTCCTGGTGATTGGCGCCGCCATTTACTTCAACGGTGACAAACTTGGTCGCACCCTCACCGTCACGCACGATGGCCTGCGCCACCTCCATGCAGACTTCCAGCACCGCCCGTTTCAACGCGGCAAACAGCGGGCCGCTGGCTTCTGTAATTTCAGGCAGGGCAGCCTTGCCGGTGGCAATCAGCATGCAGCAGTCGTTGGTCGAAGTATCGCCATCGATAGTGATGCGGTTGAACGACTTGTTCGCACCGTCGAGCAGCAGGTTTTGCAACACGTCGCGGGCAACTTTGGCGTCGGTGGCGATGTAGCCCAGCATGGTGGCCATATTTGGACGAATCATGCCCGCACCCTTGCTGATACCGGTCACGGTGATGGTTACGCCTTCATGCTCGAACTGACGGCTGGCACCCTTTGGCAGGGTGTCGGTGGTCATGATGCCGGTTGCAGCTTCGGCCCAGTTGTTCTCGGACAAATCGTCCAGCGCGGCTTGCAATGCGCCTTCGATCTTCTCGACAGGCAGCGGCTCGCCGATCACCCCGGTGGAATACGGCAGCACTGCACTGGCATCAACGCCGGTCAGTTCAGCCAGCCTGGCGCAGGTCCGGGTTGCAGCGATCAGCCCTGGCTCACCGGTACCGGCGTTGGCATTGCCCGTGTTGGTCAGCAAATAGCGAACCGGGCCTTGCACACGTTGTTTGGCCAGAATCACAGGGGCCGCGCAAAACGCATTCAGGGTGAAAACACCCGCCACGCTGGAGCCTTCGGCGCAGCGCATAATCACCACGTCCTTGCGCCCTGCGCGCTTGATACCGGCAGAAGCGATACCCAGTTCAAAACCGGCCACCGGGTGCAAAACAGGCAAAGGACCAAGACCAACAGCCATGACGCGCTCCTAAAAAGTTCTGTGCGCCGCCGCAAAAGGACGGGAATTCAATGGTAAAACGCCGCGACGGCTAATGCCGGTCGCGGCGCAGGTGTTTCAGCAGGTGAAGCGGGCTTTAGTTGATTTGCCCGTGACAGTGCTTGTATTTCTTGCCCGAGCCGCAGTGGCACAGCTCGTTGCGACCCAGCTTCTGCTCGCTACGAACAGGCTCGGTTGCCGCCACAACATCTTCGACGTCAGCACCTTGCAGCACCTGGGCCATTGCCTCCGGCTGGTCAAGGCCCGGCGCTTCAGCATGCTGGAACTGCATGCGCGAAGCCAGGTCTTCAGCTTCCTGGCGCAGGCGCGCCTCCTCTTCGACCGGGTCTTCACGACGAACCTGTACGTGGGACAACACACGGATCGAGTCGCGTTTGATCGAATCAAGCAGCTCGGAGAACAGGTTGAACGACTCGCGCTTGTACTCCTGCTTCGGGTTCTTCTGCGCATAACCGCGCAAGTGGATACCGTGGCGCAGGTGGTCCATGGTCGACAGGTGGTCTTTCCACAGGTCATCCAGAACGCGCAGCACAATCTGCTTCTCGAACGTGCGCAGTGCTTCAGCACCGGCCTGCTCTTCTTTCTCGTTGTAAGCTGCAATCAATTCAGCCAGCAGCTTCTCACGCAGGGTTTCTTCGTACAGGTGATCATCTTCGTCGAGCCATTGCTGGATCGGCAGTTTCACCCCGAAGCCGCTTTCGATGGCCGCTTCCAGACCTTTGACGTCCCACTGTTCCGGCAACGATTGTGGCGGAATATGAGCGCTTACGGTGCTGTCCAGTACATCCTTGCGGAAGTCGGCGATGGTCTCACCGATGTTGTCGGCTGCCAGCAACGTGTTACGCATGTGATAAATCACTTTACGCTGTTCGTTGTTGACGTCATCGAACTCCAGCAATTGCTTGCGGATATCGAAGTTGCGACCTTCAACCTTGCGCTGGGCCTTCTCGATCGCGTTGGTCACCATGCGGTGCTCAATCGCTTCGCCGGACTGCATGCCCAGGGCCTTCATGAAGTTCTTCACCCGATCAGAGGCGAAGATACGCATCAGGCTGTCTTCCAGCGACAGGTAGAAACGGCTGGAACCGGTGTCACCCTGACGGCCGGCACGGCCACGCAGCTGGTTGTCGATACGGCGCGATTCGTGACGCTCGGAAGCGATCACATGCAGGCCACCCGACTCCAGCACCTGCTGGTGACGTTTTTGCCAGTCGGCCTTGATCTGCGCGATCTGCTCAGGTGTCGGGTTTTCCAGGGAGGCTACTTCCACTTCCCAGTTGCCGCCCAACAGGATGTCGGTACCACGACCGGCCATGTTGGTTGCAATGGTCAACGCGCCCGGACGACCGGCCTGTGCAATGATTTCTGCTTCTTTTTCGTGGAACTTGGCGTTCAGAACCTTGTGCTCGATGCCTTCCTTCTTCAGAAGGTTGGACATGTGCTCGGAGGTTTCGATGGTTGCCGTACCCACCAGCACCGGACGACCCTTGGCCATGCAGTCCTTGATGTCGGCCACGATCGCCGCGTACTTCTCGTCCGCGGTGAGGAACACCAGGTCGTTGTAGTCTTTACGCGCCAGCGGCTTGTTCGGCGGGATGACCATTACCGACAGACCGTAGATCTGGTGGAATTCAAACGCTTCGGTGTCTGCTGTACCGGTCATGCCCGACAGCTTGTTGTACAGGCGGAAGTAGTTCTGGAAGGTGGTCGAGGCCAGGGTCTGGCTCTCTGCCTGGATATTCAGGCCTTCCTTCGCTTCGATCGCCTGGTGCAGGCCTTCGGACAGACGACGACCCGGCATGGTACGCCCAGTGTGTTCGTCGACCAGCAATACCTGACCGTCTTCAACGATGTATTCAACGTTGCGATGGAACAGCTTGTGGGCGCGCAGTGCAGCGTACACGTGGGTCAACAGGCCCAGGTTGTGCGCCGAGTACAGGCTTTCGCCTTCGGCGAGCAGGCCGATCTGGGTCAGCATGTCTTCAACGAACTGGTGACCGGCTTCGTTCAGCTCAACCTGGCGGGTCTTTTCATCGATGGTGAAATGGCCAGCCTTGGTGACTTCGCCTTCCACTTCCTCGATGTGTTGCTCAAGGCGAGGGATCAGCTTGTTGATTTCAATGTACAGCTTGGAGCTGTCTTCAGCCTGACCGGAGATGATCAGCGGAGTACGGGCTTCATCGATAAGGATGGAGTCGACTTCGTCGATTACGGCGAAATTAAGCTCGCGCTGGAATTTTTCTTCCATGCTGAAAGCCATGTTGTCACGCAGGTAATCGAAACCGAACTCGTTGTTGGTGCCGTAAGTGATATCGGCAGCATAGGCTTCGCGCTTTTCCTGAGGTGGCTGGAACGGTGTCACGACACCGACCGTAAGGCCCAGGAACTCGTAGAGCGGGCGCATCCAGTTGGCATCCCGGCGAGCCAGGTAGTCGTTCACGGTTACCACGTGAACGCCCTTGCCCGACAATGCGTTGAGGTAAACGCCCAGGGTTGCTACCAAGGTCTTGCCTTCACCCGTACGCATTTCTGCGATCATGCCTTCATGCAAGGTCATGCCGCCGATCAGCTGTACATCGAAGTGACGCATGCCCATGACACGCTTGCCGGCTTCACGGCAGACCGCAAAGGCTTCTGGCAGCAGTTGGTCGAGGGTCTCACCTTTGGCTATGCGGGCCTTGAACTCTTCGGTCTTGGCGCGCAATTGCTCATCGGTCAGGGCAACCATCTGCTCTTCGAAGGAATTGACGACCTGTACTGTCTTGAGCATGCGTTTAACTTCGCGCTCGTTCTTGCTTCCAAAAAGTTTCTTTAACAAAGGCGCAAACATATCGGCAGGATCTTCCACACATAGGGATGGAGGGCGGCCCCGAGAGTCGCCCGAGCAGCCCTGATGGCCGCATGCGAACGAGCATTCTACCCGGAAACGGCGGTGAGGAAAGTGGCGTTATTCCACGATACTGGTACTGCGTTGTGAAGGGGCCTCCCTAAAATAAGGGCTTTTTGCTGAACTTCAACCCGTTTGCACAAGAAGTTACTCATTGATTTCATAAATAAATTCAGATTTACCTTAGCCCGGACCAGTGAGAGGCAGGCATCTGCTAAGATTGCAGCTCTGTTTTATCAGGTGTTTGAACATGGCATTTCGCCCACATCCAGCACGGGCACCCTCCGTCCTGCTCCGCGAGGCCAAGCCCCTAAAAGCTATTTTCGGCCATGCCAAGCGCCTGGCACACCTGCAACGCCTGCTTGAAAGCCAGCTTCAGCCCGCCGCGAGGGAGCATTGTCACGTTGCCTCATGGCGTGAAGGGAGTTTGTTGCTGATCGTGACCGACGGCCATTGGGCCACTCGCCTGCGCTATCAGCAAAAGCGCCTGCTGCGCCAACTGCAGGCATTCGACGAGTTCGCCAGCCTGACCCGCATTTTGTTCAAGGTGCAGCCGCCCACGGTACAGGCCAAGGTCGCGGGGCATACGCTGGATTTGTCCGTCGATGCCGCCCAGACCATCCAGGCAACGGCCGATGGCATTACCGACCCGGCCTTGCGCGCGGCCCTTGAACGCCTGGCCAGCCACGCGCGGCCCAAACCCGACTGATCCTCCTGATCAAGCCCCATTGTGGGAGCGAGCCTGCTCGCTCCCACAGTTGCAGTCTTGTTATTTATTTGCGCTTGCTGTTACCCAGTAACGACCCCAACAGCCCGCGCACCAGCTGACGGCCCATCTGACCCGCCGCCTGACGCGCCATCGACTGCAAGGCCTTGCCTGCTGTCGTGCCCAAAAAGTCTCCCGCCTGATCAAGAAACCCCGGCTCGTGCTGTGCAGCCTGTGTCTGCGCCTGATCTTGCGGTGCCACGCCTTTGCGGGCCATGAGGATTTCATAAGCCGACTCTCGATCAACGGGCTTGTCATAACGCCCCTGCAGCGCTGAACGGCTGATCAATGCAGCCCTTTCGGCCTCCGTCAGCGGGCCTATACGCGATTGCGGTGGCGCAATCAGCACCCGCTGAACCATCGCCGGCGTGCCTTTTTCCTCAAGCATGCCCACCAGAGCCTCCCCCGTGCCCAGCTCCGTCAGTACGGCCAGCGCGCTGAATGCCGGATTGGGGCGAAAGCCGTCTGCCACAGCTTTCAGGGATTTCTGCTCTTTGGCCGTAAAGGCCCGCAGCCCGTGCTGGATACGCAACCCCAACTGTGCCAGCACCGTATCGGGCAAGTCCGCCGGTGATTGAGTGACGAAATACACCCCTACACCCTTGGAGCGAATCAACCTGACCACTTGTTCCAGCCGGTCCTGCAATGCTTTTGGCGTACCAGCAAACAACAGATGCGCTTCGTCGAAAAACAGCGCCAGAAAGGGCTTGTCTGCATCGCCGCGCTCGGGCAACTGTTCGAAAAGCTCCGCCAGCAACCACAACAGGAACGTTGCGTAGACCTTGGGCGCTTCATGCACCAGGCGGCTGGCATCGAGCAGATGGATCTGCCCGCGCCCGTCGCTGGCGGGCTGCAAAATATCGTCGAGCTGCAGTGCCGGCTCACCAAACAGGGCTTCTGCACCCTGCTGCTCAAGGGTTGCCAGACGGCGCAACAACGCCTGGCTGGAGCCCGTGGTCATCAGGGCCGCGTCATCGCCAAGCACTTGTGGGTTGTCACGCAGGTGATTGAGCAGTGCCTTGAGGTCTTTAAGGTCAAGCAGCAACAACCCTTCCCGATCCGCCACCTTGAAGGCGGCATAGAGGGCCGACTGCTGGCTGTCGGTCAGCTCCAGCAGGCTGCCCAGCAGCAACGGCCCCATGTCACTCAGGGTCGTGCGCAATGGGTGACCCGTCTTGCCCTGGATATCCCACAAAGTAACCGGATAGGCCTTGGGCTGGTAATTGAGCCAGGGCATTCCCGCGATCCGTTCGGCAATCTTGCCCTGGGGATTGCCGGCCGCACCCAGGCCGCACAAGTCACCCTTGATGTCGGCGGCGAAGACGGCCACCCCGGCATCACTGAACTGTTCAGCCAGCCGCTGAAGCGTAACGGTTTTACCCGTGCCCGTGGCTCCCGCCACTAAACCGTGGCGATTGGCCAGGCGCAAGGACTGCGCGATGGGCTGAGCCGAAAGGTCAGCGCCGATTACTAGAGCAGAAGAGTCAGGCATTTTGCCACCTTTGATTAATCTTTAGCGATCGCGGGTCGATACACACTGAATGCTAGACCACATAAAACCGGATTTAGCGTGGTAAAGCGGCTTGATCAACAGCCAACTTGCCCTGTTCAGGCAGTGCTGTGTAGAGCGCGCGTTTTACCAGAGTGTATGTCGCACACTTTTAGACCTTAGCGGACCCTTCAAGCCATGAATAAAAACCTGCGTTTCAGTCATAAAATCCTGCTTGCCGCGTCCCTGATCGTAATAGCCGCCTTTTCGCTATTTACGCTGTATAACGACTACTTGCAACGCAACGCCATCCGCAACAACCTGGACAACTACCTGCACGAGATGGGCAGTGTCACGGCCAATAACATTCAGACCTGGCTCGGTGGCCGGATCCTGCTGGCGCAAAACCTCGCTGAATCCATCGCCCTGACTCCAGAGCCCGCCCAGGTGGCCAGCCTGCTGGAACAAAAAACCCTGAGCAGTACCTTTATGTCGGTTTATTTTGGTGACAGCCAAGGCGGATTTACCATTCGCCCTGACAGCAAGATGCCTGACGGCTACGACCCGCGCACCCGGCCCTGGTACAAGGATGCGTTCAACAGCAGCAGCTCCAGCCTGACCAAACCCTATATAGATGCTGCCACCGGACAGATGGTCATTACCATCGCGGCCCCGGTAAAAAAGGGCTCTCAAACCCTGGGTGTGGTCGGCGCCGACATGACCCTGCAAGCCATCACCGACAGCATCAACGCGCTGAATTTCAACGGCATGGGTTACGCCTTTCTGATCAATGCCGACGGCGAAATCCTGGTGCACCCGGACAAGAGCCTGGCCACCAGGAACCTGAAGGACATCTATCCGCAGGACACTCCCGCGATCACCACTGCGTTCAGCGAGATCCAGGCCAATGGCAAAACCCGGATCGTAAGCTTCACCCCGATCAAAGGGCTGGGCTCAGCCAACTGGTACATCGGCCTGTCGGTTGACAAGCAGCAGGCTTTCGCAGCGCTCAGTGAGTTCCGTACTTCGGCAATCATTGCCACGGTTATCGCCGTGGTTTCGATCATCGCCCTGCTCGGCCTGTTGATTCGCCTGCTGATGCAACCGCTGCACGTGATGACCCGCGCCATGCAGAATATTGCCGAAGGCGAAGGTGACCTGACGCGCCGCCTGGTGGTGGAGTCCCAGGATGAATTCGGTACCCTGGGCAGCGCATTCAACCGTTTTGTCGAGCGCATTCACGCTTCCATCAGCGAAGTGGCCTCGGCCACCGGCCAGGTCAACGAGGTGGTCCTGCGGGTTGTCAGCGCTTCCAACTCATCGATGCTCAACTCTGACGAACAGGCCAGCCGCACCAGTAGCGTCGCCGCTGCTATCAACGAACTGGGCGCCGCCGCACAGGAGATCGCCCGCAACGCCGCCCAGGCCTCGCACCAGGCCAGCGATGCTCGCGGCCTTGCCGAGGAAGGCCAGGAAGTGGTCGAACGCAGCATCAGCTCGATGCAGAAGCTGTCGCAAATGCTTGGCACCTCCAGCGGTCATATCGAGTCGCTTAACGACAAGACGGTGAATATCGGTCAAATCCTGGAGGTGATCACCAGCATTTCCCAGCAAACCAACCTGCTGGCCCTTAACGCCGCCATTGAAGCAGCTCGTGCTGGCGAAGCCGGGCGTGGCTTTGCCGTGGTCGCCGATGAAGTGCGCAACCTGGCACACCGCACCCAGGAATCGGCGCAGCAAGTGCAGAAAATGATCGAAGAATTGCAGATCAGTGCCCGAGGCTCAGTGAGCACCATGGAAGAAAGCCAGCGTCACAGCCAGGACAGCGTGGAAATCGCCAACCGCGCGGGCGAGCGCCTGATCAGCGTGACCGAACGCATTGGTGAAATCGACGGCATGAACCAGTCTGTCGCCACGGCAACCGAGGAACAAACCTCGGTGGTCGAGTCGATCAATATGGACATTACCGAGATCAATACGCTGAATCAGGAAGGCGTCGAAAACCTTCAATCAACCCTTCGCGCGTGTTCCGATCTGGAACAGCAGGCTGCCCGCCTGAAGCATCTGGTGGGCAGTTTCAGGATTTAGGCTTCAGGCACACGCTGCATGCCTGCAGCGTCTAGCTCCTGCGCCCAAAGCTCGGCGGCACCGGGGAAGTCGGTGCCGTCCTCGGGGCTGAGGGCATCCGGGTCATAGCGACTCAGACAGCCCTCACCCAAGGTCGGTGGAGCACTGGATGTCGCCTTGTCGAGTGGATCGCTCATCACATCCTCCGCCGGCAATCCTTCGCGAGCAGGCTCGCTCCCACTGCGTTAATCAATAACCGATCAGAACACTACAGTCTTGTTGCCATGCACCAGCACGCGATCTTCAAGGTGATAACGCAAGCCACGGGCCAGTACCATTTTCTCGACATCACGGCCGAAACGCACCATATCCTCAATGCTGTCACTGTGGCTGACACGTACCACGTCCTGCTCGATGATAGGACCGGCATCCAGCTCTTCAGTCACATAATGGCAGGTTGCACCGATCAGCTTCACGCCCCGCATCGAGGCCTGGTGATAAGGCTTGGCGCCGACAAACGACGGCAGGAAGCTGTGGTGGATATTGATGACCTGGCCGGCATATTCGCTGCACAGGTCAGGTGGCAGGATTTGCATGTAACGGGCCAGTACCACCACTTCGGCAGCATGGTGCTTGACCAGACGCGAGACTTCGGCGAAAGCCGGCTCCTTGTTCTTCGGGTCAACCGGTACGTGATAGAACGGGATGCCATGCCACTCGACCATGCTGCGCAGGTCATCGTGATTGGAGATCACGCAGGAAATATCGCAGTCCAGTTCATCGCTGTGCCAGCGGTGCAGCAGATCTGCCAGGCAGTGGGATTCGCGGCTCGCCATCAATACCACGCGTTTTTTCTGCGCCGTATCGGTAATGCGCCACTCCATCGAGAACTCTTCGGCGATCGGGGCAAATGCCTCACGAAACGCCTCCAGCCCGAACGGCAGGGAATCGGCACGAATCTCGTGACGCATAAAGAACCAACCGCTCTGGTCGTCCGAGTGGTGGCTTGCTTCAGTGATCCAGCCATTGTGGGAGGCAAGGAAATTGCTGACCTTGGCGACAATGCCGACGCCGTCGGGGCACGCAATCACCAACCGAAAAGTGCGCATGAGGGGAAAACTCCAAAAACTTTACTAAGGCCGCCATTCTAGCGAGTGCGCAGCAAAACTGCAGTATTCGTTACAGCTCGGCACCTGCGCCATCGGGTCGCGCACCGAAGGTGCCACACCAGCATCGACGTGGCCTGCACTGCAATGGACGGACACTTGCCGATGTTATTGATCGTCCATATTAACCTCACTGTAGCGCGGTGTATTTAATAGCGCGCATATTCTCGAGGGCAAAGTTAATGAATAAAATTTTAAATTAAATAGCCCTTTCATGTTTACTTGCAGTAACTGTCTGACTACTATTGCGCCACTGTCTCCCTGACATCCTTTTCAACATAAGGTTATCCTCATGTCCTTGATCAACGAATATCGTGCAACCGAAGAAGCCATCAAAGAACTGCAAGCCCGCCTGAAGAACCTGTCCGAAGACGACAAACTTCAAACCGAGCTGGAATTTGAAGGCAAACTGCGCACGCTGATGGGCGAATACCAAAAATCGCTACGCGATATCATCGCTCTGCTGGATCCGGAATCCAAAGTTAGCAAAGCACCTCGCGGCGTTGTTAAAACCACCGGCACCAAACGTGCCCGTAAGGTTAAACAATACAAAAACCCACACAATGGTGAAGTGATTGAAACCAAAGGTGGCAACCACAAAACTCTGAAAGAGTGGAAAGCCAAGTGGGGCGGCGACGTGGTTGAAGGTTGGGCTACTTTGCTCGACTAAGTGACACCGGGCCCGCAACTATTTTGCGATGCCACTAAAAAACGCCAGCATGCTGGCGTTTTTTATTGCCTGTGTTTTAGTCCGCACTCTCGGCGGGCGGGCTCAGCCCGACACGCCGGCTCAATGCCTGGGCATAGCGCTGCCATTCGCCCAGAAGCTTTAGCTGGGCCGGCGTGGCACTGCGCGACAGCTCATCTGCTGCCTGCATAAAGCTGTCCAGGGTCAAAGGCGCACCCATGGCCGGATCCGACAAACGCTGCTGGCAGAAGATATGCCAACGCTGCTGTTCTTGTTCACTCAGGGTATGTGGAAAGTTTCGGGCGCGGTATCGAAACAATAATTCGGGCAAGCGCTCATCATCAAATGGCCATGTATCTTTGGCCAATTGCTCCGGGTCACTGTGCCTGACCTGCTCACACAGTCGACGGTCTCGATCGCCAATAAACCCGTCATACAATTGCTGCTCCGGATCTTCACTGGGGGTAAAGTCTTCGCGGGCATAAATGGCCGACAACTTTTCCTGCCAAACTTGCTGAGCCTCAACAAGGCTCCGGGCTCGCGCGTGATAGAGGTCCATGTCCAGTTGCAATCGCTGTTGGTCCTGGGCACGCACTACATTCAAGGGGGCGACCACCGGGCAACGATTAACTTGAATCAGCTTTAGCCCAATGGGTAATTGACCGTCGGGTAAATCTTCACGCCGGGTATAGAGCATCTTGCGCAACGCTGCGGCGTCCATCTCCAGTAAAGGCTGAGGGTCTAAGTGCAGGTCGTAGACAATCAGAGCATTACGATTCTTTGGGTGCCAACCCAGCGGCAAGACCACACCGGCATAATGTCTGGCCGCGGAAAAACGCCCCGAGATATGCAGCATGGGCTGCAATAGCCGAATTTGATCAAGCACACGTTGTTTGCTGCGCAACTGGAATAACCAGTCATATAACTTGGGTTGTTTGTCACGAATCAGCCGGGCCAGCGCAATGGTTGCCCGTACATCGGACAACGCATCGTGGGCCTGGCCATGATCAATCCCGTTAGCCGCCGTCAACCGTTCAAGCTTGAGCGTCACCCGCCCCTCTTCCTCTGGCCAGACGATGCCTTCAGGCCGCAGGGCATAGGCTGTTCGCACCACATCAATGAGGTCCCAGCGACTGTTGCCACCCTGCCATTCACGTGCATAAGGGTCGAAGAAGTTTCGGTAGAGACTGTAGCGCGTTACCTCATCATCAAAGCGCAACGAGTTGTAGCCCGCCCCGCAAGTGCCGGGCAGTGCCAGCTGGGCATGGGTGCGAGTCATGAACTCGGCTTCGCCCAGGCCCTTGTCTTCGAGACGAGCGGGCGTGATGCCGGTGATCAGGCAGGCCATGGGATGAGGGAGGATATCGTCGCTTGGCTGACAATAGAGGTTGACCGGCTGATCAATCTCGTTGAGTTCAAGGTCGGTGCGGATGCCGGCCACTTGCACCGCCCGGTCGCAGCGCGGGTTGATACCAGTGGTTTCGTAGTCGTACCAGAAGATAGAGGTCACGGGGTGTTCCTGAGCAGTAGACCCGGACAGTCTAGGCGCTCAAACCCGGGCAAGACCAGCCCCGGGGCTATGCAGAGGCTTGCAGGGGCTGGAAGCTGAAGTAGCGCTGCAAGGCACTGATCAAACCGCTGTACTCGGCGGGTGGCTGATACAGGATAAACCCGGAATCGTAATAATGCGGCGTTAGATCCTCACGGCACCACAGGCAACGCGCTGTCAGGTCGATAAACTGCACCTCCCCATCGGCACCGGGAAGCTTGATCCGAAACTCGAAATTGGCGTCGACCAACATCGGTAACTGGCTGATCAGCATCAACCCGCCATCAGACACATTGCCCAGATAGCCAATAGGCTTGTCCGTGAACCGATTGAACACTTTCAGGAAAAACGTCAGTTGGTGCCGCTGGATAAGCCGTTCGATAACCATGTTCAACTTCACTATAGAGAGGCCATTCAGCATGGCCGCGCTGGCGTCTCGAAACGCCCTGTCCCCCACATCCGGGCCAACAGTCACGTGTAGATCTGCCCGCCATCTTCACCTGAAGCTCGACATATCAAGCAGCGACAGAGCGAGTCATCCGTTTGTGTACCAAGAGAAACAAAAAACACTCGAACGAATTTGATATTAGCCAACCGGGCACAAATGACCAGTTTAAATTTCGCCCATCATGGAATGCTTACAGGCACTGCCTGGGCAGTAGTGCCGGGGCCCGGGATGAACCTGAGAATGCGCAATGTCTCGATCCGAGCCTTGGCCCGGTAGGCGTACTCGCTCTTGGGAAATTCGTTGATGATGTACTGGTAAGTCTGGGACGCATCCAAGTAAAACTTCGTACGCTCAAGACACAGTCCACGGAGCATAGCTGTTTGTGGCCAAATGTACGGGCGACTACGACTGTCGCGATCAACCTCGGACAACTCAAGCATTACCGTTTCACAATTGCCCCGGTCGTAAGCACGATAGGCATTGTTCAAATGATGGTTCATCGACCAACGGGTACAGCCGGTCGCACTGGCGACCAAGATTAAAACGAGCACGATTCGCATGGGGCATCTCCTGTTCATAACAGTGTATCGACCCCACGGCCAGATTCTTCAGACAACAGACCCGATGCACCACAACTTAAGCAGAAAGTAGTGCAGAGGAACAATGACTACAGCCAAAGACCATAGTAGCCTTTGGCAGCGCTTGAACTCAGGAGTCTTTGCATGTCTGTTCGTCGAACCAAAATTGTTGCCACACTTGGCCCTGCCAGCAATTCACCGGAAATGCTGGAACAGCTGATCCTCGCTGGCCTGGACGTTGCCCGTCTGAACTTTTCCCACGGCACCCCCGACGAGCACAAGGCTCGCGCCAAGCTGGTACGTGACATCGCTGCCAAGCACGGTCGTTTCGTAGCCCTGCTGGGTGACCTGCAAGGCCCGAAAATTCGTATCGCCAAATTTGCCAACAAAAAGATCGAGCTGAAGATCGGTGATCAATTCACCTTCTCCACCAGCCATCCGTTGACCGAAGGCAACCAGCAAGTGGTCGGCATCGACTACCCGGACCTGGTTAAAGACTGCGGCGTCGGCGACGAGCTGCTGCTCGATGACGGCCGTGTGGTGATGCGTGTAGACACTGCCACCGACGACGCCCTGCACTGCACCGTGCTGATCGGCGGCCCACTGTCCGACCACAAAGGCATCAACCGTCGCGGTGGTGGCCTGACCGCACCGGCCCTGACTGAAAAAGACAAGGCCGACATCAAGCTGGCTGCCGAAATGCAAGTCGACTACCTGGCCGTGTCGTTCCCGCGTGACGCTGCCGACATGGAATACGCCCGCCAACTGCGCGACGAAGCCGGCGGTACTGCCTGGCTGGTAGCGAAGATTGAACGCGCCGAAGCCGTAGCCGATGACGAAACCCTCGACGGCCTGATCAAGGCCAGCGACGCGGTGATGGTTGCCCGTGGCGACCTCGGTGTTGAAATCGGCGATGCCGAGCTGGTGGGCATCCAGAAGAAAATCATTCTGCACGCACGTCGCCACAATAAAGCGGTGATCGTGGCAACCCAGATGATGGAGTCGATGATCCAGAACCCGATGCCAACTCGTGCCGAAGTGTCCGACGTTGCCAACGCCGTTCTCGACTACACCGACGCCGTGATGCTCTCGGCTGAAAGTGCTGCCGGCGCCTACCCGCTGGAAGCCGTGCAGGCTATGGCGCGCATCTGTGTCGGCGCTGAAAAGCACCCGACCAGCAAAACGTCCAGCCACCGTATCGGTAAAACCTTCGAAAGCTGCGACCAGAGCATTGCGCTGGCGGCCATGTACACCGCCAACCACTTCCCGGGTGTCAAAGCGATCATCGCCCTGACTGAAAGCGGCTACACCCCGCTGATCATGTCGCGCATCCGCTCCTCGGTACCAATCTACGCCTACTCCCCGCACCGTGAAACCCAGGCGCGCGCGGCAATGTTCCGTGGCGTCTACACCGTACCGTTCGACCCGGCATCGCTGCCGCCAGAACAGGTCAGCCAGGCTGCCATCGACGAGCTGCTCAAGCGTGGCGTTGTGGAAAAAGGCGACTGGGTCATCCTGACCAAGGGCGACAGCTACCACACCATCGGCGGCACCAACGGCATGAAGATCCTGCATGTCGGCGACAAAATGGTTTAAGCCTGCAAGGTTTGAATCCCAAGCCCCGCCTGAGTGATCAGGCGGGGCTTTTTTGTGCGCCTAGCTGCGGGTCAAAAAGGCATCGGCCAACAGCTGATTACGCGGCAAGCCCGCCAGAAACAAACGTTTGGCAAAGGCATCGACCGTATCCGGGTGACCGCAGACCAAGGCACGGGTCTGGCGCGAGACAACCCCCATCTGTAACAGGTAGTCGGGCAACTGAGGGCGTTCAAGGTACTCGATCACAAACCCTGGACAAGCCGCCGACAGGGCCAGCAGTTCGCTCTGGAGGTAATGCTCAGCCTTGTCGCGGGCCACATGCACCAGCCGTATCGGGCCTTGATGATCCTGACGCAAGGCCTCGCGCAATACGCCATACAAAGGCCCCAGGCCGGTACCGGATGCCAGCAGCCAGAGCGGTTGCTCCTGCCAGTCCGGATCATAACGCAGTGCGCCGCCGCGCAACTCGCCCAGCCGTACAACGTCACCGACCTTGAACTGGCGGGCCGCGTCGACAAACTCACCGGGGTGCGCACAATCGAGGTGAAACTCCAGAAAGCGGTCTTCTTCGGGCAGGCTGGACAACGAATACGGCCGCGCCACATCGCCAGCCCACAGCACCAGATGCTGGCCTGCGCGATAACGCAAAGCCCGCTGCGGCGTGAGGCGCAAGCGCAACACCGTCGGACTGAGCCAGTCGAGCCCTGCCACTTGGGCCGGCACACCGTCGCGCAGCGGGTCAAAGGCTTCAATCTGCAGGTCTTCGACAATTTGACACTGACAGGCCAGGCGCCAGCCCTGCTCATGCTGGTCCCGACTCAATGCCTCGGGCTTGAGATCGGCGGGCTCACCACGCACGCAGCGCACCAGGCAGGCATGGCAACTGCCCGCCCGGCAACTGTAGGGCACCGACACGCCAACCTGATTCAAGGCATCGAGCAGGTTAGTGTTCGGGGCAACTGACCAGTGCTGGTCAGCGACGTGTAACTGGGGCACTGCTGGCCTCCGCAGGGTAAGCCTGTGGGAGCTGGATTGCTCTCGATGCAGGCGGCGCGGTTTTTTTGAATGACCGCGGTGATGCAATCGCGAGCAAGCCCGCTCCCACAGTTGATCTTCATATATTTCGTGGTTTTACAGTTTAACTTATCACCCCTCGTCCACCCCCTACTTTCGTTTGCACCTCTACGGGTGTATCAGTGAGAGTACCGGGTTATACTGCCGCGCCGTTTTTGTACCGGTCATGCGTGTCCGGTATGCCAAGCAAAGATGTTTTCGACAGACCGATGCACCAAGGTCGCAAACACCTTATTGATTGTATGTTCCCGTCTTATAGAGGAGCGCGACCCATGACCGTGATCAAGCAAGACGACCTGATTCAGAGCGTTGCTGACGCCCTGCAATTCATTTCCTACTACCACCCCGTGGACTTCATCCAGGCCATGCACGAAGCCTACCTGCGCGAAGAATCGCCAGCGGCCCGTGACTCGATGGCGCAAATCCTGATCAACTCGCGCATGTGTGCCACCGGCCACCGTCCGATCTGCCAGGACACCGGCATCGTCACCGTATTCGTACGCGTCGGCATGGACGTGCGCTGGGATGGTGCCACCATGGGCCTGGACGACATGATCAACGAAGGCGTGCGTCGCGCTTACAACCTGCCGGAAAACGTCCTGCGTGCTTCGATCCTGGCCGACCCGGCCGGTGCCCGTCGCAACACCAAGGACAACACCCCTGCAGTGATCCACTACTCCATCGTTCCGGGCAACACCGTGGAAGTGGACGTGGCAGCCAAGGGCGGCGGTTCCGAGAACAAGTCGAAAATGGCCATGCTCAACCCGTCCGACTCGATCGTTGACTGGGTGCTCAAGACCGTTCCGACCATGGGCGCGGGCTGGTGCCCACCGGGCATGCTGGGTATCGGCATCGGCGGCACCGCGGAAAAAGCCGCAGTGATGGCCAAGGAAGTGTTGATGGAATCCATCGACATTCACGACCTGATCAAGCGTGGCCCGAGCAACCGTATCGAAGAGATGCGCATCGAGCTGTTCGAGAAGGTCAACCAGCTGGGCATCGGCGCCCAGGGCCTGGGCGGCCTGACTACCGTGCTCGACGTAAAAATCATGGACTACCCGACCCACGCAGCGTCCCTGCCGGTGTGCATGATCCCGAACTGCGCGGCCACCCGTCACGCCCACTTCGTGCTGGACGGCTCCGGCCCGGCAGCCCTCGAAGCGCCACCGCTGGATGCCTACCCGGAAATCGTCTGGGAAGCCGGCCCGTCGGCCCGCCGTGTCAACCTTGACACCCTGACCCCGGAAGACGTGCAGAGCTGGAAGCCGGGCGAGACCGTCCTGCTCAACGGCAAAATGCTCACCGGTCGCGACGCGGCGCACAAGCGCATGGTCGAAATGCTGAACAAGGGTGAAACCTTGCCGGTAGACCTCAAGGGTCGCTTTATCTACTACGTTGGCCCGGTTGATCCGGTGCGTGACGAAGTGGTTGGCCCTGCAGGCCCGACCACCGCTACGCGAATGGACAAGTTCACTCGTCAGATCCTTGATCAGACCGGCTTGCTGGGCATGATCGGCAAGTCCGAGCGCGGCCCTACCGCCATTGAAGCGATCAAGGAACACAAAGCCGTGTATCTGATGGCTGTGGGCGGTGCTGCTTACCTGGTCGCCCAGGCGATCAAAAAGTCCCGTGTAGTGGCCTTTGCCGAACTGGGCATGGAAGCGATCTACGAGTTCGATGTCAAAGACATGCCGGTTACGGTGGCAGTCGACAGTAAAGGCGAGTCGGTGCACATCACCGGCCCGGCGATCTGGCAGAAGAAAATCAGCGACAGCCTGGCTGTAGAAGTGCAATAAGCGCTTTTTAGCCAGAAATAAAAAGGCCGGGTTATTAACCCGGCCTTTTTTATGCCTGTCCAAAAGCCCCCTCAGCCCTGGCCCTCTCCCGGAGGGAGAGGGGACTAAAGGCAGAAGACACCGCCGATCAGCCCCCTCTCCCTCCGGGAGAGGGTTGGGGTGAGGGCAAGCCGTTAAAACGCGTTACGGAAGATCTCTTCAATCTGCCCCTGATCGGCTTTGCGCGGGTTGGTAAAACCACAGGCATCTTTCAAGGCGTTGGTGGCCAGGATCGGGATGTCATCCAGCTTGGCGCCCAAATCCCGCAGCCCGGCAGGAATCTCGACATCCTTGGCCAGAGTACGAATCGCCGCAATGGCCGCTTGCGCGCCCTCTTCCGGGCTCAAGCCACGTACATCGGCACCCAGTGCATGGGCGACATCGGTCAGGCGGGCTGCACACACACTGGCATTGAACGTCTGCACATGGGGCAACAACACCGCGTTGCATACACCGTGGGGCAAATCATAGAAGCCGCCCAACTGGTGCGCCATCGCATGCACAAAGCCCAGCGAGGCATTGTTGAAGGCCATGCCCGCGAGGAACTGTGCGTAAGCCATATTCTCCCGCGCCGTCAGATTCTTGCCGTCGCTTACCGCCTGACGCAGGTTCTGGCTGATCAGTTCCATCGCCTTGATTGCACAGGCATCGGTAATGGGATTGGCCGCCGTGGACACATATGCCTCGATGGCGTGGGTCAACGCGTCCATGCCCGTGGCGGCAGTCAGGCCCTTGGGCATCGCCACCATCAACTCAGGGTCGTTAACCGACAGCAGCGGCGTCACGTTGCGGTCAACAATGGCCATTTTCACATGGCGCTCTTCGTCGGTGATGATACAAAACCGCGTCATCTCACTGGCCGTGCCGGCCGTGGTATTGATCGACACCAGCGGTAACTGCGGCTTGGCCGAGCGATCGACGCCTTCGTAATCACGGATATGCCCGCCATTGGTGGCACACAGCGCTATACCCTTGGCGCAGTCATGGGGCGAGCCGCCACCCAGCGACACAATAAAGTCGCACTGATGCTCCTTGAGCACCTTCAAGCCCGCCTCGACGTTGGCAATGCTCGGGTTCGGCTTGGCGCCGTCGAAAATCACCGAATCAATATCCTGCAACGCGAGCTTCTCGGCGATCAACGTCGCAACCCCCGCCTTGGCCAACCCCGCGTCGGTCACAATCAAGGCCTTGCGAAAACCATAATTGCGAATCGCAGTCATGGCTTCATCCAGGCAACCGTTACCCATAATGTTTACAGCAGGAATAAAGAAAGTGCTGGTCATGTCGAGTCCTCTTCGCGGGTCATTGGCTAATTCGGTCTCCACAGCTTCCTCCAATCACAAAGCAGCAATGTTGATCTGGCTCAACACTTGAGCGTGATAAAGTCCGCTACCGCCCACGCCTTGAGACGATATTTGCGATGACCCCCTTCCAGGAATTTGATGCCCAACTAGAAGACTGGAACCAGTTACGCACCAGCACCCCGTGCAGCGGACTGCTGATCGGCAACGGCGCCAGCATGGCCGTGTGGCATGATTTCTATTACGACTCGCTGTTTGAAAAAGCCAAAAGCGTGGCCGAAAAGCCGCTGAGCCAGACCGAACTCAGCGTGTTCGAGGCCCTCGGCACGCGCAATTTCGAACATGTACTCAGCGCCCTGAAAACCGCAAGTAAGGTCAACAAGGCACTGGCCATCAACTCGGCCTCGCCGCGCAAACGCTACTACGCAATCAAGGAAGCCCTGATCAACTGTACCCAGGACGTGCACATCCCCTGGCGCCTGATGCAGCCCGAAACCCTGGCCTGCTGGAACGAAGAACTGGCGCGCTACGCCACGGTGTACTGCGCCAACTATGACCTGCTGGCACCCTGGGCCGTGATGCACGCACCCAAAGGTTTCAACGACCTGTTCGGTACCCCGCAGGCCACCTTTGAGCCTGCCGCGGCACTGGCCAAAAGCAGGACTACACGTGTGCTGTACCTGCACGGCGCGCTGCACCTGGTGAAAAACCAGGAAGGCAAGGCGCGCAAGCTGGCAGCCAACCAACCCACATTGCTAAGCAACTTTGCAATCAACCACTCCATCAGCGCCCTGGACGACGTACCGCTGTTTGTCAGCGAAACCGGCAGCGAAGACAAGCGAAAATCCATTCGCCAGTCCGATTACCTGTCTTTTTGTCATGAGCAGTTGCTGACCCAGAAAGACGCGCTGTGCATCTTCGGCCACAGCCTGGGTGAGCAGGACCAGCACCTGATCGATGCCTTGCGCCAGGCACCGTTGAAAACCCTGTGCATCTCGATTTACCCGCGCAGCGAAGCCTTTATTCGCTTTCAGAAAAACCACTACACAGCGTTGTTTGCCGACAAGAAGCTTGAACTGCGCTTCTTTGATTCAAAAACCCATCCGTTGGGCGATACCAGGCACTCAGTACCTGTGGAACGGTAACCCTGTAGCCGCTGACGAGCAGCGGCAACAGGAAAAACTGCAACTGTGGGAGCGAGCCTGCTCGCGAAGGTCGTTCGCGAGCAGGCTCGCTCCCACAATAGGGTTTGATCTACAACAGAGTATCTACAGGGTTACAAGAGCACACATTCAGGTATCAAAATTTTTCTTTGATCACCGTGGTCGGGCCATTGTGCTTGACGCTGGCAATGCCCTTGTCCCGCGCGGCCTCCGAGGAGTACAGCTCGCTGGTGCCGATGATCTGGTGATTGGCCGCCTTCAGGTTGAAGTATGGCTTGCCGTCCTTGGCCACTTTCTTCTCGTAGCGCTCATCCAGCGGGCTGTTGACCTGCACCGAGGCGATCCCGCCCTTGGCCGCCGCCAGCGTGGTGTATTGCTCGCTGACCAGAATGGTTTCGGCATTCGCCGCCTTCAGTACAAAACGGAACTGCCCGCTGCTGGTCTTGCTCAACTCATACCAACCCGACATAGCCTTTCTCCCGAAATTAAAGGTTCCTGCACTTATTCAGTAAAGACCCCATGGGCTATTTATCCATTTATCGACCGGAATGAAGGAAACAGGAAATTTCAACGAGACAAATAGCAATGGTTATCGATACCATTCGCAGCTTATTTGCATCGCTGTGTCTATAAGGATCTTCATGTCTGGCCTTAAACCCGATCCGCCCGCGGCCGATCACTTTCGCGAGTTCTATACGCAAATTTTGCACTTTCTGCGCAAGCGTACCGACAACACCAGCGATGCAGCCGACATGACCCAGGATGTTTTCACCCAATGGCTGGGCTATCAGGACCGAGGCAAAATCGAACAGCCCCGGGCGTTTTTGTTCCAGATGGCGCGCAATCTGTTGCGCGATCACTGGCGTCGACAGCAAGTGCGACACGCCGCTCACGGCGAGCACAGTGAAAGTGAGGTCGAGCCCTTGAGCGATGACAGGGATGATCCGATGGTCGCAGCCCTGCGCCTGCAACGCCTTGAACAACTTAAAAGGGTAGTTGCAGAACTCTCGCCCAGGC
Source organism: Pseudomonas bubulae (assembly GCF_037023725.1). NCBI lineage: Bacteria > Pseudomonadati > Pseudomonadota > Gammaproteobacteria > Pseudomonadales > Pseudomonadaceae > Pseudomonas > Pseudomonas bubulae. The sequence goes on from NZ_CP146077.1 coordinate 4,385,887, forward strand.
GTCGAGAAGCCCTTATGCTGCACCGTTTTGAAGGCTTGAGTCAGGCACAGATTGCCGAACGCATGGGGATATCCGTGAGCATGGTTGAAAAGCACATTGCCCAGGCCTTGCTGCACTGCAAGCAACATCTACAGCGGGACAGCGGCAAGGAGCAGACACAATGAGCCCTTTTCACACGGCCGGTAACGACAGCATCGATGAACAGGCCGCCAATTGGTTTGCACGCAACCGCAATACCCGCAACCAAGGCAGCTGCGAACAATTCAACGCCTGGCATGCCAACCCGAGTCATGCCCGGGCCTATACCGAATTTGAATCGTTGTGGGCCGACCTGGGAGAACTTGAACAGATCAACTCGCCGGTCCCCCTCCCTGCCAAGCCCCGGCGCGCACACTTTGCGCTAGCCACTGCTGCCGCCGTGCTCTGCGCCGTCTTTGCACTGAACCTGGGCGCCCCGGTGGCGCTGCATCAACAGCAGGTCAGCACACTGGCCCAAGGCGCCCGCACGATATTGCTACCCGACGGCAGTACCCTGAACGTGAATGCCAACACGCGCCTGAGCCTGGACTTCAGCGCCCACCAGCGTGACATCTATCTGGACCAGGGCCAGCTTTACATCGAGGTCGCGGCCAACAAGGAGCAGCCGTTGGTGGTGCATGCCGGGGAGGCGCGCATACGGGTGGTCGGCACGGGGTTCGATGTACGCCGCAGTTCGCGCCAATTGGTGGTCAGCGTGGCCCACGGCGAGGTTGCGTTCATTCCAGACCCCAGGTCAGCAATGCTGCTGGGTGCACAACAACGCGCCACCTGGGACTACAACAGGGGAGCACTTATAGAACAGACGTTGAGTGCGGGCGAAGTGGCGGGCTGGCGCAGCGGCCATCTGTCCTTTCGCAATCGCGAACTGGCCAGCCTGGTGGATGAACTGGACCTCTACCGCCCGGGCCTGATTCAGTTGGCCGACGGCCCGCTGACTGGCTACAAGGTTTCAGGCAACCTGGATGTCAGCGATCCACTGGCACTGGTCAAAGCCCTGCCCGCCCTGATCCCGGTAAAAACCGTGCTGCTGGACAGCGGTAAAATCCGTATCGAACCACGCTAAAAAAACATATGCGAATATTTTCCATTCGCATATGTGGTTTTTTCATTTTGCTGCGTCTTCCTCCGGTCTGCGTTGCTAACGCATGTCTTTTTGGCCTTTGTTGCCACACCGGGGGATTTCATGTTTCGCGCACCACATTGCTTCTCGCATTTGTACACCCGCCCGACACTGCTGGCGGCTTGCCTGGCGATCAGCCTGCAAGCCCACGCGGAGTCGATCCAACTGCAACTGCCAGCACAATCGCTGGCCAGTTCGCTGAGCGAGGTGGCACAGCAGGCAAAAATCCAGCTGCTGTTCGACGAAGCCCTGTTACGCAACGTGAAAGCCCCGGCACTCAGTGGCACCTTCGAGCCACAGGAAGCCATCCAGCGCCTGCTCAAAGACACCGACTTCAGCCTTGTGCAGATCGATCGCACCTACGTCGTGCGGCCCCGGGAGTCCGGCACCACCACCAGCAACAGCCTGGAGCTGGGCGCAGTCAGTGTGGTGGGCAACGGTAGCGAGGTCGACTCCAGCAACGTCGGCAAGTCGACCATGACCCAGGAGCAAATCAACCGCTATCAGGCCAATAACATCCCCAGCCTGCTCGCCACCCTGCCAGGCATCAACCTCGGCGGCTCGCTCAAGCCCGGTGGCCAGACCATCAATATCTGGGGCATGGGAGAAGCCGAAGACGTACAAATGACCGTCGATGGCGCGACCAAAAGCGGCTTTGAACGCTACAAACAGGGCACGATTTTTATCGAACCCGAGCTGATCAAACGCCTGGAAGTCGAAAAAGGCCCCCACGATATCCACACCGGCAATGGCGGCTTCGCCGGTGTAGTGCACATGGAAACCAAGGACGCGACCGACTTGCTCGAAGAGGGCAGGAACACCGGCGCCATGCTCAAATACGGCTACAGCAGCAACGACCATCAACAGGTCTACAGCGGCGCTGTTTACGGTCGCACCGAAGATGGTCGCGCCGACGCTCTGTTTTACTACACCAAGCGCGACGGCGACGATATGAAGCTGGCCGGTAAAATGCCCAACCCCGGCAATGTCTACCCGGTTAACCCCCAGCGTCTGCCCAATACGGCCCAGGACCTGGACGGACAACTGCTCAAGCTCAACTTGCACCTCAATGACGAACACAGTGTGGGCATGTCTTACTCGCGCTCGAACAACTATTTGTGGGTGCCCTTCTCGGCCGTGAGTTACCCGGCGCCACCCAGCCAGGCCAACATCGACAAATTTGGTTACGACATTGCAGCGCGGCGCTACCTGTCCAACCGCTCGACAATCGACACCACCTGGTCGGCCAAATACAAGTACGAACCCCTGGACAACCCGCTGGTGGACCTGGAGGTCAAGTACTCGCACTCCAACACCGAGCAAACCGACAAGCGTGACGCCCAGGCTTACACCCAGCCCACCAGCGGCGGGCGCAAAATGGAGACCGGCTATACCGATGACATGCTCCAGGTCGAGAACATCAGCCTGTTTGCCAGCGGCCCGCTGGACCATGCAGTGACCACCGGCGTGCAATTTCGCAAGCACCAGCGTGATGTGAACATGTGGATGCCGGGCGGCATCTACGACGTCGAAAAGTACAACTACGGCCACTACCAGCCCAACTTCATGCCCCGGGGCAAGGTCGACACCAACAGCTTCTATATTCAGGACGCCATCACTTGGGGTGACTTCACCCTCACGCCGTCCATGCGCTACGACCACGTACGCAATCGCGGCCAGGAAAACGACGCGCCGTACTATAACCACCCGGAGTTGGGTCACGACTACAGCGACAAAACCTACACCGGCTGGTCGCCTCGCCTGTCGGCCTTCTGGAAAATCACCCCGAAAACCGCCCTGTTCCTGGACTACAGCAAAACCTGGCGTGCCCCGGTGATTGACGAGCAGTACGAAGTACAAGGCGTCGGCAGCCGCACCTCCAGCAGCCTGGGCCTTGATCCGGAGCGCATCACCGGCTGGCGCGGTGGCAACATCACCACCTTCGACCAGATTTTTGGCGACAACGACCACGCCCTGGTGCGTACCACCCTGTTCCGCAACACCGTCGACGACGAGATTTTCAAGGCCACGGGCGTCGGCTGCGCCGCGCAAACCCCTACGGTCAGCATGAGCGATGCGTGCGGGCCCAACATGCCCAATTACCGCAACATTGGCAGCGTGACCATCAAGGGCTTCGAAATTGAGAGCTTCTACGAATCCACCTACGTGTTCGGATCCCTGTCATACGCATGGATGACCGGCAAACACCAAGGCGCCTACACCAACCCTTGGGGTCCCAACGTCTGGGCGCGTGACATACCCGCGCCCAAGTGGATTGCCGTACTGGGTACCAAGATCCCGAGCCTGGATGCCCGGATTGGCTGGAAGGGAGAATTCGTACGCAAGACCGACCGCTTGCCGAGCGACAACTACTACAGCAGCCCGATCAGTGCGCTGGGCGACCGCTACTGGGACCAGTTCCCCAACGACAGCTACAACGTGCAGGGCCTGTTTGCCAACTGGAAGCCGCAGCAGCCGTACCTCAAGGGCACCGAAGTCAACTTCACCCTGGACAACATGTTCAATAAAAACTATCAGCCGATGCTCAGTGGCGAAAACGCCTACAGCCAGGGCCGCAATGCCAAGATCAGCGTGACGCGGTTCTTCTGAGTTGGCTGATCCGGCAAACCCTCTGTGGGAGCGGGCTTGCTCGCGATTCCGCCGGCACGGTGTATCTGGCCGACCGCGCCGATGCCATCGCGGGCAAGCCCGGCTCCCACAGGTGTGTACCGCTCACACCCGCAAGCGCTATTGCGGGAGAGCGCGGCTACTGTTACGTGCTACCACACTCAACTCCGGCGCCTGCACCCGGCGCTGGCTCAAGTAGCGGGTGCAGCTCACGCGCAGGAACGAGGCAAAGTTGACTACTTCGCCGCGATAATCCATCACCTCTTCATAGAGCTTGGCCACCAACTGGTTGGTGGTCATGCCATCTGTTTCGGCGATTTCGCTGAGGATGTCCCAGAACTGGTTTTCCAGGCGCAAAGTGGTGACCACGCCGCAAATACGCAATGAGCGCGAACGTGACTCGTAAAGAATCGGGTCGGCTTTTACATACAGTTCACACATGGTCACGCCCTCTGCCTACAAAGTGATTTTGGTACCCAGCAAACCCAGGAATGCCGCCAGCCACGCCGGATGTGCCGGCCACGCAGGGGCTGTGGCCAGGTTGCCTTGCACATGGGCCTTGGTCACATCGATATCGATATAAGTCCCCCCCGCCAGCCGCACTTCCGGTGCACACGCCGGGTAAGCACTGCACTCACGGCCTTCCAGCGTGCCCGCAGCGGCCAGCAGTTGCGCACCATGGCACACTGCTGCAATTGGCTTGGCCGCCTTGTCGAAGTCACGCACTAGCTCCAGCACCTTTTCGTTCAGACGCAGGTATTCCGGCGCACGACCGCCCGGCACCAGCAGTGCGTCGTAATCGCTGGCTTTCACCTTGTCAAAGTCGAAATTCAGGGCAAACAAGTGCCCGGGCTTTTCGCTGTAAGTCTGGTCGCCTTCGAAGTCGTGGATGGCAGTGCGTACGGTCTGGCCTGCGGTTTTTCCCGGGCATACCGCATGAACCTGATGGCCGACCATCAACAGTGCCTGAAACGGCACCATCACTTCATAGTCTTCGACGTAATCGCCAACCAGCATCAGAATTTTTTTCGCTGCCATGGTGCGTGCTCCTGTGGGGTAAGACCTTGGGCCAGTAAGAGTAGCCAAGGTAACCCCTGAGCGCGCGGGCGGGTAATAGCCATGTACTACGTTCCCGCCGGAGCTGCTTACAGGCTTACTTCAGCAAACCGTCTGCTTGAAGCAGGGTTTCGAGGCAGTGTTCCTGAATGTTGTAGAACGCCTTGAGTTCCTGGATTTTCACCAACAACTGCGCCGGATCGGAAGGTTCGGCACGTTTGACCGCGAGGATCATCTTGTTTTTATTGGTATGTTCCAGCGAGATAAACTCGAACACCTTGGTGTCATAGCCGCAGGCTTCGAGGTACAGCGCGCGCAGGCTGTCGGTGACCATTTCGGCCTGCTGGCCCAGGTGCAGGCCGTATTGCAGCATCGGCTTGAGCAGCGCCGGGCTCTGGATTTGCAGGCGGATCTGTTTGTGGCAGCACGGCGAGCACATGATGATTGCCGCCCCGGAGCGAATGCCCATATGAATCGCATAGTCGGTGGCAATATCACAGGCATGCAGGGCGATCATCACATCGATCGGGGTGGGTGCAAAACTGCGCACATCGCCGTGCTGGAAGGTCAGGCCCGGGTGCTCCAGACGCTGGGCGGCGTTATTGCACAGCGTGACCATGTCTTCACGCAGCTCAACCCCGGTCACCAGGCCTTCGGCTTGCAGGCTGTGACGCAGGTAATCGTGAATGGCAAACGTCAGGTAACCCTTGCCCGAACCGAAATCCACCACCTTGACCGGCTGATCGAGCTTGAGCGGTGAGCTGCTCAGGGCGTGGGAAAACACCTCGATAAACTTGTTGATCTGCTTCCACTTGCGCGACATTGCCGGGATCAGTTCTTGCTGCTTATTGGTCACACCCAGGTCCGCCAGAAACGGCCGGGTCAGATCCAGAAAGCGATTTTTCTCACGATTGTGCTCAGCCGACGGCACTTCGCGCTCTTGCTGGCTTTTGCCTTTGAACAGCGAGCTTTTACCCTTTTTGCTGTATTCAAGCTGCACTTCGTCGGTCAGGGTCAGCAGGTGGGCATTTTTGAACGCTTCGGGCAGCAGACCGGCAATGATCGCCACGCCTTCGTCCAGCGGGAAATTCTTGGTGATATCGCGGGTTTTATAGCGATATACAAAGGACAGGCAAGGCTGCTCCTTGACTGTTACCTGCTTGATGATCACCCGCTGCAATTCAGCCTCGGGGCCCACGTATTTGGCCAGCACCAGCTTGATAAAGGAATTCTGGGCCAGACCGGTTTCCAGCAGGTTCAAAAATTGCGCACGATGATCCGGCACAGACGCGGCGGTGGTAGCAGTCACTGACATTGAAAAAGGTGCCTCGGGGGTGCAGGAGGGAAAATCAGAAAACGAATGGCAGGTATTTTAGGCGTGTTGGGCGCTCAGGGCACGGGGTAATTTCATACGGGCACGGACAGTGGCGGGTATGCAGACCTTGCCAACAATTATAAATGGTTTGTGATGTGAAAAATAATTGCAGCTCATATGAGTAGAACAGTAAGAATGCCGGCCGACATGTGAAGATCATTAACTTACACAGCACAACATGAACATTTAATAATCTAACCTTTAAAAAACCAACCAAAGTTACCAGCCTAAAAAATCACTTATGATAACTATCCCCCAGATATTTATCCCCTCCCCCATAAATATCACCACCAAATTCAAGACTAATATCCACGCGTCCAGCACCATAACCAGACGACTCGGAAGCAGAAGATCCGAAGGGTATATATGTGCCACCGAGCACCATTTCTCCTCCTCCTCCTCCTCCTCCTCCTCCTATCACGACACTATTACTTTCATTGCTCACAACCACCGAAGAAGGCAACAACTCACCCGTCGTCGCCACCCAATTACAAGAAAAAATCTTATTGGCATAAGCCGTTCTTAGCGTGTTCCGATCTACGATGCGCATATCTGGCGCGCACATATAATCAAGATAACTATCACCTCTATTATTTCTAAAGAAATCGTCAGCAGCAGCCATCACATTCCCGAAAATATCTGAGTGGTAAATTGACAACAAACCTGTCGCAATAGCAGCTACAGCTAAAGACCCAACAAAAAAAGCCCCCGCACCGGACAAAACAACAAATGTTCCAACAACCCCAACTCCATTACCCAGTAGACTATACAGCTCACCCTTTTTAACTTCACGCCCAGCCTTCACATCCATCCCCACCTTCAGGAATGTAATAGTTCCCGCGATAATATTCCCTGGCAGACTAATTATTGGCACGTAGGGGCCCGCCAGTTTAGTCACCGAAGTAACACTCGCCACAACCGCACCTGTCTGGGCTGACTGAGTCAGTAGTGCTGCCCCCTCATTATTGGTTACAAGCTGATCTGATACGGCAACCGCTCCCGAGCCCACGATAACACCATCATCAATAACACCTATTATTATTTCAATTTTACCTGCCATCAGCTATTCCTCAATTATTGTTTTAAATGCCAGGGTCATCCTGACTTGATCACATGTATTTGAAGGTGATCGTGCGGCATGGGGGATTCGCCCGTCGAACACCACCATACGCCTTGGTTTCGGCAATACCGCCTTGATAATATGCTCTTTAGTGTCATTGTAAAAAACCAGTTCACCACCCCAAGAGGTCGGCCAGTGCTCATTACAAAATACAACAATCGTTAATCCGGGATGTACTTTATTGTCTCGATGAATGATCGTATCTTGACCAAACGTCTGTCCGTTCGCATAAACGCCTAACAAAGTAATTTTAAAATCATGCAATGCCAGAAATCGCTCCCACACATGGGTTAAAAAACTCCAAGGCTTATTCCCCCTCAACTCCTCAAGGCTTGACTGAACTAGCGGGCGACCCTTACCTGCAATAAACACGTGCCAGCAGGGCCTCACAGAGGACGAATTTTCATAGCTTGGCCAGTTATAGCGCCACACTTCACCCTTAAGCTGAATAGCGATCGCCTTCTCTTCAGCTTCAGTCAAGAAATCATCAACTACATAAATACCTCCCTCAACCTCCCCTATTGCCATCAACCATACTCCTGCAATAATACCGATTCCAAATACCACACCTGAACATGAAAAAACCGCAATAACTTAAAGCCAGGCACGACAACACAATCGCAAGGTAATTACCACCATTGTTATATCGCACCCACCACTCAATCTGCTTACGACTCACCATCAATCGAAGTTCATCATCATACACAGCCCATACAAATTCACTCTCACCACTAGCATCTACAGCCACCCACAACTTTTTATGCTTCTGAACATCCAACAACCTTGCATCCTCACTGGAGAACTCAACCCTGTACTTATAACCCCCTTCATCTTGCCCCACAGTAAAATACAAAAAAGCTGACGACTTCGACCGATCCAAAGGATGGGTAACATATGCGCTGCGCAGCACCAACTTTTTCGGTTCCGGCGGCACTTCCACCCTCGCATCCCACATCATCACACCAAGCCCCAGCATAAACAGGCAACTCAACGCCATCACAACCAAATCCACACGGGTCGCCACATAATCAAGCGGTATATATAAAGACAGCTTTTTCATCCTCACCTCTTGCGCACTTGATCTAAAAATAAACTTCAACACCTGACATAGCAACCCTACCGATGTAGGGGGCCCGCAAGCCCATATTAACCTTCACCCATACGGCCAATCTCCACTACTAACTCCATACGACTTCCGACACTGTACTTGCGCAGCAATGAAGACACATGATCCCGCACCGTAAAACCACTAATACGCAACTGTTGCGCTATCTTCTTGTTCGTGCGCCCCTGCAAAAGCAAATCAAGCACTTCTTTCTCCCTGTGCGTAAGCTTCAACCCTTTTCTCCCAAACCATTTAATTTCTCACGGAAAAGCACCCAACAAAAACGCTCAAACACAACCTAGCCATCATTCAAAAAAATGACAACACAGTTTTTCACAACAATGAAAATTATAATCAGAAGAAATTTATATCACGACCCAGCAAGAACTTACTTACGGACAGACAAGAATAAAACCATAAAGATAACTTTACAAAAGCCCGACACTTCTCATCAAAGTGTCGGAAATATCAAAGCCACTAAGAAAATGATTACAACATCACCAACCGATTCGGCAGTTGGTTGCGCGCTTGGGTTTTGGGTATGTGCTGTGCGAGCACTTCAGCGCAGGCATCGATGCAAGTGATAAAACCTTCTGCCGTATGCCCCAACGCCACGCGGCGTACGAAATCGCTGACGATAGTGCCCCAGTCACTGTCGTCCAGATGGCGGGATATCCCTTCATCCACCAGTATTTCGACATAACGTTCAGCTTCACTGACAAAAATCAGTACACCCGTGCGCCCAGCAGTGTGGTGCAGTTTTTGTTCGAGAAACTGGCGCCGGGCCAGGTTACTGGCACGCCAATGCCGCACGCGGGGCGGAATCAGGCGCGTGGTTATGGCCGGGATGCGAAAGATCAGGCTAAGAAAGACAAAGCTGGCCCATTGCAGCATCAGCAGAGTGTAAGTCGCCAGGCCGCTGTTCAAGAAGTGCACCACGGCGGGCAGCACCAAGGCAATCAGGCTGGCCCATAGCAAGGGGATGTAGCTGTAGTCATCGGCACGGGGAGCCAGCACGGTGACGATTTCGGCGTCGGTGTGCTGTTCGGCACGGGTGACCGCGTCTTCGACCTGCCGTTGTTGCTCGGGGGTTAATAAAGCCATAAGTCTCGTACTCGTTAAAAAGTGAATTACCAGCCACCAGAGGCTCCGCCGCCGCCGAAGCTGCCACCACCGCCGCGAAAACCGCCACCACCGCCTCCGCCGAACCCGCCACCGCCAAAACCACCGGAGCGCGAACCGCCACTGCCACCCGAATTGCAGATGCCATAGAACTGACAGGCGGCAACCACCAGTACAAACAGGATAAATAGCAGCATCACCCCCCCGGGGTGCTCGGCCATAAAGTCGCTGCCGTCACCCTGGCTGCTGGCGTAGGCCGGTTCGGCCAGGGGCGTGCCGCCCAATACTTGCAGGATGGCACCCACACCGTCGCTGATACCTTGGTTGTAGTCCCCGGTTTTAAAGGCCGGGGTGATGATCTGGTTGATAATCACCGAGGCCTGGGCATCGGTGAGGCGATCCTCAAGGCCATAGCCGACCTCGATGCGCAACTTGCGGTCGTCGCGGGCCACGATCAGCAAGGCGCCGTTATTTTTGTCCTTTTGCCCGATACCCCAGGCACGGCCCAGTTGGTAGCCGTAGTCTTCGATGGGCATGCCCTGCAGGTCAGGCACGGTGACCACCACCATTTGCTCGCCGGTGGCCTTTTCGTGAGCCTGCAGGCTTTGCGTCAATTGCTCGCGGGTGGCGGGCGTGAGCATTTGCCCCTCGTCCACTACCCGCCCGCTGAGCGCGGGAAAGGTCAGCGCCTGGGCCGTGGCTATAAATAGCCACAGCAACAGGCCCAACCCCAGTCTTGATACGCGCATCGCTACCTCGAACGTTTGTTATCCATTGTGGGAGCGGGCTTGCTCGCGATACATGCGGCGCGGTCTGTCAGGCAAATCGCGTTGATTCCATCGCGAGCAAGCCCGCTCCCACAACAAGCTCGCTCCCACAGGGGGGGGGAACGGTATAAGGCCGTTAAAACTTCACTTCCGGCGCTTTGTCGGCGTCCGGGGTGGTGGCTTCGAATGTGGAGCGCACCGGCAGGTCGCTGTACATCACCGCATGCCACAAACGCCCCGGGAAGGTACGGATCTCGGTGTTGTAGCGTTCAACCGCGAGGATAAAGTCGCGCCGCGCCACGCTGATGCGGTTTTCCGTGCCTTCCAGCTGTGATTGCAACGCCAGAAAGTTCTGGTTGGATTTAAGGTCAGGGTAGCGCTCGGACACCACCATCAACCGGCTCAATGCTCCGGTCAGCTGGTTCTGCGCGTCCTGGAACTGCTTGAGTTTTTCCGGGTTGTTCAGCGTGCTGGCATCAACCTGGATCGAGGTGGCCTTGGCCCGCGCTTCAATCACCGCGGTCAGGGTGGCCTGCTCCTGCTTGGCTGCACCCTTGACCGTTTCGACCAGATTGGGGATCAAGTCAGAACGACGCTGATACTGGTTCTGCACCTGGGACCAGGCCGCCTTGACCTGCTCGTCGAGGGTGGGAATGGTGTTGATCCCGCACCCCGCCAGCAGACTGCTCAAGGCCAGAAGGGCGAGGGCTTTCCAGCCCGCTGCTTTAAAACTTTGTATGCCCATGCTTGCAACGCTCCGAAATAACAACATTGGGTTTATTGACCACACACCACGCCTAATAACTCCCGGCAATACTGGATTGCTCGCGGCGAATCAGCTAAAAGACTGCCTGCCATGCAGGAATACTCCGTTCTAAAGGTAGGTCAAATCTTTGATTCGAGTACTCCTGATACCTCCCCAGAACAATATCGCTGCACGAGCGTGGGTCTCCCTCGCTTCAAGTGAGCGGCTGCGCAGAAGAATCCAATGAGAAATATGTGTTTGCTGGGCATCGTCATCAGCCTGGCCAGTCACACCGCCTGGGCTCAAACCCCGGCCGCCCCGCTCCCCCCCAAAGACGTGTTCGTCGCTGAGCTGCTGAAAAAGATGAGCGTCGATGAAAAGATCGGCCAACTGCGCCTCATCAGTATCGGCCCGGAAATGCCCCGCGAGATGATCCGCAAGGAAATCGCTGCGGGCCGCATCGGCGGTACGTTCAACTCCATCAGCCGCGACGAAAACCGCCCGATGCAAGACGCCGCCATGCGCAGTCGCTTGCAGATTCCGATGTTTTTCGCGTACGACGTGATCCACGGCCACCGAACGATTTTCCCGATCAGCCTGGCCCTGGCCTCCAGCTGGGACATGGACGCCATCGGCCTGAGCGGCCGCATCGCCGCCAGGGAGGCCAGCGCCGACAGTATCGACCTGACCTTCGCGCCGATGGTCGACATCGCCCGTGACCCGCGCTGGGGCCGTACCTCCGAGGGCTTTGGCGAAGACACCTACCTGGTCTCGCGCATCGCCAAGGTGATGGTGCAGGCCTATCAGGGCGCATCCCCGGCCCTGCCCGGCAATATCATGGCCAGCGTCAAGCACTTCGCCCTGTATGGCGCGGTGGAAGGCGGCCGGGACTACAACACTGTGGACATGAGCCCGACACGCATGTTTCAGGACTATCTGCCGCCTTACCACGCCGCTATTGAGGCAGGCGCGGGCAGCGTGATGGTGGCCCTTAACTCGATCAATGGCGTGCCGGCCACTTCGAACATGTGGCTGATGCAGGATTTGCTGCGCAAGGACTGGGGCTTCAAAGGCGTGGCAGTCAGCGACCACGGCGCGATTAACGAGCTGATCAAACACGGCGTGGCCAAGGACAGCCGCGAGGCCGCCAAGCTGGCGATCAAGGCCGGTATCGACATGAGCATGAACGACAAGGCCTACGGTGAAGAGCTGCCCGGCCTGCTCAAGTCCGGCGAAGTGCCGCAGAGCGATCTGGACAATGCCGTACGTGAAGTGCTCGGAGCCAAATACGACATGGGCCTGTTTGCCGACCCGTACCTGCGTATCGGCAAGGCCGAAGATGACCCGGCCGACACCAAGGCCGACAGCCGCCTGCATCGTGCCGAAGCCCGTGAAGTGGCACGCAAGAGCCTGGTATTGCTGAAAAACCAGAACGATACCCTGCCCCTCAACAAGCAGGCGCGCATTGCCCTGGTTGGCCCGCTGGCCAAAGCCCCGATTGATATTATGGGCAGCTGGGCCGCAGCCGGTCAGCCTGCGCAATCGGTGACCGTATTTGACGGCATGCGCAATGCCATCGCCCAACAGGACAACCTGATCTACGCCCGTGGTGCCAATATCACGGACGATCAAAGCGTCGTCGACTACCTCAACTTCCTCAATTTTGATGCACCCGAAGTGGTCAACGACCCGCGCGCGGCGCAGGTCATGATCGACGAAGCCGTCAAGGCTGCGCAGCAGGCCGACGTGGTGGTTGCTGTGGTAGGTGAGTCGCGGGGCATGTCCCACGAGTCGTCGAGCCGCACCAATCTGGACATTCCTGCCAGCCAGCGCGCCCTGATTACGGCCCTCAAAGCCACCGGCAAGCCGTTGGTGCTGGTATTGATGAACGGCCGCCCGTTGTCGATCGATGTGCAACAGCAGCAGGCCGATGCCGTGCTGGAAACCTGGTTCAGCGGCACCGAAGGCGGCAACGCCATTGCCGACGTGCTATTTGGCGACTACAACCCCTCCGGCAAGTTGCCGATCACTTTCCCACGCTCCGTTGGCCAGATCCCGACCTACTACAGCCATCTGAGCATTGGCCGTCCCTTCACGCCGGGCAAACCGGGCAACTACACCTCGCAGTACTTTGATGAGGGCAACAGCCCGCTGTACCCGTTTGGCTATGGTTTGAGCTACACCGACTTCAGCCTTTCAGATGTCCGCCTGTCGGCCAAAACCCTGAAGCCGGGCGCAACCCTGACGGCCAGCGTCACCGTAACAAACACCGGCAAGCGTGCTGGCGAAACGGTGGTTCAGCTGTATATCCAGGACGTTACTGCGTCCATGAGCCGAGCGGTTAAAGAGCTGAAGAACTTCGAGAAGGTCATGCTCAACCCCGGCGAGCAGAAAGTCGTGCAGTTCACCCTCAGCGAGAACGACCTGAAGTTCTACAACGCGCAGTTACAGCATGTCGCCGAACCTGGCGAATTCAACGTACAAATTGGCCTGGACTCGCAAAACGTCCAGCAAAACAGCTTCCAGTTGCAGTAATTTCGCGTAATTGCCGGGAAGGCTCCACGCCGCCTTCCCGGCCCTTCCCCGCAACAATCCGTGCTTGACCTTTCCTATCTTTGCACCCGCCTGAAAATGCGTTCGGACAGCGCTGTTTTTTGTGGTAGGGTTCGCGCCCTCAAAATCCGGCACACAGGATTTGTCCCGGCTAAATCCGGTGACAAACGGCTAAATGCCGGTGCAGTGCGGCCTACGTGGATCTCCAAGCTTTCACACACAATTTACACACAGGGTTATCCACAGGCAGTACGTTGCACAACCCCTATAAAACGCATATCTTGTATCAGCTTCGCCAAAAAACCCCATATGTAGGGTTTTAGGCCAAAAACCCAACACAACTCAGACGAGAATTTCAAGCCCTTTTCTCGCGCCTGTCGGGTTAAACCAAACGCAGCTTTCAAAGTCCAAACCGCTTATGCGGATGGCAACCGTTTTCCAGCCCAAAGGTCGGAAAGCGGCCCGGGTGTTGCAGTAAAAATACTGTCATCCAACAGGAATACGGTTTCACGCGGTCTGCGTGAATCAAGACTTCGGCACGGAAGCGGCTTAACCCCCCCTTCTGTACGTCCCGAAGTTGTTATGCCCGGTTCATTACCGGTTGTAGTGCTTCAGGACGGAACGGTGGGCACCCAAAAGGCGCCCAAACAAACATAGAGAATGTGGAGACACCCCCATGCAAACCGATACAACTCGCGAGAACTCGCAGGGTACCGATTCAAATCTGGATCTGTCTGCGACCGCGCCAGGCCAGCTGCGCGTGATCAAACGTAACGGGGCTGTGGTTCCTTACACCGATGACAAGATCACCGTTGCCATCACCAAGGCGTTTCTCGCAGTTGAAGGCGGCAATGCTGCCGCTTCGTCGCGCATTCACGACACCGTTGCGCGCCTGACCGAACAGGTCACCGCAACTTTCAAGCGTCGCATGCCATCGGGTGGCACCATCCACATCGAAGAAATCCAGGACCAGGTAGAACTGGCCCTGATGCGCGCCGGCGAGCAAAAAGTGGCCCGCGACTATGTGATCTACCGTGACGCACGCTCCAAGGAACGCGCCAACCGCGCACCGGCCGAAGACGCCGTGCAGGCTCACCCGTCGATCCGCATCACCCGTGCCGACGGCACCTTCGCCCCTCTGGACATGGGTCGCCTGAACACCATCGTTTCCGAGGCCTGCGAAGGTCTGGAAGAAGTGGACGGCGAGCTGATCCAGCGCGAAACCCTGAAAAACCTCTACGACGGCGTAGCGCTGAGCGACGTCAACACCGCCCTGGTGATGACCGCCCGCACCCTGGTAGAGCGTGAGCCGAACTACTCGTTCGTGACCGCCCGCCTGCTGATGGACACCCTGCGTGCCGAAGGCCTGAGCTTCCTGAAAGTAGCTGACAGCGCCACCCACCACGAGATGGCTGACCTGTACGCCAAGGCCCTGCCTGCCTACATCGCCAAGGGTATCGAGTTCGACCTGCTGAACCCGGTGCTGGCCACCTTCGACCTGGAAAAACTGGGCAAGGCGATCAACCACGAGCGCGATCAGCAGTTCACCTACCTGGGCCTGCAAACCCTGTACGACCGTTACTTCATCCACCACGATGGCGTGCGTTTCGAACTGCCGCAGATCTTCTTCATGCGCGTGGCCATGGGCCTGGCGATCGAAGAGAAGCAGAAAGAAGACCGTGCCATCGAGTTCTACAACCTGTTGTCGTCTTTCGACTACATGGCCTCGACACCGACCCTGTTCAACGCCGGTACCCAGCGTCCGCAGCTCTCCAGCTGCTACCTGACTACCGTGCCGGACGACCTGTCGGGCATCTACCACGCGATCCACGACAACGCCATGTTGTCCAAATTCGCCGGTGGCCTGGGCAACGACTGGACTCCGGTACGTGCATTGGGTTCGTGGATCAAGGGCACCAACGGCAAATCCCAGGGCGTTGTACCGTTCCTGAAAGTGGTGAACGACACCGCCGTAGCCGTTAACCAGGGTGGCAAGCGCAAAGGCGCTGTATGTGCCTACCTGGAAACCTGGCACATGGACATCGAAGAGTTCATCGAGCTGCGCAAGAACACCGGTGATGACCGTCGTCGTACCCACGACATGAACACCGCCAACTGGATCCCTGACCTGTTCATGAAGCGCGTCTTCGATGACGGCCCGTGGACCCTGTTCTCGCCGTCCGAAGTACCGGATCTGCACGACCTGACCGGCAAGGCCTTCGAAGAGCGCTACGAGTACTACGAAGCACTGTCCCAGTACCCGGGCAAGATCAAGCTGTTCAAGACCATCCAGGCCAAAGACCTGTGGCGCAAAATGCTGTCCATGCTGTTTGAAACCGGCCACCCTTGGCTGACGTTCAAAGACCCGTGCAACCTGCGCAGCCCGCAGCAGCACGTGGGCGTGGTTCACAGCTCGAACCTGTGCACCGAAATCACCTTGAACACCAACAAGGACGAAATCGCCGTTTGCAACCTGGGCTCGATCAACCTGCCGAACCACATCGTCAACGGCAAGCTGGATACCGACAAGCTCAAGCGCACCATCGACGTCGCCGTTCGCATGCTCGATAACGTGATCGACATCAACTACTACTCGGTACCGCAAGCGCGCAACTCGAACTTCAAGCACCGTCCGGTTGGTCTGGGGATCATGGGCTTCCAGGACGCCCTGTACCTGCAGCACATTCCTTACGCTTCGCAAGCCGCCGTGGAATTTGCCGACAAGTCGATGGAAGCGGTCAGCTACTACGCGATCCAGGCGTCCTGCGACCTGGCTGACGAGCGTGGCGCTTACGAGACATTCCAGGGTTCGCTGTGGTCCAAAGGCATCCTGCCGCTGGATTCGCAACAGATTCTGATCGAGCAGCGCGGCCAGAAGTACATTGACGTTGACCTGAACGAATCCCTGGACTGGGCACCGGTTCGCGCCCGTGTACAAAAAGGCATTCGCAACTCCAACATCATGGCCATCGCACCGACCGCCACCATCGCCAACATCACCGGCGTATCGCAGTCGATCGAACCGACCTACCAGAACCTGTATGTGAAATCGAACCTGTCGGGCGAATTCACCGTGATCAACCCGTACCTGGTTCGCGATCTCAAGGCCCGCGATCTGTGGGACTCGGTCATGATCAACGACCTGAAGTACTACGACGGTTCCGTGCAGCAGATCGAACGCATCCCGCAAGAGCTCAAAGAGCTGTATGCCACTGCGTTCGAAGTGGACACCAAGTGGATTGTTGACGCCGCCAGCCGTCGTCAGAAGTGGATCGACCAGGCGCAGTCGCTGAACCTGTACATCGCTGGCGCTTCGGGCAAGAAGCTGGACGTGACCTACCGCATGGCCTGGTACCGTGGTCTGAAAACCACCTACTACCTCCGTGCCCTGGCTGCGACCAGCACCGAGAAGTCCACCGTCAACACCGGCAAGCTCAACGCAGTATCGAGCGGCAAAAACAGTGAAGACGTTGCTGCGGCCCCAGCCGGCCCGGCACCGGTGCCAAAGGCTTGCGCCATTGACGAGCCGGATTGCGAAGCTTGCCAATAAGCTGAGCAGGCAGGCGGGTCAAACCGCCTGACCCAAAACCCCCGTTAAACCCTGGCAACAGTTGGGTTTGGCGGGGTTTTTTGTTTTTTGGGGGGAGCGAACCAACCCGACTGTGCCTTACCAGTCATTCAGCATGTGAAAACAAGCAGATTCATAAATAAATTTTATTCCGAAGCCTTTGTGTTGAACCAGACAAGTAATTTGTAGGATTTATCCTTCGCAACAAGCAGAACGTTGATAGACCTCGTGGGAAAACACCTATTAACTCCTCAAAGCAGATGGCAAATACTCACCTTATCGCGAAATAGTTAAAGCGCTAAGGGGATCGCCATGAACAATAAAGTGCAACTCAAGTCACTAACAAGCTACCTGAGCAAAACATTTTCTGCGTGCAAAACGCTCGATGATTTATGGACTGCCTGCATCAGCACAACAAAACAAGTTAACTTCGAACACTTTTCCTTCCGCATTCAATACCCAACACCTTTTACAAATCCAAAAAACCACACCTATGGAAATTACCCATTCAATCCAGCCCCGCTACTTAGCACAAAGCGTGCAAACATCACATCAGGTTTCTTTAGAATTTGTACAGAACACTTAGACACATTAAGTCATCTCGAGGCACACAACACTGCCCCCTTATTCAACTTGGATGACAATATTTATTACATAACGCAATCAATACCAAAGCAGGATGGCGTGTTCGAGCACTTACTACTGGCACGAGCCCATCAAAAAATCGAACATAGAGAGATGAAAATACTGCACTTTGTGATAGAACAAATGACAGCGGAAATTCATAACTGGATGAGTAAAATAAATAGCCCTACTTCTTTGGCTGTAACACTGTCGACACGAGAGAAAGAGATTTTACGTTGGGGCGCAGACGGGAAAACGTCTGAAGAAATCGCAATAATACTTGGGCTCTCGCAAGACGCCATAAACTTTCACTACAAAACAATACAAAATAAAATAGGCACTACCAATAGAGCACAAGCCATTGCCTATGCAATTATCAAAGACTATATATAACATATTAAATAATGCCAATTGGAATACGCCCACAAGGCAAAGCAACTACAATATTTGGACCCTCTATTGACTTCAGCATTCTCGCAGGCGTATCCATGAGTACTGAAAAGCCTTCGACTCACTTTGATGCTTTCGCCTCCTGTAACTACCCCATTCATCCCCACTACAATAAGTGCATATCCCCGCCACCTCAACTTGCATACGGCCCACCCCCAAATCCTCTAGCAAATAAAGGCCATAAAGAGTGAGATCAACCCACGCTTCGTTATGACTGACAGGTGCACGACGGAGAGTAACGCCAAACTCTGATTCTGTACGAACTCTAGACCATGGCGCCTGGCGCCCCCGCCAAAGATGTCCATGCGCCTGTTCAATTGTATCAACAAGCTCCTTTCCAACCTCATAGCAACATGAATGTATGGCAGGACCTATTGCAACTTGCAAATGTTCTAACGAGATATTTTCTCGTATGAACGCAAGAAAGGAATTTTCGATTATACCTGCCGCTAATCCTTGCCAGCCGCCATGAATGGCAGCAACGAACTTATCTTTTTTTGAACCTACAAGAATAGGTAGACAGTCTGCTGTCACGATTCCTATGGGACGGGTTGTACGTGTGAAAATCGCGTCCCCAGCGATGGCACCAGACTCATCTGCATCGCCCACTTGAATGACGTTTGCACCATGCTTCTGAGCACAACAAAATAAGTTTGTGGGTTTATGGAAATTGCTGGCCGAGCCGAATGCGTGTTCCAGCCCGGGTAGAGCATTCAAATTATCAGCAAAAAAAGACATTTGAACCTCACTTAAAAGTAATAGCACACACCTTTATGGCAACACAGGGTCTATGTATTCAATAGTAGGTGCATGGCTAGCTACCTAGACAAAGCAAAGTTAACAATTTGATTTAGTTGAGATTTCAACCTCAAGCACAACCCGTGCCACTCACAACTACCAAATCTTGTAGATGTAAATCTATCAGCCAACGTCTATAAAAACAAATATCGCCCCTACAAATCTCTACCGGGCCAATACTCGACGATGATTAGGATAGGATATGAAACGGCTAATCGAAGACTTTATGGTGCGCTGCGGAACGGCACACTTACGAGGACAACGCTGGCACTGCAACTCCCCTAAGAGAACAGTCTTGCTTATGCACGGTGCTGGCACATCCAGCAGCAAAGGTTTTTACAGTCTTCAAACATACTTAAACTCTCATAGCGTCGAAACGATTGCATTTGATTTTCTTGGGCATGGGCACACCGGCGGAAACTTGCAACATTCCAGCTTGGAAAGAAGAACCGAGCAAGCATTAGCTGTGATCCACAAACTCGACCTACAGGAAGGTCTTAATATAATGGGCTTCAGCATGGGGGCGCATAATGCACTCCATATAGCTTCACAGATCTCGGTTGCTCGCCTAGGGCTGGCGATACCCGCGATTTATTCAGAAAAGGCTGAAACCTTAAAATTTGGCCCCTCATTTTCATCCTGCATACGCCAATACCGAAGTTGGGAACACAGCAAATGCTTTTCCATCATCCAACACTTCAAGGGGAAACTGCTTATTATTTCTGCAGAAAAAGACATGATCATTCCCGCTGAAATCCCTTGCAAACTGATTGAATACGCACAAAATTGCCTCGCTGCTGAGCACCATTGTATTCGTCAAGCTGGCCACGATCTAGAAACACACTTCAGTGAATACCCACACAGTAGACATCTGGCTTTGAACAGCATTTTAAGATGGATTACATAAGACGTTGACTGGAATTCATAATGAAAAATACGTTTGATTATCTTTATATTTATTTTTCAGAAAATTATCTTACCCATGAGAGGACGAAGAAAGAATGCACTCTTATTGAACATCTTTGCAGCCTTGAAAAAGGTGACCACGTACTGGATATCGGCTGCGGCCATGGTCGAATTTCCAATGAGCTTGCTCACAGGGGCTATCGTGTAACGGGCATTGACTGGAGCCAGAACGCACTTGACTTGGCTATCCTTAACGCCCGTAAAAGCAACCTTGATATTTGCTACAAAAACAAAAACTTCCTTGACACGCTCTGGAGGGAAAAATTCGACTGTGCGCTTAGTTGGTACACATCTTTTGGATACTCTAATGACGAAATTTGCAAATTGCAATTAAGCAAAATTTACGATTCATTGAAGAAAGGAGGCCGTTTTTTGATTGATCATATTAATCGTGATCGCTGCCTTAAATACCTTCCCACCTCAAGTGTTCTAGAAAGAGAAGGGAACTTTATGATCGACCACTTCGACTACAACCCTGCTCAAGGAATACTTCATGTTAGACGCCAACTTATTAAAGATGGAGAACTGAGTGAAACACCTTACAATATCCGACTATTGACATTCACAGAAATCAAGGAGTGGATGCTACACGCAGGATTTAAAAATATAGAGGGCTATAATAATAAGGGACAACCTTTTAGCGTTGACAGCGAAAGAATGATCCTAACAGGCGTGAAATAACTTATGAGAATTATATTTTCGGAGTCAAACCCTGACTACAAAAACTATACATTTCCTTACGCTGTTTGGGCCATACCTGAATCACAGGAAGAAATCGTTGAACTCTATGACCGCGGCTTTTTACCTTCACGCAAACCGAGATTCTATTTAACCCGAAGCACAAGAATTACCCTGAAAAGATTTGAACTTACCTATAGAGCTCGACGAACGCTCAAAGCCTGTCAAGATATAGAAATGACGCTTATTAATATCAGCGATTTCGTTATCGACAAGAGCATCCGTGAATTATGCCTACAGTGTGCGGAACAGCGATTTGGGGAAGGAGTGATTAATGAACAGCGACTTAACCGAATCATCAATCCGGAAAATGCGACGCACATCATGCACTTCACCAGGAAAGAGAAAACTGTCGGCCTAGTAACAATTAACACAGCTCCTAAAATAGCACACTATAACTTTGCCTTCTATGACATTACCGAACCAAAAAAATCGCTAGGCACGTTCATGCTGACCGCAACAATTAATTACTTTCACAACCGTGACTGCAACTACCTTTACATGGGCACATGTTACGGGAAAAAATTCTTGTATAAAGCACACTTTGAAGGGTTCGAGTTTTTTAACGGCGCTCAATGGTCATCTGACATGAACGAACTGAGCTTTTTGATGGAGCGCCCTCACCAACCGAATCACTTATTTGAGTCATCCGATTATCTGAATACATTCCATCCAATAACGCTGGATATTGACGTACACGAGACAGGCTTCCGTTACATTACTCAGGCGCATAGCGCCTGACGATTAAAGGCGCACTGAGTAATGAGTCAAATATCAGTCCCCGCATATGCCACTGTTATATTTTTCTCGAGGGCTGGAACCGGTATATTTTTTTTTATAAATACTTGGATTGTGATTGACTTAACAGGGTACGCCACAAGTGCGGCAATAAGCTTGTTGATTGCAACACTGCCCAGCCTATTTCTTTCAATGATAATCGGAAGTATGGCTGACAAATATCCAGCTATAAAGCTTGTGCTATATTCTGAATGCACGCGCTGCCTGACACTACTGGTATATGCATCGTTATTTGTCATGGATCGAGCATCCCCTGCATTCGCTTACTCCGTCAGCTTCTTAATGTCCATTTGCGCAGAAATACAACTATTGTCTTGGCGTGTCATTTTGGCAACGTTCGCAACTCATGAAAAAAACTTCAAACTCAATGCACTTTCTGTTACCAGTGGGCAGGCAGGTGTCATAATTGGAGCAACAGGCTCCGGCATGTTATTCGTAACTCTTGGGCCGACCTTTACTATCGCTATCGCCAGTACTATTTTCTGGGCATCCAGCTGCTGCATTGCTTATATGGCAAAGGCGCTTCACTCGCCGTGTGCGAGTGCGATCACCAAGATAAGCACGCTAAACCATTTGGTCGCTCACCTGAGATCCATACTTGAAGGCTTTCAATATATCACCCAGCAACCCCGCCTCATCGGATACTATCTGCTGATACTGCTAAACACAAACATACTATATATGTCAAATGCATTACTTGCCCCCTTCGTAAAAGGACCTCTCAATCTGAATGCAAATGCATATGGACAGATTGACGCCGCCTATTCTATTGGAGCAATCATTGGCGGACTGATTATAGTAAAACTCACCCAACGACTCGGCACTTTGAAAATCACCCTATTGGGCCTGACCACCCTAGCGTTATCACTATTCATCTTCGCTCAATCTGAAGCTTTCCTTCTGGCCTTTTTTTCATATATTGGAATTGGCCTGGGATGCCAAACATCCATTGTAAGTCTCAGCCATGCACAAAGAATTACTGATCCGACACTACACGGGAGAGCCTACGCAACCTTAAACACTTTAACCGGATGTTTCGGCGTACTTATTTTCATATTAAGTACACAGTTCACTTCACATGAAGAGCTACGAAACATGTTCGAATACCAAGCTATTGCAGTGACGACTGTTCTATTAATTATCGGTGCTAGCAAAAAAATTAAAGACTCTCTATAAACCGGATACCACATATGAGTCCAAAAGCACGCGCCGGATTGCGAAGCTTGCCAATAAGCTGAGCTGGCAGGCGGGTCAAACCGCCTGACCCAAAACCCCCGTTAAACCCTGGCAACAGGTGGGTTTGACGGGGGTTTTGTTTTTTGGAGGGGTGGGGAGTTACGCGGTCATTTGCGCCAATCGGCTATCTGCTGCGCAGTGGCGTAGAAATCAACGCCAGCACCCAAGGCTTGCTGCCCATCCGGCTGATTGTGACGTAACCCCTCAAGCACTTGAGCATGACTGCGACGGAATTGCCCAAGCTGTTTTGCACCTTGCGGGCTGGCCGTTTGCGCTGCTGTCTCGATGCGTTGATACAAGTCCATCTGATTGGTAGCCGCCAGGTTGGTGGGGACATAGGGGCGATTAGCCGCAACGGCCTCTGCAATCGGGAATGTTTCGGCAAAGGTATGGTAGCCGCCAAAGTTCATGAAGGCGGCAATACCCAGCCCGGCCGCCAGCACCATGTGTTCATTGCCATAGATTCTATCCGGGTTCAACGTGTTGAGCGCCAGCAGCACGTCACAGGTACTGCCGGATTGCGCCCCCGCAGATGGCAGACCCTTGAGGTTGGACTCCATTGCGAATGTGCCAAAGGGCTGCCAGCGATTGATACCCACGCCATGCAGCATTGAAAAATGCTCCAGCATGCCGGTCAGGCCTTGCTGGGAATAGGCTGGCGGCACGTTCTCCATTTCAGCCTCTGACATGGTGAAAGGCCGGGTCAGGTCTGCAATCGGCGCACCTTGACGGGGAATTGCATTGAGATTCTGATTGCGATCACCCAGCGCTTTGCGCAAGGCGGCCTGCTCAGTGCTGTGCGGGTCGACCGTGTTCTGTACCACCAGCCCAAACCCCATCTTGAGCTTGGCCGCATCTTCATAAACTCCCTTCACCGGCCGCAACTCCCCGCCGACTTCCACCATAGGCATCCGTTCACTGCGGGCACGACTGAGCGGATTGTCAAAGGCCGGCGTACGCGTCTTGCTTGAAAACTCCTTGAAACGATCAGCGAACTGATCTGCCTGCGCATCAAGACCAGCCTCACGCAGCAAGGCCACGCAAGCCGCGGTATTGGCTTGTTTGTGCTGCGCATAGAGCCCGGGTTGACTCTCGTCTTCTACGGGGGCCATCAACTGGCACATCGTGCTGCCAAAAGCGCTCGACGCACGGATTTTAGTCAGCAGGTCAACATGGTTTTGCTTGTCGAACCCTTCTGTACATCCGGCCAGAGGAGTCTGCAGCGTGTTGATCAACCACGGTTGCAGCGCCTGCCCGGGTTTCATCTGCCGACCAATCTGGTCGGACTGTGCTGCCAAAGGCTCGATGGTGGCCTGCAGAACATCGCGCAACGGCTGCTCCCGTCCCTTGTAATGGACGGCAAGCCCACCCGCCACGCTTTGCTCGCTCAACCCCTGACGCAACACCGTTGCCAGTTGTGCGGCGTGCTGGTCGAACACTTCACCTATCCTGCCTGGCTGGTTCAACAAGGCCATGCTGGCGCCCGCTTCAAAAAACTTGCTGTTGGTGATCATCTGTCTTTGTACATCCGTCAGGGCAACACCATGGGGACTGCTTTGAGCAACGGCATCTGGCTTACCTTGACTGTCGATGCCATATACCGCATCGAGCGATGTACCTGACCTGGAAATAAACATGATGCTCACCTCATTAATAGTGCACTTGGATAGATGGGGCATGGAGAAGGCACGCACAGGCTCGCAAACCAGTAGCAAACCTGGCGACGCAACAGGCCATTGGGCCGCAAACTTTGCCCTTGAACTAAAAACAAAACAAATATCAAAGTGTAAGAAAATAACAAGGAAAGACGAACAGCCCTCTTAATTATTAGCGTACTGAACCGAATACATACTCACATCCAATAAACACTTTCACGGCAATAAAGACATGATGCCTTATCAATAACACTTGCGATCTTTGTACCTGTTAACCCCCGGTAACAGTTCGCTTGCACGTTGTGGAACCCGCCCTGCAGCCCGGGCCACAGACTGCGAGACATGTAATGGACTGCACGGTCGCCGATACCCTCCCTGCTCCCGGAGTGTGTTGCTTGACCGTTCACATGTTGTTTCCCACGAAGGATGACCACCATTCGATCGAACGAACGAAAACACATGAAAGATCTCAGCTCGATTTCACCCTTCAGGTTTACCCCCACGGACAGCGTTGCCCGGGGGACTTCACACATCAGCGCCGGCGCCATTCCCGCCGCCCCACCTTGCTGTACACCCAAAGAAATATACGATCGTGTCCACCAGGAAATATCCCGGCGCTATCTGTCATTCGATCAAGGTAAGGAAATGGGATTTGCCGGCAAGGCCGGAGTAACCGGTGATATCGACTTCATTACCAAAAAAGATTTGATTGGCATACTGCGACACTTGAAAGAGGATGAAAGCGCACTGCAGGAGAGCAAAAAAGACTCTGCTCGGACTCAACTTTTCGACAAGATTTATTTGATGTCCGGGGACAAGGAGACAGGCAGAAACTGGAATTTAAGACTCCACAATTACAGTGTGCGCGGCACAGGGCTTGGAGGCGAAGACATCCCCCACCGTCATCGCTGGACGCTGGCCAGCAATGTGCTTACTGGTGGTTACAACAACGTCAATTACGAAGAACGCAGTGTCTCGCAGCCCCATGACCCCAAAGACAAATTCAACAAATACGTGCTTGGCGCATCGAGTGCGCAAACAACCCAGGGCGCCAGGGGGGCAACGCTTGTAAACGAAGCCGTGATGGTTCCCTTCAAAAATGAAATTTATGCCAAGGGTGACATCAATCATTTCCCGATTGCCCTGCCGCACAGTGTTGATACAGCCCCTGCCTATATGGGGACTACATTGACCCTGGCCCACACGGGCGTGCCGACGACAGATACGTCCATTGCTTATTACAAAGAAGCGTTCACCAGCTTGCCTTCACTGCACTTTGAAAGTGTCGAGGCCTTCAAGGCGTCCATTGACCTGCGCATCGCGCAACTTCAGGTGCTGGACTTGCAGGACAACCTGAGTACGTTCCTCAACGCCAGGCAACAGAACAACCAGCCGTTAACCCCCGACGAAACCCGGCACCTGAGGGATACCCACGAGTACAACTATGTAGAAACATCGTTGCTGCCGGCCCTGGCCATTTACAACATGGAAAAAATCAATGGCATCGAGCACCGGGAGTTCTCGGCCGACACGGCGAAATTTCTCGATAGCCAACTTTCACAGATCAATCAACGTGTACTTAACACCCTGATCGAAGGTAACCAGACGGACCTGATGGACCAGCGCCTTTCCCTGGTACTGGAGCCCGGCGCTTTCGCCCAGGCCATGGCTGAAAGACAGGGGCAATAAACCTCGATTCGCGGATCCGCAGCGATAGCATTGCGTTCTAACTGTTGGGCACTGTGGGAGCGGGCTTGCCCGCGATTGTCCTGTTACACCGCAGCGATCCCGTCGCGAGCAAGCCCGCTCCCACAGAACGTGTAACCATCACCCCGAAACAGTGCGCCCGCGCCACAAAATGAATCACTCTGCACATTCTTCAGCCTGATATTCGCTCGCCAATAGGCACTCTGCACACCCGCCCATATGCCGTGTGCCCGCTTTTCTCCGGTTTACCCGCCCTGACAAAACAGGCCCGCTTATTGCTCTGGCTCCTGTGTGCTACCGATATCGGCGCACCCATTCGAGGCGGAGACCTGCACCATGAGTTCACCCGGCGATTTTCCTTTGAGCGAAGCCCCGCGTTCAGCCCGCAAGGGGCTGTTGTCGATTTCGATGGTGCTGTTCAGCTTTACCTTCTTTACCGGCACCATGTTCGCCGGTGGCAAGCTGGGCATGGCCTTCAACTTTGTCGATATGCTGTGGATTGCGGCCATCGGCAATACCCTGCTGGCGCTGTATGCTGCCGCCCTGGCCCTGATCGCTTCGCGCAGCGGCCTGAACACGGTGCTGATGGGACGCTTGTGCTTTGGTGAGGCCGGTAGCCGCCTCTCGGACTTCCTGCTCGGTTTTGCCGAACTCGGCTGGTACGCCTGGGGCACGGCAACCGTGGCCATCGTGCTGGTGAAGATGCTCGGCCTGGCCGAAGGCTTCACCCTGCCCTTGATGGTGTTTTTCGGCATGGGCTTCAGCATCACGGCGATCATCGGCTACAAAGGCCTGGATGTGCTGTCGCGGGTTTCGGTGCCGCTGATGTTTGTCCTGCTGATCGTCTCCATGTATATCGCCACGCAGCATGTCGGCGGGTTTTCCGGGCTGGCAGCGGTGATCCCGCAGCAGACCATGACCGTCTCGGCAGCCATTACCATGGTCTTTGGCACCTTCGCCAGCGGTGCCACCCAGGCCACCAACTGGACGCGGCTGTCGCGCAGCGGACGCATCGCCGTGACCGCCAGCGTGGTCAGCTTTCTGCTGGGCAATGGCCTGATGATCGTGGCCGGCGCCTGGTGCGCCATGGTTTATCAACAGGCCGACATCGTCGAAGTGATGATGCTGCAAGGCCTGTCGTTTGCCGCCGTAGTCATGCTGTGCCTGAACCTGTGGACGATCCAGGGCCCGACCATCTACAACGTGGCCGCTGCCACCTGCCATCTGGTGCGCAGCGAACGCCGGCGCACCATGACCCTGCTCGCCGCCGCCGTGGGCGTGCTGCTGGCGATGGGCGGCATGTATGAAATGCTGATTCCGTTTCTGGTGCTGCTGGGTTCGGTCATCCCGCCCATTGGCGGCGTGATCATGGCCGACTTCTGGTTTCGCCATCGCGGCAAATACCCGGCCCTGGCCAGCGTCCAGTTACCTCGCTACAACCTGGCAGGGCTGACCGCCTATGCCGTGGGCGCCTTGCTGGCCTATTTGTCGCCATGGATTGCGCCTCTGGTAGGCATTGGCGCATCGGCCATCGTCTATATCGTGCTGCTGAAACTCAGCCGTCAACCGGCGGTGCTGCCCACCGTCCAGGAGCCCCTTTGAGCCTGACCGTTGAAGAGATCCTGGCCCTGCCCGGCCTCGAAGAGATGACCCTGCGGGCCGGCGCACGCAACCGCCAGCGCAGCGTGCGCTGGTCCTATGTGGCCGAGAACGAAGGCATCGCCGGCTGGGTCATGGGCGGTGAGCTGGTGTTTGTCACCGGGATCAACCACCCCCGTGACGAGGCCAACTTGCTGCGCCT
Organism: Pseudomonas bubulae; assembly: GCF_037023725.1. Classification (NCBI taxonomy): domain Bacteria; kingdom Pseudomonadati; phylum Pseudomonadota; class Gammaproteobacteria; order Pseudomonadales; family Pseudomonadaceae; genus Pseudomonas; species Pseudomonas bubulae. The sequence continues at coordinate 4,413,858 of NZ_CP146077.1, forward strand.
GATCGACGAAGGCAGTGACTGTGCGATTGCCGGACTGGTGGTCCTGACCGGCGAGACCTTCATCCACAGCATTCCCCCATCGGTGATTGCACTGGCCGAAGCCCGCGGCGTGCCCCTGATCGAGCAACCGTACTTGCTGAGAATGGTCATCGTCACCCATTTGATTGGTACTGCACTGGTACAAATGGCCCAGACCAAACGCTCGCGCCACGACATTCTGGCGCAACTGCTCAGTGGCGATTACCCCAGCCTGGCCACCCTCCGCCAGCGCGCAACGCACTTGCAGCTGGCGCTGGACCAACCGTGCCGCCTGGTTGCGCTACGCTTGTCAGCAGTCAGTGTACTGTTTGCCAGTCACGCACCCGAGGAGGCAGAACGCCTGTTGCAACACACCCGCCAGACCGTACAGGATCACCTCGACGTGTGGAGCCGTGCCCTGCCCCGCGCGTTGCCGGTGATCGTGCAGGGTGATCTGTTCATCCTGTTGCTCGCTGAAGACAACAACCTGCGCACAGAACTGGCGAGCCTGTATCGAGACTTGCAGGCCATCATCGGTAATCTGGCGCTGTTTATGGGGCTGGCAGGCAAGGTCGAGGATTGCGCCCATTATCACCGGGCCCTCAACGAGGCACGCCAGGCGCTGGATGTTGCAGAAAACCTGCGCCCGGCCACCGGCCTCTGCGATTTCAGCGAACTGGGCGTGTTGCGTCTGCTGCAGGCCGTGGGCGAACGCTCGGTGATCGAGGCTTTCGTACAGCAAACCCTGGGGCCGCTGATCGAACCCAACCGCAAGCAACCCCATACCTTGATCGATACCCTGGATGCCCTGCTCCAGGAGAACGGTAACGCACTCAAGGCCGCGCAACGCCTGAGCATCCATCGAAATACCATCAATCAACGCATGCAACGCATCGAGCAAAACAGCGCCCAGTCGCTCGATGATCCCTTATTCAGAATGAATGCTTCGGTGGCCCTGCTGGTGTGGCGCATGTCCGAAGCTCAACGACAGGAACGACCATGAAGATCATCAATGCCACACTGCGTAAAACCTCGGGTCTGCACACGGTCACCTGTGAAGGTGCGCTGATCAGTGCCATCACCCTGCAGGCAGGCAGCGTGCCGGCGCAAGCCGGCGATATCGACGCCCGCGGTCAGTTGCTGATTGCGCCTTTTGTAGAACCGCATATCCATCTGGACGCGGCCCTGACCGCCGGCCAGCCCGAGTGGAACCTCAGCGGCACCCTGTTCGAAGGCATCGAACGCTGGGCGCAGCGCAAGGAAACCATCACCCATGAAGACACCAAGCAGCGTGCCCACGCCACTGTCCGCATGCTGGCCGAACACGGCATCCAGCATGTGCGCACCCATGTCGACGTCACCGATCCAACCCTAGCTGCCTTGCGGGCGATGATTGAAGTGCGCGATGAAACCCGCCACCTGATCGACCTGCAAATCGTGGCATTCCCTCAGGAAGGCATCGAGTCCTATGCCGGTGGCCGTGAGCTGATGACCCTGGCCGTGGAGCTGGGCGCCGATGTGGTGGGTGGCATCCCGCACTTTGAAAACACCCGCGAGCAGGGAGTCAGTTCGATCAAGTTCCTGATGGATCTGGCCGAGCGCACGGGGTGCCTGGTGGACGTGCATTGCGACGAAACCGACGACCCCCACTCGCGTTTTCTTGAAGTGCTGGCCGAAGAGGCCCGGGTACGCGGCATGGGCAGCCGGGTGACCGCCAGTCACACCACAGCGATGGGTTCGTATGACAATGCCTACTGCTCCAAACTGTTCCGTTTGCTCAAGGCATCAAAGATCAACTTTGTCTCGTGCCCGACCGAAAGCATCCATTTGCAGGGTCGTTTTGATACCTTCCCGAAACGCCGTGGCGTGACCCGGGTGGCCGAAATCGACCGTGCCGGCATGAACGTGTGCTTTGGTCAGGACTCAATCAAGGACCCGTGGTATCCGCTGGGTAATGGCAATATTTTGCGGGTGCTGGATGCAGGGCTGCATATCTGCCACATGATGGGTTTTGAAGACCTGGCGCGCAGCCTGGACCTGGTCACCGACAACAGTGCACGGACGCTGAATCTGGGTGAGGGATACGGCATTGCAGTGGGTCGCCCGGCGAACCTGGTGGTGCTGGATGCCGACAGTGATTACGAAGCGGTGCGCCGCCAGGCCAAGGCGCGGGTATCGATCCGCGCTGGCAAGGTGCTGATGACGCGGGTACCGGAGCAGGTGGAGTTCAGCTGAGACCCGCGACGAACATGGTGGGAGCGGGCTTGCTCGCGATGGCATCAGCCCGGTTTGCCTGACATGCCGCAGCGTCTGCATCGCAGGCAAACCAGCTCCCGCAGGTTATATATTGTTCACGCACCCGATGCCCGCAGGATCATGATCGCAGCGCTATCACGTCATCTGAATGATGGTCTGCATGATGGTGCTTTGGGTCGAGATGGTTTTGGCGTTGGCCTGGTAGTTGCTCTGGGCCTTGATCAGGTCCACCAGCTCACTGGTCAGGTTTACGTTGGAGTCTTCCAGCGAGTTGGACTGGATGGCGCCCAGGCTGCCGACCTTGGGTGCGTCGTAGCCCGCCACGCCCGAGGCGTAGGTCTCCTTCCAGGCCGTGCCGCCCACTGGTTGCAGACCCTGCTCATTGGTAAAGCTGGCCAGGGAAATCTGGCCAATGGCACGGCTCTGGTTGTTGCTGAAGTTGGCGAACATCACACCCGAACCGTCGATGGTCAGGTTGTTGATCTGGCCGGTAGCGTAGCCGTCCTGGGTCGGCGGGTTACGCGAGGTGTCGGTGTTGTACTGAGTGGTTTTGGCCATGTCGATGGCAATCCCGGTGTCCTTGGCTGCCGCGCCGTTGGACGCCCACTTGCCATTGACCATGGCGCCCGGCATCCAGGTGCTGACGGTCAGGGTGTTGCTGACGATATCGGGTTCGCCGGCCACCGGGTTGGGCGTCGTCACACTGGTCAGCCCGCCGGCTGAGTCGAATTGCATGATCGAAGCCACCGGCGCCTTCGCGCCGTCTCCGCTCACTGCGCTGCCATCGGGGTTGCGACCGTCAATCAGGGTGTAGGCCTTCCAGGTATTGGCACCGGTCTTGACCATGTACTGGTCCATCGGGTGTGGATTGCCCTGGGTATCGTAGACCGTAGTACTGAAGCTTTTCGTATAGGATTCGGCTTTGCTCGGGTCGAACGGGTTGGCGGTCTGATCAATCACCGCAGCGTTGGAGTTGAGGTTGATCGTCGAGTCCACCGAGCCCGTCGCCTTGGGCGCCAGGTTGGAAGTATCGATGCGCAGGTCAGTCAATACGCCATTAACGATATTGCCATTGGCATCCACGCCATAGCCCTGCAAGCGCGCAGTGCCATCAGAGCTGGTGACAAAGCCGTCTTTGTCGGCCTTGAACGTACCGGCGCGGGTATAGCTCAGGGAGCCGTTGTCACTGAGCACGAAAAAGCCGCTGCCCTGGATGCCCATATCCAGCAGGTTGCCGGTGTTGTTAACCGCACCTTGACCAAAGTTTTGCGAGACCGCTGCCAGGTTCACGCCACTGCCGATGGTCTTGCTGCCGGTACCCAGCTTGCTGGCCGAGTAGATATCGGCGAATTCCGCACGCGAGGCCTTGAAGCCGGTGGTCGCAGAGTTGGCGATGTTGTTGCCGGTCACGTCCAGCTGCTTGTTCGCCGCATAGAGGCCGCTAAGGCCGATATTGAATGACATGTTTCTCTCCTTGAGGCGTATGAGTCGGCTTACAAGCCAATGGTCTGGACTTTGGACATGCCAATGCTGCCCAGGCCTGCGAGGTTGAGCATGATTTCACCGCCGGTCTTGCTCAGGGTCACGCTGTTGACCGTGGCGGGCAGATAGGTGGTGAGCGCCGTGGTACCGGCGTCGGTTTTGCTGGATGCGGTGAAGGTGTAGGAGCCCTTTTCCAGCAGCACACCCTCGTCGTCCTTGCCATCCCAGGTGAACTCCGCGTTGCCGGCTTTCTGGGTGCCCATGTCGATGGTGCGAACCACCTCACCGTCGGCATTGGTGATGGTGATAACGGGTTTGGAGTCAGCATCCTTGACCACCACGGTGCCGTTGAAAGGCTTGTCGCTGGCCGGATCCACATAGGCTTCGCCGGTCTGCACGATCACCGAACGCCCCACCAGCGACGAGGCCTGCAACGCCTGCGAAGACTGGAAGTTGCCGGAGATCGAATTGACCGTATCGTTGAGCGTGGTGATGCCTTCCAGGCTGCTGAACTGCGCCAGTTGCGCAACGAACGCCGTGTTGTCCTGCGGGTCCAGCGGGTTCTGGTTTTTCAGCTGGGTGACCAGCAGTTGCAGGAACGCATCCTTGCCCAGCGCCGTGTTGCCGGATACCGCCTTGGAGGCCGCCGCCAGGCTGGTGTCAGTGGTCTTGGCCTGGGCGGAGTTGGCGAGTACCTGGTTAAGGGTCAAGCCGCTGGTGGAATCGGTCACACTCATTTGCGTCGCCCCTTATCACTGACCGAGGGTCAGGACCTTCTGCATCATGGTTTTGGCGGTATTCATCAGCTCGGCGTTGGTCTGGAACGAACGACTGGCGGAAATCATGTCGGCCATTTCTTCAACCACGTTGACGTTGGGGTAATACACGTAGCCCTTGGCGTCGGCAGAAGGATGATTAGGTTCATAGCGGGCCTGCAACTCGCTCTGGTCTTCAACCACGCCCAGTACCTGCACGCCCTGGCCGGCGGCGTCCTGGTTCTGGAACAGCGAATCGCCGCTGCTGCCTTGCGCGCCTTGAAACATGGTGGCAAACACCGGGTGGCGGGCGCGGTAGGTCTGGTCGATGCTCGACGATACGGTGTCGGCGTTGGCGATGTTGCTGGCCACGGTGTTAAGGCGCGTGGTCTGGGCGCTCATGCCGCTACCGGCAATATTGAAGACACTGGATAGAGACATGGATCACTCCCCGCGCAGGGCCGACATCAGCCCTTTGAATTTGCTGTTGAGCAGGGTGAAGCTGGCCTGGAAGTTGACCGCATTCTCTGCATAGTTCGACTGCTCAAGCTGAGCGTCCACGGTGTTCTGATCGATCGACGGCTGCATCGGCGTGCGGTACAGCAGCGACTCGTCGCCGCTGCTCAGGCCCTGGGCTTCGATATGGCGGGTGTTGGTCTTGTTCAACGCAAATGTGCCGTTCTGGTTTTTGTCGTTCTGGGCGGCGAGCACAGAGGCGAAATCCAGATCCCGAGCCTTGTAGTTCGGGGTATCGGCGTTGGCGATGTTGTTGGCCAGTACTTCAGCGCGCTGGGCACGAAAGCCCAGGGCCTGTTCATGGATACCAAGCGCTTTATCGAAGCTGATGCTCATCTCGAAAAACCTTTGTGGGCTGACCTGAGAGTGTGGTTCAGGTTTTACATGACAGGGATAGAGCAAACCCCGTGCCAGTTTTTACAGCCCCGTAACACAAGGGTTTGCCGGGAGGTGGGAGATGGCAATGGCAAAAAAGCGGCAATGCTTGACCGCTGACTGCCGGTTTTCTGCCGCTTTGCTTTGGATTCGTCGTAGCAGTTGCCGAAGGAACCAGGCTGCGTTCGGCGACGAAGTCGTCGTAAAAACCCTGGTAGCCGGGTTTGACTGTTACACCGCAGCCCCTGATTTTGCGACTGCTTCGCAGCCGAACGCAGCCTCGTTCCTACGGCAGCTACAGGAACACTGCAACTGTGGGAGCGAGCCTGCTCGCGAAGGTCGTTCGCGAGCAGGCTCGCTCCCACAATAGGGCTTGACCGGCAACAGAGTATCTACGGGGTTTTCCCAGCCTATTTCGCCTGGTAAATGATCCCCGGACTGCATTGGACCATCTGGTAATGGTCCGGCAACCCGTTTAGCGCTTCAGAAGCGCCCAGGAACAAATAACCGCCCGGCTTCAAAGTGCTGTGAATGCGCAGCAGGATGTCTTTTTTCACTTCGGCCGAGAAGTAGATCAGCACGTTGCGGCAAAACACGATGTCGAACTTGCCGAAGCTGGCGTAGCTGTCCAGCAGGTTGAACGGGCGAAACTCCACGCGGTTTTTGATCGGCGCCTTGATCACCCAACGCCCCGGTCCCTTGGGATCGAAATAACGTTGCAGGCGCTCCGGTGACAGGCCCCGGCCAATGGCCAGGTTGTCGTATTCGCCGGTGCGGCAGGTGTTGAGCATCTGCGCTGACAGATCGGTGGCAAAAATCTGCACGCCGGCTTTGAGCTGCCCAAGGTTGCTGCGCTCGAATTCGTCAATCGCCATCGACAGCGAGAACGGCTCCTGCCCCGAAGAGCAGGCCGCCGACCAGATACGCAGGCGCTGGCCGGGGCTGGCCTTGATTTGCTCCGGCAACACCTTGTTTTTCAGCACTTCAAAGGGATAGGTATCGCGAAACCACAGGGTTTCGTTGGTGGTCATGGCATCGACCACCTGCTCGCGCAACCCGCTGCGCGGCTGAGCCTGGATGCGTTGAATCAGCTCGCCCAACGACTTGATGCCCTGCTGCTCCATCAATTTGTTGAGGCGGCTGGAGACGAGGTACTGCTTGTTCTCACCCAGCAAAATGCCACAGGCTTTTTCCAGGAATACCCGGAACTGTTCAAAATCCAAATTAGCCGTCGACAAATGATCCTGCCTCTTAAATCGTTTTGACCGCCAAGGGCTGCGCCCCTAGCTGTGGTCTGCTGCTTTGATCCGGTCAACTACCCGGGTTGCCAGGTCATCAGGGCGGAACTTGGCCAAAAAGTCATCGGCACCGACTTTTTTGACCATCGCCTGATTGAATACCCCGGACAACGAAGTATGCAGAATGATGTGCAAGTTTTGCATCCGCGGGTCGTTGCGGATTTCAGCTGTCAGGGTGTAGCCGTCCATTTCCGGCATCTCGATATCCGAGATCATCATCAGAAACTCTTCAGACGGGTTCTTGCCCTCGTCCACCAGCTTGCGCAGGTAGTCGAGCGCCTGGCGCCCGTCGTTCAACGACACCACTTCAACACCCACCGATTGCAGGCAACGGGCAACCTGCTTGCGCGCCACCGACGAATCGTCAACGGTCAGCACCCGCAATGACAGCGCCTTGCTTTGGGTTTCAACATCCACCACGCCCTGGCTGATGGTTTCAGACGATGGCGAGACTTCTGCCAGCACCTTTTCCACGTCGATGATTTCGACCAGTTGCTCGTCCATACGGGTCACGGCCGTCAGGTAATGGTCGTGACCGGTGCCCTTGGGCGGCGGATGAATGTCTTCCCAGTTCATATTGACGATACGTTCCACTGAACGCACCAGAAAGCCCTGGGTCTTGGTGTTGTACTCGGTGATGATCACAAACGGGTTACTTTGATCCTTCAAGGCTCCCGCGCCGGTGGCCATCGCCAGGTCGAGAATCGGTATGGTCGCGCCGCGAATGCTCGCCACACCGCATACCACGGGGTGGGACTTGGGGATCAGGGTCAGCTTGGGGCATTGCAGCACCTCGCGGACCTTGAACACATTGATCCCGTAAAGCTGTGGCCCATCCAGGCGAAACAGCAACAGCTCCAGGCGGTTTTGCCCCACCAGTTGAGTGCGCTGGTTAACCGCATCCATCACTCCGGCCATACTCAGCTCCTCTTAAAAACTTCAAGTTTCAACCCGCATATTCCGAAAACGGCACGGGGCTTGCTTTTTATCGGTCATGAACGCAAAAACGACAAAATCCTGCCACCGACCTTTCCTGCCGAGTCTGCGCCGCTGTGGTCTGAGCGCGCTGGCGGCGGGCACCTTGCTTGCACTCAGCACTTATAGCAGGGCTGACGCGTTTACATCGCCTGAACAGCTTATCGGCGTGACCCAGGGCTTTCTTGAATTCACGGTTGAAGACTACCTGGCCACCAGCCAGACCGAGGGTCGATATCAGATCCAGGTCAACAATCTTGACCCGCGCCTGCGCCTGGCCCAGTGCGACAAGGATTTGACAGCTTCCCTCGAAAGCCCGGCGCAACCCATGGGCCGGGTAATCGTGCGCGTACGCTGCGAAGGGCTGTCGCCGTGGACCATCTTTGTGCCGGCCCAGGTCAAACTGTTCCGCGACGTAGTCACCGTCAATCACCCGCTCAAGCGCGGCATGGTTATCGACTACCCCGACGTGACCCTGCGCGAGCGCGATGTCAGCCTGATCAGCCAGGGCTACCTGACCGCCACCGAGCTGGCCGTGGGGCAAAAATTGCTCAGGCCCATGGTCACCGACCAGGTGCTGACCCTCACCCACCTGGAGCAGGCCGCAGCCGTGCGCAAGGGCGATCATGTGGTGATCAGCGCCCGCAGCGGCACATTAAGTGTCAAGATGCCCGGCGAAGCCCTGTCAGACGGTGGCCTTAGCGAGCAAATACGGGTAAAAAACCTGAACTCCAAGCGTGTTATCCGCGCCAGGGTGACAGCACCCGGGCAAGTAGAAGTGGCATTATAGGAAAGTTGGCATCAGTCTCGCGACTTTCCTACACTGTCATTTGACGCAGATCAGTACAGCTCTGTGTGAAGCCATGATTAATCGAGCCTAAAGTTTTTCCGGGTATGGCCGAAAACATGGCAAGCGTCCAAATACCCCGAGGTTTAACGTTATGGTCATCGACTTCAGTCGTCTCAACAGCGCCCCGCCCCTGACCGGCAGTACACGCAGTAACGCCAACCAGGAAACCGGCAGCGCCACGCAAGCGGCCCCGGCAATAAACCCTGAGCAAAACGGCGTCAGCGCCCCAAGCGGGGAATCTGTTCACCTCAGCCAAGAGGCTCAACAGTTGCAGAAGATCAGCGACTCGTTGCGTGACCAACCTGTAGTCGACAAAAATCGGGTGGCAGAGCTTAAACAAGCCATCGCGGACGGCAGCTACAAAGTCGACAGCGACCGGATCGCCAGCAAACTGCTTGACATGGAAGCCCAGCGCTAGGCCAACGGCCAGTGCCGCGCTTTTGGACGCTTAACTCCCAGAGCCCGCCATGCACGACGAAAATTTACTGCAACTGATCAACGATGACCTCGCTCCTGCCGAGCAATTGCTCGGCCTGTTACAGGACGAATCCATCGCCCTCAAAGGCCGCGACATGCAGGTGCTGGAAAACATTCTGGCGCGCAAACAGTCGCTGATCATTTTGCTTGAGCAACATGGCCGCAGACGCAGCGAAATTCTCGCCAGCCTTGGCCTGGCCACCAACCGCAGCGGCCTCGAAAGCCTGGCCAGCCATTCCAGCGTGGGAACACAACTGCTCGCCCAGAGCGATGCACTGAACCAGCTGCTAGCGAAATGCCAGGCCGCCAACCTGCTCAATGGTCAGTCGATCCAGACCCAGCAGGCGATCACCGCCAACCAGTTGCGCATCCTCCATGGCGGCGAAGCCCCGTCTCTGTATGACGCACGCGGCACCACCTCGATGCTCAACAAGCACCGCGCCTACAGCCAGGCTTGAGCCCGCGCAACCACCGCATGTAGCGAGACACACAACATGATGGCAGAATGCCCATCTTTTGCGTGTCGCTGTATTTTGTCTGGAGATTGATCAAACGTGTTCGACGCCCAAGATGCTCCGCAACCGCCAAAGGTGCTCACCACGCCGTTGGAAATTGCCTCCAACTTGCGGATGCTGCAAGAGAGCCATGACCCGCTGATCATTACTTTCCAGGACCGCACCCAGCGCTTCCAGAGCTATGTGGTGGATGTTAATCGCGAGAGCAACACCATGGCCCTGGACGAAATGATCCCCCGTGACGGTGAGCGTTTTCTTGAAGCGGGGGTGCCGTTCAAGGTTGAGGGCTTCCATGATGGCGTGCGTATCGCCTGGGAGTGCACCACGGCGCTGACCATTGATGACCGTCATGAGCACCGCTGTTATCGCGGCGCGATGCCCCACGAAGTGGTGTACCACCAGCGCCGCAATGCGTTCCGTGCGGCCCTGCGGCTGGCCAATCTGGTCAATGTGCAAGTGGCGGGTGACAAGCTCAAGGCGCCGATCAAGGGCAAGTTGCTGGACGTTTCGGCAACCGGCTGCAAATTGCGTTTTGAGGGGGATATCAGCCAGGGCATGCAACTGGGCCAGGTGTATGAGCGCTTCAGCGCCGACCTGCCGTTTGGCCTGATGTCTACACCGGTGGAGTTGCGCTACCTGCATTTTGAAGAGCGGCTGAACATCACCTTTGCCGGGATGCGCTTTCACAACATCAGCGGCGCGGTGCAGCGCCAGGTCGAGCGGTTTGTCTATCAACTGCAGCGCGAGGCGCGCCAGTTTGATAAAGACGATGATTATTGAAACAGTGGTCGCTGGCTTGCCTGCGATGCACAGGGCGCGGTCTGGCTGAAAAACCGCGCTGAAGCCATCGCGAGCAAGCCCGCTCCCACAGGGGTATTGCCTATGTTTTGGACTCTGGTTCCGGTTCTGGCTCCTGCTCCTCCACCATCGGTTCCTGCACCATTTGCTCCTGGACCACCTGCTCATCCACCCGCGGGTCAAGGGCGGCGACCAGCGGCGAGCTGGACATGCTGTCGGGCATGGCCACGTGATGCAGCGGCGCATCATCGACCTGGTGCAGGTTGGTCACCGCATTCGGGCGAATCCGCCATACCAGGATCAACCCTGCCACGCTGAAAAACCCATAGAGCATCTGGCTGCCAAACAGTTTCATCAGCACCCCCGCCACCAACGGCCCCACGCTTGCGCCCACGCCATAAGTCACCAGCAGCATGGCCGTCAGCGACACACGACGCTCCGGCTCGATATGGTCGTTGGCAAAGGCCACGGCCAGCGGATAGATGCAAAATTGCAGCAAAGCCGCCAGGCAACCGGCAATAAACAGTACCTGCATGGGCACCGCCGGCAAGATCGCCAATGGCAACGCAGCCACCGCCAGCAAGCCGGCGAAAATACGGATCAGCAACGGCCGGTCATAACGGTCGGACAACCAGCCCAACGGCCACTGCACCAGCAAGCCGGCAAAAATGCAGCTACCCATATACAAGCCAACCAGTTCGGTAGACAGCCCTTGCTGCGATGCGTAGAGCGGTGCCAGACCGTAAAACGAGCCCACCAGCAAACCCGCGCCCATCACCGCAATCAACGACTGCGGCACACGCTTGATAAAAAATTTCGGGTCCATCGGCGCCGGGTGCAAAGGCGCCGGGTGAATACGCCGGGTCATGGCCACAGGCACCAGGCACAAGGCAAAACACAAGGCCACCACCATCAACAACTCGAGACCGAGCTGCGGGTGAACCGCCAGGATCAATTGCCCAAGCACCAGCCCCAGATAGGAGGCGATCATGTAGAGGCTGAACACCACGCCGCGCTGCCTGGCCTCGGCCTGCTCGTTAAGCCAGCTTTCGATGACCATGTACTGGCACATCATGCCCAGACCGACAATCACCCGCAGCAACAGCCAGATCGGCAGCCAGTCCGTCAGCCCGTGGCACAGCACCGCCGCACCGACAATACCGGCGCATGTGGCGTAGGCACGAATATGCCCGACCCTGGCAATCAGCCGGTGGCCGATCTTGCCACCCAGCACCAGGCCAAAATAGTTGGCCGCCATCAGCGCGCCGATCCACAGGCCGTCGACATTGTCCGCTGCCAGGCGCAGCGCCAGATAAGTACTCAACAGGCCGGAACCGATCAACATCATCAGCGAGGCAAAATACAACGCTCTAAAGGACTTCCAGATCTGGTGCATTGGCTTTCCCTACGGCTCCTTGTGTCTGCCACCGGGAACAGGCCCGGCGCCACAGATTTAAACGGTCAAGCCTGAGCCGCAAGAACGCGACGTTCCCAGGGCGTGATTTCGTCATGGAAGCTGGTCAGTTCCAGCGTCTTGGACGCAACGTAACCTTCGATGAACTCAGTGCCGAACAGTTCAATCGCCATTTCACTACGGGCCAGGCGTGCCAGTGCCGCGTGCAAGGTGCAGGGCAATGTCAGCGCCTCGGGCACCTGGAACTCACCCTGGATCGCAGCACTCGGTTCAAGCCCACGCTCGATGCCATATAACCCTGCCGCGAGGCTGGCGGCAATTGCCAGGTAGGGGTTGGCGTCCGCCCCCGGCAAACGGTTTTCAACCCGCCGCGCCGCAGGTGAGCTGGCTGGAATGCGTAAACCCGCACTCCGGTTGTCATGGGACCAGCACGCGTTGTTCGGCGACGCATAGGGGTGGAACAAGCGCTGATAGGAATTTACGTTCGGCGCAAACAACGCGGTAAAGTCCGCCATGCCCGCCTGCTGCCCGCCGATAAAATGGCGGAAGGTGGCTGTCGGCTGCCCCGCTTCGTCGCTGAACACGTTTCGCCCGCTGGCCGCCTCGACCACGCTCTGGTGAATATGCATCGAACTGCCGGCCGTGTGCGCCAGCGGCTTGGCCATGCACACCACGTTAAGGCCATGCTTGAGGGCAACTTCCTTGAGCAGGTGCTTGAACAGAAAAGTCTGGTCGGCCAGCAGCATCGGATCACCGTGCAGCAGGTTGATCTCGAACTGGCTGACGCCCATCTCGTGCATAAAGGTGTCACGGGGCAAGCCCAGTGCCGCCATGCACAGGTACACCTCATTGAAAAAAGGCCGCAAGCCGTTGTTGGAGCTGATGCTGAACGCCGAAAATCCGTCTTCACGGCGCCCGTCCAGGCCCACGGGCGGGCGGAACGGCTGGGCCGGATCGGGGTTGTGCGCAAACACAAAGAACTCCAGCTCGGTCGCTACCACCGGCGCCAGTCCCCGCGCCGCGTAGCGGGCGATCACCGCTTTCAACTGGCCACGGGTCGACAGACGCGAGCTTTCACCGCTGAGCTCATCGGCATCGCAAATGGCCAGGGCACGGGTTGGCTGGCTCCAGGGCAGGCGATGAAGCTGGGTGAGGTCTGGCACCAAGGCAAGATCACCGTCCTCGCCGCCATAAAAGCGTGACTCCGGGTAGCCACCCATGATGCATTGCAGCAGCACGCCACGGGCCATCTGCAAGCGCCGCCCTTCTATAAACCCCGCAGCAGTCATCACCTTGCCACGGGGCACGCCATTGAGGTCGGGGGTGACGCATTCAATCTCATCAATACCCGCCAATCGCTGTGCGAGCAAACCCTGGCCATCGCTATTCATGCCACTATCCTTGTTGTTAAGCAGGCCGCGCAGGGCAATGGCTACAAAATACGCACTGCCTGTTCGGAATTTCAAGCGAGCACCGCACAAATCTCGCGAAAACAGTGAACCTTCCTTCGGCAACTGCTACGGAGCTCGGCGTTTGTCTTATTTGCCGACTAGACTCTTCGCCCACTGTGTCAGGAAGACCCAAAGGAAGATCGATGAAGACGCTGCCCCCGCTTTATACCGGCCTGTTGCTGGCCAGCCTGTTCAGCCCCGCAGCCTTGGCCCAGATACCCAGCAGCGATGGCTATGTGCTGGATAAAGTCGTGCAGGTCAGCCGCCATGGAGTGCGCCCGCCTACCGAATCCAATGAAAAACTGCTGACCTCGGTCACCCAGCGCAAATGGCCAACCTGGCTGGTGCCCTTCGGTAACCTGACCGGCCACGGCTATACCGGCGCGGTGGAAATGGGCCGCTACCGTGGTGAAGTGCTGCGCGACGCCGGGCTGATCCCCCGGGGCTGCCCGGATGCCAGCCAGTTGCTGGTACACGCCAGCCCCCTGCAACGCACCAAGGCCACGGCCCAGGCCTTGCTCGATGGCATGTTCCCCGGCTGCGGCCTGCAACCGGGCTATGTCCACGGCAAGCAGGATGCCCTGTTCCAGGCCAATGAAATGCCCTTTGCCGCGCTCGATCCGGCCAAGGCCAAAGCTGAAATCCTCAAGGCTCTGGGCGGCAGCGTCGAAGCCGCACAGGCACGCTACAAACCCTTTGAAGAAAAACTCAGGGAGGTCGTCTGCCTGCCTGCCACCGATTGCCCGTATGGCAAACAGGACTGGACACTGGAACAAAACGCCAAGGGCCGTTTCGCGATCAAGGGCCTGAGCGCAGGTGCCAATATGGGCGAAGTGTTCCGTCTGGAATATAGCCAGGGCCTGCCACTGGACAAGGTCGCCTTCGGCAACGGCCGCACCGCCGCCGAGGTATCCAGCCTGATGGTGCTGACCAAGGCCAAGTACGACTACCTCAACGACATCCCCTATATCGCCAGCCGCGGCGCTTCCGAGCTGATGAACCAGATTGCCCTGGAACTCAAGCAGGGCACCCCGCTGGAACAGAAAGACGCGCCGGATAGCCCGCCCGATGTACCGCTGATGCTGCTGGTGGCTCACGACACCAATATCTCTTACCTGCGCACCATGCTCGGCTTCGGCTGGAAGCAGGGAGATTACATCGCCAACAACATCCCGCCCGTGGGTACGTTGCAGTTCGAACGTTACAAGGAAGTCAAAACCGGCGAGTACTTTTTGCGCATCGCCTTTGAGGCCCAGTCAATGGATCAGATTCGTAACCTGACCCAACTGACCGACACGCAAAAACCCCTCAGGAGCGATTTCCAAAGCGCCGGTGACTGCCGCAAAACCAGCGCAGGCCTGCTCTGCCCGCTCAAGGATGCGATGGTCAAAGTCGAGCAGAACATCGACCCCACCGCGCTGACGCCCTACACCTTCAACTAGTTGTGGTCAAGGCAGGGCTTGCTTCACGTTGCTGCAACCAGCACAGCAAGTCCTGCCCGCTCATGGGCCGCGCAAACCAGTAACCCTGCCCTTCAACACAGCCCATGGCCAGCAAACGCTGGGACTGTGCCTCGGTTTCAATCCCTTCAATAACCACCGACATACCCAAGGCTTTACCCAGGGCCAGGGTGCTGGCGATCACGGCGGCGCAACGCGGTTCATGCTCCAGGTTGCCCACAAATTCACCGTCCAGCTTGATTTCGGTGAATGGCAACTGGCACAGCCGCTGCAATGACGAAAAACCGGCACCAAAATCGTCAATTGATAACCGGCAGCCCATCATGCGCAGGCGCACCAGATTCTCCAGGCTGGCGACCGGAGCTTGCAGCAAACCGGTTTCAGTCAATTCGAATGTCAACCTGGAGCCCGGCGTGACATGACGGGTCAGAACCCCCTTTAGGGTATAAGTCAGCTGACTGTTAGCCAGTTGCGACGCTTGCAGGTTGAACGCCATGTTCAAGGGATAACCCCGGGTCCGTGCTTGCTCTTGCAGGCTCAACGCCTGATCGAGTTGGGCAAACAGCAACTCGTCCATCAAGCCGCAGCGCTCCAGCACCGGGATAAATACCGCCGGTGGTAGCACGCCCTTATCGGGGTGCAGCCAACGGCAAAGCACTTCGACTCCGGTCACATCGCCGGTTTGCAGATTGAACTTGGGTTGATACCAGGCCTGCAATTGCTGCAGGGCCAGAGCCTGACGCACTTCGTCCTCGCAAGCCAGTGACAGCGTGCTGCCCGGTACAGGTCCGAGCGTGCAGATACTGCTTTGATACTTGAGTAACAGAGGTTGCAGCACAGCGGCATACAACGGTTTGCCGGCATCGCCAAGCAACTCGAGCCCCAACAGGGCAATGAGCTGATGCGCAGCACAACGCAAATCGGCCGACAGCGCACTGCTGACAATAATCGACCGGACTTGCCCCGTCCTGCCCACGCGACGCAAAAACGCCAGGCCGTCCATGCCATCCATCTGCAAATCGCACACGGCGATATCCACCGGCCCCACTTGCTGAAGAACCGTCAACGCCTGGCTGCCGTCACTGGCCTCAAACACGTCATGGCAACCCAGGGAGCGAAACATGCTTACCGCGACGGCACGCTGGAAACTGTCATCTTCCAGGATCAGGACACGCAGGGGATTTCCAGGCATTAAGATGAACCATCGAGAAACGGTGTAGGTCAATCATCTCGAATGCTGAAAGATTTTTACCTAGGAAAAGTCCCAATAAATGTAGGACTAATGCCAACCCTCCCGACTGGCGATTGAATGTCAGCGCGCGCTGCGACTGAATATACGGATCACTTCATCCAGGTGCTCGGCCATTGCCTGCCGTGCGGCGGGCGCATCGTGCTGCTCGAGCGCCAGCAGGATACGGCGGTGCTCATCTTCCGAGCGATGGGTCATATCCTGTGGGGTGTAGTGGTTTTGCAGGCGCTGGAACATGCTGCCGTAACGATGGCCCAATAGATGCTGGATCATCAGGGCATAGGCCGGGTTGTCCGAGGCCTGGGCAATGCGGATATGGAACAGACGATCGCCGGGGTGGGTGTGGGACCCTTCGCGGTTGTCCTGAACGTTGCGTTCAAAAGCTTCGCGGATGCCCGCCAACTCCTCGTCACTGGCATTGATCGCCGCCAGCGCCGCCGCTTCGGGCTCAATCAGGCGACGGGCCTGCAACAGCGCGAACGGTGGAATTTCGGCATTGAAGTCGATTTCAAGGTTCAGCTCGGGGTCCAGTTCTTTCCACTGGTTGCGCGTAGCCTGGGCCATAACCGGTTCATCTGACACCGCCTGCACCGGCGGCTCACAGACCAGTACCCCGTTACCGACGCGTACATCCACCAGACCTATCACTTCAAGCGCAATCATCGCCTCACGTACCGAGGCACGACTTACACCCAGCAACTTGGCCAGTTCACGCTCGGCTGGCAAACGGCTGCCCGGCGGAAATTCACCGCTGTCGATCAAGGCGCGTAGCTGATCAGCGATTTGCCGATAAAGCCGTTGGTTATCAATAACTTGAAATGGCATCAGGAAATAAGCTCTGGTTTGGACAGCATTCGACAAGCACTTGGAGCTGAAAAAGACGCTTGTTGAAGCTTGAGGTGCATGCTACAAAAGGCCCAATGGCCTGACCATTGGATGGATATCGTAAAGCGATCATAGCAAACCTTATCCTTGTACTTGTGTCGTTTTGCCATTTGCTACGCCCCCAATGGCCTGACCATTGGGCCAACTATAAAAACAATGACATCGTAACGGAGCACCCATGGATCTTTCCGGCAAACGTGTGCTGATCACTGCCGCTGCGCAGGGGATTGGCCAGGCCACCGTCCAGGCATACCTCGCCGCCGGTGCCGAAGTCTTCGCCGCCGATATCAATGCCGGCGCCCTCGACGCCCTTGAGGGCGCGCACAAACATGTTCTGGACGTCACCGATGCTGCTGCCATCGAGCGCCTGGCCAAACAGCTGGGCCCACTGGATGTGCTGTTCAACTGCGCGGGCGTGGTGCACAGCGGCACTATCCTGGAATGCGAAGAAAAGGACTGGAACTTCGCCCTGGACCTCAACGTGACAGCCATGTACCGCATGATCCGCGCTTTTTTGCCGGGCATGCTGGGCAGCGGCGGAGGCTCGATCATCAACATGGCCTCGGTCGCCTCCAGCGTCAAAGGCGTGCCCAACCGTTTTGCCTACTGCGCCAGCAAAGGCGCGGTGATTGGCCTGACCCGTTCTGTAGCGGCTGACTTTGTGAGCCAGAACATCCGCTGCAACGCCATCTGCCCCGGCACCGTCGACTCCCCTTCCCTGCGCCAGCGTATTCGCGAACAGGCCGAGCGCGAAGGCCGCAGCGTGGACGAGGTGTATGCCGCCTTTGCCGCGCGCCAGCCCATGGGCCGCATTGGCACCGCCGAGGAAATCGCCCAGTTGGCGCTGTACCTGGGCTCAAGTGCCAGCGGCTTTACCACCGGCACGGCACAAATCATTGATGGCGGCTGGAGTAACTAGCCGCAAGCTTTTGACCTTGTGGGAGCGGGCTTGCTCGCGATTGGATCGCTGCGCTGTATCAGGCAAATCGCGCTGATGCCATCGCCAGCAAGCCCGCTCCTGCAGCAAGCCTGCTCCCACTGGGCCCTGCCCCTCCCCCAAAAAGGATTGTTTATGAAACTGCTGCGTTACGGTGAAAAAGGCCAGGAGCGTCCCGCCCTGCTCGACAACGACGGCCAACTGCGCGATTTGTCGGCAGTGGTCGCGGATATCGCAGGCCAGACCCTGAGCCCCGAAAGCATTGCCCGCCTGCAAGATATCGACCCGTCCACCCTGCCACTGGTTGAGGGCTCCCCCCGTATCGGCGCCTGCGTCGGCCAGGTCGGAAAATTTATCTGCATCGGCCTGAACTACGCCGACCATGCTGCCGAAACCGGTGCCGCAATCCCCGCCGAACCGGTGGTGTTCAGCAAATGGACCAGCGCCATCGTCGGCCCCAACGACAACGTCGAAATCCCGCGCAATTCGCGCAAAACCGACTGGGAAGTCGAGCTGGGTGTGGTGATCGGTAAAGGCGGTCGCTATATCAGCGAAAACCAGGCCATGGAACACGTGGCCGGTTACTGCGTGATCAACGACGTCTCCGAGCGCGAGTTCCAGCTGGAGCTGGGCGGTACCTGGGACAAAGGCAAAGGCTGCGACACTTTCGGCCCGCTGGGCCCGTGGCTGGTGACCCGCGACGAAATCGCCGATCCGCACCAGCTCGACCTGTGGCTGGAAGTGGATGGCCACCGCTACCAGAACGGCAACACCCGCACGATGATCTTCCAGATCCCGAAAATCATCAGCTACCTCAGCCAGTTCATGAGCCTGCAACCGGGGGATGTGATTTCCACCGGCACCCCGCCAGGCGTCGGCCTGGGTATCAAACCCGAGCCTGTCTACCTGCGTGCCGGCCAGACCATGCGCCTGGGCATCAGCGGGCTGGGCGAACAACAGCAACGCACCGTGAACGCCGACTGACAGGGAGCCATACCATGACCACAATTACTGCCGTACGGGTTGAAGATATCCGCTTCCCCACCTCGCAATCCCTCGACGGTTCTGACGCGATGAACCCGGACCCTGACTACTCGGCGGCCTATGTCATCCTCGAAACCGACACCCCCGGCCTTGAAGGCCATGGCCTGACCTTCACCATCGGCCGCGGCAACGAAATCTGCTGTGCCTCGATCAAGGCCCTGGCCAGCCTGCTGGTGGGTTTGAAGCTGGAGTGGATCGCCGAAGACATGGGCCGTTTCTGGCACCACGTGACCAGCGACAGCCAGTTGCGCTGGATCGGCCCGGACAAGGGCGCCATCCACCTGGCCACCGGTGCGGTGGTCAACGCCGCCTGGGACCTGTGGGCCAAGGCCGAAGGCAAGCCGGTGTGGCGTCTGGTGGCAGACATGAGCCCCGAAGAACTGGTGCGCTGTATCGACTTTCGTTATATCACCGACTGCATCACCCCGGCAGAAGCTCTGACCCTGCTGCGCGAGCGCGCCAATGGCAAGGCCGAGCGACTGGCCTTGCTCGAGGCTGAAGGCTACCCCTGCTACACCACCTCCGCCGGCTGGCTGGGCTATGCCGACGACAAACTGCGCAGGCTGTGTCAGGAAGCGGTGGATGCGGGCTTCTCTCACGTCAAATTGAAAGTCGGCCACGACCTGCAGGACGATATCCGCCGCGTGCGCATCGCCCGGGAAGTACTGGGCCCGGATCGCAAGCTGATGATCGACGCCAATCAGGTATGGGAAGTGGACGCGGCCATCGACTGGGTGCGCGAACTGTCATTCGCCAACCCGTGGTTTATCGAAGAGCCAACCAGCCCGGACGACGTCGAAGGTCATCGAAAAATCCGCCTGGGTGTCAGCCCGGTCAAGGTAGCGACCGGCGAAATGTGCCAGAACCGTATCGTGTTCAAGCAACTGATCATGCGTGAAGCCATTGACGTGGTGCAGATCGACGCCTGCCGCCTGGGCGGGGTCAATGAAGTGCTGGCCGTGATGCTGATGGCCGCCAAGTACAACCTGCCGGTATGTCCGCACGCAGGCGGCGTTGGTCTGTGCGAGTACGTGCAGCACCTGTCGATGATCGACTACCTGTGCATCGCCGGGACTCACGAAGGCCGGGTGGTGGAATTTGTCGACCATCTGCACGAGCACTTCGAAGACCCCTGCGTGATCCGCAACGCGGCCTATATGCCACCACAGGCTCCGGGCTTCTCGATCCAGATGAAGGCCGCCTCCCGCGAGCAGTACCGCTACCGGGGCTAAGCAAACGGACGGAGTACAACAATAATGTCGTCCCCACACTCACTACGACTGGATGCACACCAGCACTTCTGGCGCTATGACGCCGCGGCCTATCCGTGGATAGGTCGCGACATGAGCGGTTTGCGCCAGGACTTTACCCCCGATGATCTGCGGCCCTTGCTCGATGCTGGCGGATTCGACGGTTGCATCGCCGTGCAGGCCCGCGCCTGTGCCAGTGAAACCGATCAACTGTTGCAACTGGCGCAGCGCTACCCGTGGATTCGCGCCGTGGTGGGCTGGGTCGACCTGTGTGCCCGCGACCTTGAGCAATCGCTTGAGCGCTGGGCGCAAGCGCCGGTTTTGCGTGGCTTTCGTCATCAGTTGCAGGACGAACCCTCGCTCGCCCAGTTTATCCAAAATCCGGGGTTCAGCCGTGGCTTGCATACCTTGCAACGCCAGGGACTGGTCTACGAAGTGCTGGTCAAGGCCCGGGATCTGCGCACGGTTACCGAACTGTGCCAGCAGCATGACCAGCACCATCTGGTACTCGACCACCTGGGCAAACCCGATATCCAGGCCGGGGACTTGAAAACCTGGGCCAGCCAACTGGCACCGTTGGCGGCCCTGCCCCACGTCAGCTGCAAGCTGTCAGGGCTGATCACCGAAGCCCATTGGCAGGACTGGTCCAGCGCACAACTGACGCCCTATTTGCACATGGCACTGGAACTGTTTGGCCCCGAGCGCCTGATGTTCGGTTCCGACTGGCCGGTGTGCCTGTTGGCCAGCGACTACGAGGCCACTCACACCCTGGTCGCCAGCGTGTCAGAGCACGCGGCCATCTGGGGTGGTACGGCGTGCCGCGTCTACAACATAGAGGGAGTGACGCAATGAATCTGCATCTGCAAGACAAGGTGTTTATCGTGACCGGCGGCGGCTCGGGGATCGGCGCAGCCATCACCCTGGGGCTGGCTGACGAAGGTGCGATCCCGGTGATTTTCGGCCACAGCCCGCTGTCCGATGAGCTGGCCCGGCAATTGGATCAGCGCGGGGCGCAGAGCCTGTTTGTGCAGGTCGAACTGCGCGACGAAGACGCCTGCCGCGCGGCAGTCGCCAGCGTGCTGCAACGCTTCGGGCGCATTGACGGGCTGGTCAATAACGCCGGGGTCAACGATGGCGTTGGCCTTGAAGCCGGGCGCTCGGCCTTTGTCGAGTCACTGGAAAAAAACCTCATCCATTATTATCTCATGACCCATCTGTGCGTCGATGCGCTCAAGGCCAGCCGCGGTGCCATCGTCAATATCAGCTCCAAGACGGCCCTCACCGGGCAAGGCGGGACCAGCGGCTACACCGCCGCCAAGGGCGCGCAACTGTCGTTGACCCGCGAATGGGCCACTTCATTGCTGGCTGACGGGATCCGGGTCAATTCGGTGATCCCGGCCGAAGTCATGACCCCCTTGTACGAGCGCTGGATCGACACCTTCGCCGACCCGCAAGCCAAGCTGGCGAGCATTGTTGAAAAAATTCCCCTGGGCCGGCGCATGACCACGGCCGCAGAAATCGCCGACAGCGTGCTGTTTTTGCTCTCCCCGCGCGCCTCCCACACCACCGGGCAATGGCTGGTGGTGGACGGTGGCTACACCCACCTGGACCGGGCGCTGACATGAACCGCCAATGCCTGGCGCTGGACCTTAAGGACGACCCGGCGCTGATTGCCGAGTATGAGCGCTTGCACCAGAACATCTGGCCGCAGATCAGCGCCCATTTGCGCGGGTATGGCGTGCTCGACATGCAGATATGGCGCCTGGGCACGCGGCTGTTCATGGTCATGGACACAGCCCCGGGGTTTAGCGCCGAGGCCTTTGCCCGGGCTGGCGCCAGCGACCCCAAGGTGCAGGAATGGGAAGCGCTGATGTGGCGTTTTCAGCAGCCTACACCCTGGACAAAGCCCGGTGAAAAATGGGCGCCAATGGCACAGATTTTCAGCCTGAAAGATTCTCCCTGACCCTGTGGGAGCGAGCCTGCTCGCGATGGCATCACCGCGGTGGTCAGGCAAACCGAGCCGCCTGCATCGCGAGCAGGCTCGCTCCCACAGGGTGTAGATCCACGCAAACCACAACGCCGAACTCACAACAATAAGAAGGAGATGCGTCATGTCACTCAAGCACCCGAACGTCGCAGCGCCGTCCTTTACCCGGGCGGTCACGTCCTATCGCCGGGCACTGATCCTGGTCACCTGCCTGTTTTTTCTCTGGGGCCTGTCCTATGGCTTGCTCGATGTGCTCAACAAGCACTTCCAGGAAACCCTGCACGTCAGCAAGGCGCAGTCGGGCCTGCTGCAAAGCGCCTACTTTGGCGCGTATTTTCTGATCGCCCTGCCCGCCGGTTTGCTGATGGACAGGTACGGCTACAAGGCCGGCATCCTGCTGGGCCTGTGCCTCTACGCCACTGGCGCCCTGCTGTTTATGCCCGCCGCTGCGGCGCAGAGTTTTCAGTTTTTCCTGTTCGCGCTGTTTGTGATTGCCTGCGGCCTGGGCTGCCTGGAAACCGCCGCCAACCCCTACGCCACGGTGCTGGGTGAACCCGCCGGTGCCGAGCGCCGCCTGAACCTGGCGCAGTCGTTCAACGGCCTGGGGCAGTTTTTCGGCCCCTTGATTGGCGGCGCACTGTTCTTCAGCGGTGCCAACAGCACCGACACCACACAATCGCTGCAAATGACCTATCTGGTGATTGCCGCACTGGTGTTGCTGGTGGCCATCCTTATCGCCCGCACTGCGCTGCCCGACCTGCGCGAGCAGGAAGTGCAAGTTGCGCAGCACGACCACAAAGGCCTGTGGCAACACCGCGAATTCGTCACGGGGGTTATCACCCAGTTCTTTTATGTGGGAGCACAAGTTGGCGTGGGGGCGTTTTTTATCAACTACGTCACCGAGCACTGGGCGCAGATGAGCAGCCAGCAAGCCGCGTATCTGCTTTCGGTGGCCATGCTCAGCTTTATGTTCGGACGCTTTTTCAGCACCTGGCTGATGGGCAGGGTCAATGCCCAGCGCCTGCTGCTGATCTATGCGCTGATCAACGTGGCGCTGTGTGCGGTGGTGGTGCTGGGGTTTGAAGGTGTATCGGTGGTCGCGCTGGTGGCGACGTTCTTCTTTATGTCGATCATGTTCCCCACCCTGTTTGCCATGGGCGTGAAAAACCTCGGCCCACATACCAAGCGCGGCAGCTCGTTCATGATCATGGCCATAGTTGGCGGCGCGCTGCTGCCCTATGTGATGGGTCTGGTGGCCGACCACTCCTCCACGGCCGTGGCCTATCTGTTGCCAATGGGCTGTTTTGTAATCGTCGCTGCCTATGCCCGTGCTGCCCTGAAAAAAATCTGATTGCTGTACTCCACAAAAACAATAACGGAGCACCCCATGACCAACCCCGCACTGCAACAGGCGCTGAGCAAGATCCGCTGGCGCATCCTGCCCTTTGTCGCCCTGATGTTCGCCATGGCGATCATCGATCGTTCCAATATCGGCTTTGCCAAACACGCCCTGCAGGCGGACACCGGCCTGAGCAACGCGGCATTTGCCCTGGGTGCGGGGATTTTCTTTATCGGCTATGCCGTGTTCGAAGTACCGAGCAACCTGATGCTGCACAAGATCGGCGCACGCATCTGGCTGAGCCGGATCATGGTGACCTGGGGCCTGGTCTCAGCGGCGATGATGTTTGCCCACGACGAAACCAGCTTCTATATCCTGCGGTTTCTGCTGGGCGTAGCCGAAGCCGGGCTATCGCCGGGGGTGGTGTTGTACCTGACCTACTGGTTCCCGCAGAACCAGCGTGGCTCGGCCTATGGCATTTACTATTTTGGCGTGCCGGTGTCGTTGATGGTGGGCGGCCCGGTATCGGGCTGGTTGCTGGAAAGCGCGCAGTTCGGCCTTACCGGCTGGCAATGGATGTTTGTCACCGAAGGCCTGGCGGCCTCGATCATCGGCGTATTCGCGTTCTTCTACCTGACCGACAAACCCCGGGATGCCAAGTGGCTGAACACCGAAGAAAAGGCCGCGATCGAACACGAGCTGGAAAAAGAGCAACTGCAAAAAGCCAACAAAGGCCCGTCGTCGTGGCGTGCAGCAATGTTCAACCCGGTGGTGCTGTACTTCACCCTGATCTACTTCACCATTCAGGTCAGCGTGTATGGCGTGCTGTTCTACCTGCCAACGCGGATCGCCGAGTTGCTGGGTACCGGCATTGGCCTTAAGGTCGGCGCCCTGACCTCCATTCCGTGGATTGCCACCGTATGCATGCTGTACCTGGTGACACGCCATGCTGACCGCAAGGGCCAACAAACCCGCTATGCCGCATTGATGCTGGCAATGGCCGCAGTGGGCATGATCGGCTCGACCTTGAGTGGCAACCTGGTGCTGGTGATTATGGCGTTCTGCGTGGCTGCCGCCGGTTTTATCACCGTGCAACCGTTGTTCTGGACACTGCCTACCCGCTTTCTGGGTGGTGCAGCGGCGGCCAGCGGGATTGCCGTGATCGGTGCCCTGGGCAACCTGGGCGGTTTTCTTGCACCCACGGTCAAAACCTGGGCCGAGGGCTACTTCAACAACCCGCACGCGGGCATGTACTTTCTGGCCGGCACGGCGCTGCTGGGCGCATTGATGCTGATTCGCTCAGCGAGGGCGAGC
Organism: Pseudomonas bubulae; assembly: GCF_037023725.1. Lineage (NCBI taxonomy): Bacteria > Pseudomonadati > Pseudomonadota > Gammaproteobacteria > Pseudomonadales > Pseudomonadaceae > Pseudomonas > Pseudomonas bubulae. The sequence goes on from NZ_CP146077.1 coordinate 4,438,503, forward strand.
GGCAATCCGGGCAAACTCCCGGCCCCGGCAGCCACACCACACTGAGGGGCACTGCGGGTATTAACACGGGTCACATGTGAGCTACATTGGGTAACAAACAACAGCCCGTAAACTCACAAAGGGTGACCCGTGAATACCAATCAAAAACTGCGCACCTTCGACCTGATCCGTGAAGCGGTACTGCCCGAGTACCGCGACCGCGTAAACGAATACCTGAGCCTCTACGAAGAGACGCTGCACAGCGCAAACACTCCGACTGCCGACATCCAGGCCAGTGCCCAACAGCTGCGCGGCTACCTGCGCGGCCTCAACACCACCCGGGTGCTGGGCATGGCTGACTGGGAAGAACTGGACCGGCGCATTACCGAGTCGTGGTTGTAACGGTAAACACCTATCCCCCTGTGGGATCAAACCCAGATTGCGTACCACAAGGGGTAGTCCCCCACCCGCTGGACCAGCCCGGCGCGCAGCGGGTTGGCAATCACATAACGGGCCATCTGCTTGATATCTTCATCACGCCGCAAGGCATGGTCGTGGTAGCCCTGCTGCCAACGGCGGCCTGTTTGCCCAGTGGACTGGTTGATCGCGCGGGCGCTCAACGATTTTGTGCGACACATCAACTCATCCAGCGAGCCTTTATCAAGGCTGATCAGCCAATGAAAGTGATCCGGCATCACCACCCATGCCAGCGAAGTGGCCAGCCCCTGCTCTTGTGCCCGCTTGAACTGTTCGACCACCCGTCGGCCTACACGCCAGTTCAGGAAAATCGGTTGGCGTTCAAGCGTATTGGCGGTCAGAAGATAAATGCGATTTTGCTCGCTGTAACGACCACGGCGCAGGCGGTGGGAGGCAGAAAAAGAAGGCATGGCCTGACTCTATGAGTTGATGAATTTCAAAGGCTAGTCAGTAGCGGGCCAGCCACAACGGGCATCGTTTGACGGGATATGTCGTGGGACTTTTTTGTGATCACCGCAAACCTGTGGGAGCTGGATTGCCTGCGATGCACACAACGCGGTCTGGCTGGAGCACTCCGGGGATGCCATCGCGAGCAAGCCCGCTCCCACAGAGGTACGCGGCTGACCCCGGATCTTGTGAGCACCGCAAAAACTGTGGGAGCTGGCTTGCCTGCGATGCAAACAACGCGGTCTGGCTGGCGCACCCCGGGGATGCCATCGCGAGCAAGCCCGCTCCCACAGAGGTACGCGGCTGACCCCGGATCTTGTGAGCACCGCAAAAACTGTGGGAGCTGGATTGCCTGCGATGCACACAACGCGGTCTGGCTGGCGCACCCCGGGGATGCCATCGCGAGCAAGCCCGCGCCCACAAGGGCTCAGTCAGGCGGGAGCAAGGGTGGCCAAGGGCGCTTCCGGTGCCTGCGGCTCCTTGAGCAACGCAAAGTAGGCAAAGGCCGAACACGCCGCCACCACCGCACTGATCACAAATGCCGAGGAAAACGAACCGCTCTGCTGCACGCTGAATCCAGTCAGGATCGGCGCTATGGAACCTGCCAGGTAACCGCCAAAGTTCTGGATCGAGCCAAACGAAGCCACACGCTCCGACGGCACAATGGTGTTGACGATCATCCACGCCGTGGCACTGGAGATGTTGATAAAGAACATGGTCAGGCACAGCAGGATCACGCACGCCACCACGTTGGTGGTAAAGGCCACAATCAGGGTAAACAGCGCCCCGCCCAGCAGCCCCAGAATCACCATCAGCTTGCGGCTGGCCAATACCCGCATGCCTCGCGCCACCAGTCGATCACAGCATTTACCGGCCACAATGGTGCCCAACGCGCCAAACAAATAAGCCAGCGATACCACCCAGGCCGTGCGATACAGATCCAGACCGTGCTCACGCTCAAAATAACCGGGCAACCAGGTGAGATTGAGCCAGATCATGTAAATCACACCCATAAACCCGAGGAACGCCCCCCAGGTGTTGCGATCCCTGAACAACGAGGTCCAGCGCACTTTCGCCGCCTTGACCTGTTGCACCGGCACCGGTTCCGCACGACCTGTCTCGGCCATGTATTGCGCCTTGCTCTTGTAGAACTTGAACCAGCACAGTGCCAATACCAGTCCCATGACGCCGGTAAGGATAAACATCCCGCGCCAGCCCAGATGCACCATGAACACGGTCAGCAACGGCGGCGCCAGGCACGGGCCGATACAGGTCGAAGACCACACCCAGCCGGTCGCCGTGCCGCGCTCCTGGGTATCGAACCACTCTGACAATGCCTTGGCCGCCGAAGGAAACACCGGTGCCTCACCTATCCCCAGCAACACCCGCAAGCCAACCAGATGGCCATAGCTGCTGAACAGGCCGAAGGCCGCCTGCGCAACCGACCACACCACCAGCGATCCACCCAGTGCCAGCTTGCTGCCCAACTTGTCGATCAAGGCACCAAGAGGCAGTTGTGAAAAGGCGTAGGCAATGGAGAACGCCGAGAGCATCACCCCCATTTGCATCGGGCTGATGGCCAGGTCTTTCTGGATGGTGGTGTTGGCGATGGATAAGGCGCTGCGGTCAAGGTAGTTGACCACGCCAATCAGGAACAGGAAGAAGATCGTCAGCGTCTTGTAGCTTTTTATTGTTCTCATACGCGCCTCTCATGAGCGGTTGCGCCCCTACCCGACAGGTGGGGCGACGCTCACTTTAGAGGGCGGTTTGGCCTGTGCCCAATTACATCATTCCATCAGTTAATAACCGCGCGTTATCAAGGTGTCTGGCGAGCACCGCGCAGGGCATCGGGACCACTTAACAAGGCGTCGATAAAGGCTTTTGCCGACCACTGCGGGACATCGTTGCGCCGGGTAATCACCCCGTAGTCAGCCAGCACCAGCGGAAACGGCAAGGCCAGGCGAGTCAGGCGACCGGCCTGGATTTCCGGTTCGACCATCGACTCGGCCAGCATCGCCACCGACGGCGTGGTTTGCAGCAGTTGCATGGTGGTCTGCAAGGACACGGTTTCGACGGTGTTTTCCGGGGTCTGCATGCCTGCTTCGACGAAGGCTTTTTCCACCCGCGCGCGCATCGGCGTGCCCGTCGGGTAAATCACCCACGGCCAACTGCCCAAATCCGCCAGTGGCACTTCACTGGCCCCGGCCAGCGGGTGCTGGCTGCCCGTAACCAGGCACAACGGCTCCGGCGCCAGCGCCTGGAATTCAAACAACTCACGATGACGATCGAGGGTAAAACGGGCCACCACCAGGTCCAGTTCCTTGTGTTCGAGCAAGGTCAGCATATTGGCACTGGTGCCCTCAAGCACTTGCACGGTGAGCAACGGCCAGTCCTGCTTGACCCGCACAATGGCAGCAGGCACGGCCAGGGCTGTGGCCGCATAAATGGTGCCGACCTTGATCAGGCCATGCCCACCCTGGCGCAGATGGTTGATCTGGCTGACAAACTGACCGGTGTCGTTCAACGCGATCTGGGCAAAACGGGCCACATGGCTGCCCAGATCGGTAAGGGTCATGCTGCGCGGCAAACGGGCAAATACTTCGAAGCCCAGCTGGTGCTCGATTTCGCGCAACATCTTGCTCACGGCTGGCTGGCTGATGCTCATTTCCTGCGCAGTCGCATGCATGTTTTGCGTGCGCGCCAGGGTGTCGATCAGCACCAAATGGCGAAACCGCAGCCAGTTGCACAACTGGTTAAATCCGACATCCGCCATCCGATAACCCCCGGTTATTAAGACCTGAGAATATCTCATTGGCGATTATCGCAAAGCAATATTAGTGTGCAGCTGTTGGGCCAAATAATAACAACGGACTTTCGTCATGAACCTAGCCAACAAACGTGTGCTGATAACTGCTGCGGCGCAAGGCATAGGCCGCGCTTCGGTACTGGCCTTTCGCGATGCGGGCGCGCAGGTCATCGCCACCGACCTGCATGTCGAAGCCCTGCAAGATATCCCCGGTATTCAAGTCCTGCCCCTGGACGTGACCCAAGCTTGCGCCATCGATGCCATCTGCCAGCAACTGGGCGCTATCGACGTGCTGTTCAACTGCGCAGGCTATGTGCACAGCGGTGCCCTGCTGGAGTGCGACGAGCAGGCCTGGCAATTTTCTTTCGACCTCAATGTCACCGCCATGTACCGCATGATCCGCGGCTTCCTCCCCGGCATGCTGGAAAACGGCGGCGGCTCGATCATCAACATGGCTTCGGTGGCCTCCAGCGTCAAAGGCGTGCCCAACCGCTTTGCCTACACCGCCAGCAAGGCTGCGGTGATCGGCCTGACCAAATCGGTCGCCGCCGACTACGTGCGCCAGGGCATTCGCTGCAACGCCATTTGCCCCGGCACGGTGGACTCCCCTTCGCTACGCCAGCGCATCGCCGAACAGGCCCTTGAGCAAGGGCGCTCCGAAGCTGAGGTCTATCAGGCCTTTGTTGACCGCCAGCCCATGGGCCGCATCGGCAGCGCTGAAGAAATCGCACAACTGGCGCTGTACCTGGCCAGCGATGCCAGCAGCTATACCACCGGCACCGTCCAGGTGATCGATGGCGGGATGAGTAATTAAGCATTTTGTGGGAAACCCTGTGGGAGCGAGCCTGCTCGCGATGCAGGCACCTCGGTGTTTAAGTGGCACCGCATTGATGCATTCGCGAGCAGGCTCGCTCCCACACTAGATTTATTTCCATGCACCAAAGGAGCTTTTATGAAACTGCTGCGCTACGGCGATAAAGGTCAGGAAAAACCCGGCCTGCTCGATGCCCAAGGCAATATCCGCGATTTGTCGGCGCATATCGCCGACGTTGCAGGCGCTGCGCTGTCAGCCGCAAGCCTGGAAACACTGAGCAAAATCGACCCCGCCAGTTTGCCCCTGGTCAGCGGTTCGCCACGTATCGGCGCCTGCGTCGGCCAGGTCGGCAAGTTTATCTGCATCGGCCTGAACTACGCCGACCACGCTGCCGAGTCGGGCCTGGCGGTGCCGTCGGAACCGGTGGTATTCAGCAAATGGACCAGCGCCATCTGCGGTCCCAACGACAACGTGGAAATCCCCCGCGACTCGACCAAAACCGACTGGGAAGTCGAGCTGGGCGTGGTGATCGGCAAGGGTGGACGCAATATCGATGAACATAACGCCCTGGAGCACGTGGCCGGATACTGCGTGATCAACGATGTGTCGGAGCGCGAATGGCAGATCGAACGTGGCGGCACCTGGGACAAGGGCAAGGGCTTTGACACCTTTGGCCCCCTCGGACCATGGCTGGTGACCCGCGATGAGATCAGCGACCCGCACCAGCTCGACCTTTGGCTTGAAGTCGACGGACAGCGCTACCAGAACGGCAACACCCGCACCATGGTCTTTCAGATCCCGGCCCTGATTGCTTACCTGAGCCGCTGCATGTCGCTGCAACCGGGCGACGTGATTTCCACCGGCACACCGCCGGGTGTGGGCCTGGGGATCAAGCCAACCCCGGTGTACCTGCGCGCAGGCCAGGTCATGCACCTGGGCATCAGCGGCCTTGGCGAACAGCGCCAGCTCACCGTACAGGCCGACTGACTTCACGCTCACACAACTATAAGAAAGGGTTTTACACATGCGCATTCTGATTACTGGCGGCACCGGCTTTATCGGCAAACAACTGGCCCAGCGCCTGCTCGACATGAACAGCCTGACCTTTGAAGGCCAGGCGCCTCGCACCATTGAGCGCATCGTGTTGTTCGACGCCTTTGCCGGCGAAGATGTGCCGAGCGACCCGCGTATCGAACTGGTGACCGGCGATATAGCCGACCCCGATGTCATCGCCCGCGTCACCGATGGCGTGGATCTGGTATGGCATCTGGCAGCCGTGGTCAGCTCGGCGGCCGAAGCGGATTTCGACCTGGGCATGCAGGTCAACCTGCACGGCCTGATGCTGCTGCTCGAAACCCTGCGCAAGCAAGGCAACGCGCCGCGCTTCGTCTACGCCAGCGGTTTTGCAGTATTCGGCGGCGCCCTGCCGCCAGTAGTCGATGACAACACCGTGCTTACCCCACAATCGTCCTACGGCATGCAAAAAGCCGTAGGCGAATTGCTGGTCGCCGACTATGCGCGCAAAGGCTTTGTCGACGGCCGGGTGCTGCGCCTGCCAACCGTGGCTGTACGCCCCGGCAAGCCGAACAAGGCGGCCTCGACCTTCTTCAGTTCGATCATCCGCGAGCCACTGGTGGGCCTGCCTGCCGTATGCCCGGTACGCCCGGATACCCAGGTTTATCTCACCTCGCCGCGGCGCATTATTGAGTCGATGCTGCTGGGCATGACCCTGTCGCCAGAAACCCTGGGCAACCAGCGCATTATCCCGCTGCCGGGCGTGACCACCACCGTGGCCGACATGGTCGCGGCGCTGCAACGGGTGGCCGGTGATGACGTGGCCAAACTGATTCGCTGGGAGCCCGACGCGACTATCCAGCGTATCGTCGAAAGCTGGCCGAGCAAGGTAGAAGCCCCCCGTGCCCGTGCCCTGGGCTTTACCGCCGACGCGGACTTCGATGCCATCGTGCGCGCACATATCGAGGATACGGCCGACAAATAGCCCACCACCCCCTTGTGGGAGCGGGCTTGCTCGCGATCAAGGCGACGCGGTGCAACTGAAGCCCCGCAGCGATCCCATCGCGAGCAAGTCCGCTCCCACAAAAAGCCCTGTCTCACCCAAATGCTGCAACGCTCACGCTACTCACAACAATAAAAACTGAGGTCGTGCCACATGACTACTCCACTCACCGATGTCTCGGACATCGAACAACAGACAATCAAGCGCGTGACCAGGCGCATGATTCCTTTTCTTGTACTGCTGTTTGTGGTCGCCTTTCTGGACCGCAACAACGTCGGTTTCGCCGCACTGCGCATGAACGAAGATATCGGCATCAGCCAGACCATTTATGGCCTGGGCGCAGGTATTTTCTTCCTCGGCTATTTCATGTTCGAAGTGCCGAGCAACATTTTGCTGCACCGCTACGGCGCCCGTGTATGGATCGCGCGGATCATGGTGACCTGGGGCATCATCGCCGGCGCCATGGGTTTCCTGCAGACGCCAATCCACTTCATCTCCCTGCGCGTGCTGCTGGGTATTGCCGAAGCCGGGTTCTTCCCTGGCGTGATCTATCTGCTGTCGCTGTGGTTCCCGAGCCGCTATCGCGCACGCATGATCGCCTCGTTTTATCTGGGCGTACCCATCGCGCAAATCATCGGCGCACCGCTGTCGGTGGGCCTGATGGAGATGGGCGATGCCTGGGGCTTTGTCGGCTGGCGCCTGATGTACATCGTCGAAGCCGTACCGGCGGTGATCCTCGGTGTGGTGTGCTACTTCTACCTCACCGACCACCCGGCCGATGCCCACTGGCTGACCGACAAACAGCGCACCTGGCTGATCAACACCCTGGCCCAGGAAGAGCGCAACAAACCGCTGGTGGTGGGAGTGCAACCGACCAAGGGCCAGATGATCCGCAAGGCCCTGTGCAACCGCCAGGTATGGCTGCTGGCACTGGTGTATTTCGGCATCACCTCGGGCTCCAACGCGATGAACTTCTTCATGCCAACGGTTCTGGCATCGTTCCGCGGTACCTTCGGCCTGGAAATCGGCCTGATGCAGAACGGCCTGATCACCGCCATTCCCTATGCCGTTGCTGCTGTGGCGATGATCTGGTGGAGCCGGCGCTCTGACCGCCTGCAAGAACGTCACTGGCATGCCGGCGGTGCCGCCATGCTCGCGGCAGTGTCGATTGCCGTGGCGCTGTGGCTCAACCAGCCGTGGATCATTGTCATCGGTTTCATTCTGCTGGCGATGGGCGTGTACAGCGCGATCAACGTGTTCTGGGCAGTCCCCGGGCAAGTGCTGACCGGTGTCGGCGCGGCCGTGGGCATTGGCCTGATCAACTCCATCGGCAACCTCAGCGGTTTTATCGGCCCTTACCTGACCGGCTACCTGTTCACCGTGACCGGCAGCTACACCCCGGGGTTTCTGGTGATCGCCGCACTGGTTGGCCTGGGTGGCCTGGGCATGGTGCTGATGCCGCGCAATAAAGAATCGCAAATTGGCGCCGCACTGGCCCCTGCCACTGGAGGAAAAGCATGAACCTGCCAAGCGTAGCCTTTATCGGTACCGGGATCATGGGCCTGCCCATGGCCCGCAACCTGCTGCACGCCGGCTTCCCGGTGCGGGCCTGGAACCGCTCCCCGGGCAAGTTGCAGGCGCTGGCAACACTGGGGGCGGCGGTTGCGCCGACCCCGGCAGGCGCGGCAGACGGTGCTCAGGTGCTGATCTGCATGCTCAGCGATGGCCCAACCTGTGACGAGGTGCTGTTTGGTGAAAACGGTGCCGCCCTGGCACTGGCACCGGGGGCGCTGGTGATCGTGATGAGTTCGATCCCGGTCGACACCGCCGTTGAACAGGCGCGGTTGTGTGCCGAACGCCGCCTGCGCTACCTCGATGCTCCGGTGTCGGGGGGCGAGCGCGGAGCGCGGGAGGCCAGCCTGGCAATCATGGTTGGCGGCGAAACGGCCGCCTTTGAGCAGGGCCGCGAAGTACTGGCCGCCATGGGCCGCCCGGTGCATGTCGGCCCGGCGGGCACCGGCGAGTTGTCCAAGCTGGTCAACCAGTTGATCGTCGCCAGCACCATCGCCACCGTCGCCGAGGGCTTGCTGCTGGCCGAGCGCGGCGGCGCCGACCCGGCAAAGGTCCACGAAGCGTTGATGGGTGGTTTTGTCGACTCGCCGATCTGGCGCCAGCACGGCCAACGCATGCTGAACAACGATTTCACTCCCGGTGGCCCGGCCAAATGGCAGCTCAAAGACACCCGCACCGCCCTCGCCCAGGCGCAGAAGCTGGGCCTGGACCTGCCGGTCGGCCGCCTGGTGGACAGCCTGTTTGCCGCCATGGTCGAGGCCGGTGACGGCGAACTCGACCACGCCGGACTGATCCGCCAGTTGCGCCGCAACAACCCATTGCCTGAATAAAATAATCAGCCGGAGCCTGCCATGACCGATTCAACCCCACGCCGCCTGCGCAGCCAGCTGTGGTTCGACGACCCAAGCCACGCCGACCTGACCGCACTGTATGTGGAACGTTACATGAACCAGGGCCTGACCCGCGCCGAACTGCAATCGGGGCGGCCGATTATCGGCATCGCCCAGACCGGCAGCGACCTGACGCCCTGCAACCGCCATCACATCGAACTGGCCAAGCGGGTCAAGGACGGCATTCGCGATGCAGGTGGCATCCCGATGGAGTTTCCGGTACACCCGATTGCCGAACAGTCGCGCCGCCCCACCGCGGCCCTCGACCGCAACCTCGCCTACCTGGGCCTGGTCGAGGTGCTGCATGGTTACCCGCTGGACGGCGTGGTGCTGACCACCGGTTGCGACAAAACCACCCCGGCCTGCCTGATGGCTGCGGCCACCACTGACCTGCCTTCCATCGTACTGTCCGGCGGGCCGATGCTCGACGGCTGGCACAAAGGCCAGCGCATTGGTTCGGGCACCGTACTGTGGCATGCGCGCAATCTGCTCAGCGCCGGCGAAATCGATTACGAAGGCTTTATGACCCTGACCACCGCATCATCGCCGTCGGTGGGTCACTGCAACACCATGGGCACTGCGCTGTCGATGAACGCCCTGGCCGAGGCACTGGGTATGTCCCTGCCCGGCTGCGCGAGCATCCCGGCACCGTACCGCGAGCGCGGGCAAATGGCCTATGCCACCGGGATGCGCATCGTCGACCTGGTGCGCGAAGACGTACGCCCCTCCCAGATCATGACCCACGCAGCCTTCGAAAACGCCATTGCCGTGGCCTCGGCGCTGGGCGCATCCACCAACTGCCCGCCGCACCTGATTGCCATCGCCCGCCACAGCGGTATCGAGCTGTCACTGGAAGACTGGCAGCGCGTCGGCGAAGACGTGCCCTTGCTGGTCAACTGCATGCCCGCCGGCGAGTACCTGGGTGAAAGCTTCCACCGCGCAGGCGGTGTACCGGCGGTGATGCATGAACTGGACAAGGTCGGCCGCCTGCACCGCGACTGCCTCACGGTCAGTGGCCGCAGCATGGGTGACGTGGTTGCCGACTGCGTCACCGGCGACCGTGACGTGATCCGTTCCTACGAAGACCCGCTGATGCACCGAGCCGGTTTTATCGTACTCAGCGGCAACTTCTTCGACAGTGCCATCATGAAAATGTCAGTGGTGGGCGAAGCATTTCGCAAGACCTACCTCAGCGACCCGTTGCAACCCAACAGCTTCGAAGCGCGGGCTATTGTGTTCGAGGGCCCGGAAGACTACACGGCGCGGATCAACGACCCTTCGCTGGACATCGACGAGCGCTGCATTCTGGTGATTCGAGGCTGCGGCACCGTGGGCTTCCCCGGCAGCGGCGAGGTCGTGAACATGGCGCCACCTTCCAACCTGATCAAGGCCGGGATCGACTCCCTGCCCTGCATGGGTGATGGCCGCCAAAGCGGCACCTCGGCCAGCCCGTCAATTCTCAACATGTCCCCGGAATCTGCGGTGGGTGGCGGTCTGTCGTTACTGCGCACCGGCGATCGCCTGCGCGTCGACCTCAACGCGCGCAGCGTCAACCTGCTGGTGGACGAAAGCGTGCTCAACGAACGCCGCCAGGAACCGCTGCCACCGCTGGCCCCGTCACAAACTCCGTGGCAGGAACTCTACCGCCAACTGGTCGGCCAGCTCTCCACCGGCGGCTGCCTCGAACCGGCCACCCTGTACTGGCGCGTGATCCCGGAAAACGGCCCGCCCCGTCACTCCCACTAGACACGACAAACACATTACCTGTGGGAGCGAGCCTGCTCGCGAAGCAGATACTGCAGATGGTCAGCCAACCCGTGGTGACTTGATCGCGACCAAGCTCGCTCCCACCAAGCACTCTTTTCAAGGATCACGTATATGCAAACGCTGCAATTGACCATAGAAAACACCCTGCCCGATGACTGGCAGCGCGCCACCCTGGTCGGTCGCGTGTGGTTGCCCGGCGAACGTGGCGGCCCGGCCGTGGTGGTGATTCGTGACGGTGAAGTAATCGACTGCACGGCCCACTTCCCCACCCTGAGCCTGCTGCTCGATAGCGACAACCCGCTGCAAGCCGTGCGTGAAATCCGCGGCACCGTATTGGGCACGATCCAGGCCTTGCTGGCCAACAGCGGCGAGCAGCGCGACATGGCCAAACCCTACCTGCTGGCCCCGGCAGATCTGCAAGTGATCAAGGCGGCGGGTGTCACCTTTGCTGCCAGCATGATCGAACGGGTGATCGAGGAAAAAGCCGGAGGCGATGCCCACCGTGCCGAAGAGGTTCGTGCCCTGGTGCACGAAGTGATTGGTAATAACCTGCGCGACCTGCGCCCCGGCTCGCCAGAAGCCATGCGCCTCAAACAAGTGCTGATCGAACAGAACATGTGGTCGCAGTACCTGGAAGTGGGTATCGGCCCCGACGCCGAAATTTTCACCAAGGCACCGATCCTCGCTGCTGTGGGCAGCGGCAGCGCCATTGGCATCCACCCCGGTTCAAGCTGGAACAACCCGGAGCCGGAAGTGGTGCTGGCGGTAGACAGCCAGGGCCGGATCCACGGCGCGACCCTGGGCAACGACGTCAACCTGCGCGACTTCGAAGGTCGCAGCGCGTTACTGCTGAGCAAGGCCAAGGACAACAACGCCTCCTGTGCGCTGGGGCCCTTTATTCGCCTGTTTGACGAACACTTCAACCTCGACGACGTGCGCCATTGTGAAGTGACCTTGCGTGTTGAAGGTGTCGATGGCTACGTGCTGAACGGCAAAAGCTCAATGAACCAGATCAGCCGCGACCCGGCGGACCTGGCCGAACAGACGCTCAACGCCAACCACCAGTACCCGGACGGTTTTGTCCTGTTCCTGGGTACCCTGTTCGCTCCTACAGAAGACCGCGACCAACCGGGCCAGGGGTTTACCCATAAGGCCGATGATGTTGTAAGCATCTCGTCACCGACACTGGGAGCGTTGCACAACCGCGTGACCGGCAGCGACCAGGCGCCACAATGGGCGTTCGGGGTCAGTGCACTGATGAAGAACCTGGCGGGCCGCGGGCTGCTCGGCCAGGCCTGACTGGCTGATTGAAAGCCACAAAAAAGGCCCCGCCTGTTCAACAGTGCGGGGCCTTTGCGTATCTGGTGTCCCAGGCGGGGTTCGAACCTGCAACCTTCCCCTTAGGAGGGGGATGCTCTATCCAATTGAGCTACTGAGACAAATAACGGCGTGCATGGTAACGGGCATGCCTGGGTTTGTCATGTCGTGAGTGGTCTTTTTAACTGTAAGACAGCGGCCTAAACAGACTTTTTTTGCCTCCGATGAGCGGTACGAGGTTGCGATCGACTGCACAGCACAGGCAAGGCTCAGGCGGCCATCGTGCAATTTGCACTACATCAAAAAGCCATCATTGCAAAATGCAATTAAACACTCTTGAATATACGGCTCAACTCGCTGTTTTATAAGGTTTTTTAGCCTTGTTACAGTTGGCACGAAGACTGCTCTATTAACAGTATCCCGTCCATGCTCTCAGAGATGACCGCCATGAACAGCACGCTACTACTGTTAAACACCCTCGCGCTGGCCGTATTGCTGGTTTTTCATTTTCTGCCCGAGCCCGTTTCGGCCGAGCAGCCTGTTGAAATGACGGCTACCTTCAACAAACCGCGGCCACAGGTTGCGGTGATGAAAGAGACCAGCCGCGTGACACCTCGTCTGGCTGCCAACCAGCCCGTCGCCGACCAGGCACCTGCGGGTGAACGCTGGGTCTTTTGAAAGCACATTGAGAGATGGGTAAGAAATCATGTCCAAAATCGCTTTGGCTCTGTTAATGCTGGCACTGTCGAGCCTTGCCCTGGATGTATTCACCAGTAACGAATTTGGCAATCTGCCCTTGATCGCCGCCGCGGTGTTTTTCGCTTGCTGGCTGGTGGCGCTGCTGCTTGGTCGCAGGTTCAAGTTTGACCCGCAATTGCGCTGAAACTGCCCATAGGCAAGGGGGAAAACCCATTAATTTGCTGGGTTAATCGCTAAGCCACCCATTCGAGTGTATATTTTTAACAAGACCTACTGGCATAACGCCTTTATCCGGTTCAATATTTGTCACAGAATTGACGCCAGGGAAGTGGCAGATTTGAGGCATGATGCGCGCCTCTTAGCAATTCAGGTTGAACATTTGGCTATAAGGACGGTCTTAAACACATCCTGCGGCCAATTCCCGAGAACCGCTCCCCTGAACTAACCGGTTAACTAAAATGCGCCCATTGAAACAGGCAATTTACTCCAGCCGCACGGCTGACAAGTTCGTCGTTCGCCTGCCAGACGGAATGCGCGAGCGCATCGCCGAAGTGGCTCGCAACCATCACCGCAGCATGAACTCTGAAATCATTGCTCGTCTCGAGCAAAGCCTTATCCAGGAAGGCGTTCTGGGTGATGAGCTCAGCATGCGCCTCGACAGCCCCGAGCTTTCCCTGCATGAGCGTGAGCTGCTGCAACGCTTCCGCCAGTTGTCACACCGCCAGCAAAACGCCCTGGTATCACTGATTGCTCACGATGCTGAAGCAGCCTCTGAAGAATCCTGATTTAACTCAGGCATAAAAAAAGCCAGCAAATGCTGGCTTTTTTTATGGGCGCTGTTCGCGCCCTGTACATAATGATCAAAGCAGGAAGATAGTCGCCAGCCCCAGAAAGATGAAGAACCCGCCACTGTCGGTCATGGCGGTGATCATCACGCTTGCGCCCATGGCCGGATCACGCCCCAGGCGGGCCAGCGTCATTGGTATCAATACCCCCATCAGTGCTGCCAGCAGCAGGTTGAGGGTCATGGCTGCGGTCATCACCACGCCGAGCGACCAGCTGCCATACAGCAGGTAGGCCACAACACCAATCACGCCACCCCACACCAGACCATTGATCAGGCCCACGGCGAGCTCCTTGCGCATCAACCGCGAAGTGCTGCCGGTGTTAACCTGATCCAGGGCCATAGCGCGCACGATCATGGTAATGGTCTGGTTGCCGGAGTTACCGCCAATACCGGCCACGATGGGCATCAGTGCTGCCAGAGCCACCAGCTTTTCAATCGAGCCTTCGAACAGGCCAATCACCCGCGAAGCAATAAATGCCGTGACCAGGTTGACTGCCAGCCAGGCCCAACGGTTACGCAGGGACTTCCACACCGAGGCGAAGATGTCTTCTTCTTCTCGCAGACCGGCCATGTTGAGAACTTCGTTTTCACTCTCTTCACGGATCAGGTCGACCATTTCATCGATGGTCAGACGGCCGATCAGCTTGCCGTTCTTGTCGACTACGGGGGCCGAAATCAAGTCATAACGTTCAAATGCCTGAGCAGCATCGTAGGCATCTTCGTCCGGGTGAAAACTCACCGGGTCGTTGGCCATGACCTCAGACACTTGTTTTTCAGGGTCGTTGACCAGCAGACGCTTGATCGGCAGCACACCTTTGAGCGCACCGTCGTAATCGACCACGAACAGTTTGTCGGTATGGCCCGGCAACTCCTTGAGGCGACGCAGGTAACGCAGCACGACTTCAAGGCTGACATCCTCACGGATGGTCACCATCTCGAAGTCCATCAGGGCGCCGACCTGGTCCTCGTTATAGGACAGTGCGGAGCGCACGCGCTCACGCTGCTGGCCATCCAGGGTCTCCATCAGCTCATGGACGACGTCTCGCGGCAGCTCGGGAGCCAGGTCAGCAAGTTCGTCGGCGTCCATCTCCTTGGCGGCTGCCAGGAGCTCGTGATCGTCCATGTCGGCGATCAGGGTTTCACGCACCGAGTCGGATACTTCGAGCAGGATGTCGCCATCGCGATCAGCCTTGACCAGCTGCCAGACCGTCAGGCGGTCGTCCAGAGGCAATGCTTCGAGGATATAGGCAACGTCTGCGGAGTGCAGGTCTTCCAGCTTGCGCTGGAGTTCAACAAGGTTTTGCCGATGGACCAGGTTCTCGACCCGGTCATGGTGATGGCCTTCCTGACGATGAGTCAGATCTTCGACCACACGCTGGCGATTAAGCAGCTCAATAACTTGAGCAAGGCGGCTTTGCAGGCTTTCTTGGGTTTTCTTTACTTCAACTTCGGTCATAGGCGAACTCCACTCCCAGCAGCAGGGCACGCCGGAAGGATCAATCAGTCAATTCATGATTGGTAAAGCGGGATGCTGAGTTACTACTGGGTAAGTCCATGGAGGTATTCCACAAGCCCCGGCGGGGCTGACGGGCGCAATCATACACGGCTTGAAAATTAATGACGCAAAAATCTTGGAGATAACAAAAGCTTGCGAAAAACCGCCAGACGGCGCCTGCGCACTGCTTGTGCGACGAAGGATGAGTTGCACAGGGCACAACTCAAAGCTGAAATTCAACCTTGTAGCCGTTGACGAGCAGGGACAAGAACCAGAATAAACACAAGACAAGTCGCGAGGATGACAGCAATAGCCAAATCGCAGATAACAAAAAGCCCGCACAATGTGCGGGCTTTTTGATGTTTGGTGCACTCGACAGGATTCGAACCTGTGACCGCTCGGTTCGTAGCCGAGTACTCTATCCAGCTGAGCTACGAGTGCAGGTTGTGTTTGTTAAACCAGACCACCGCTGGCTGAAGCAAAGCCAACTGCCTGGGCAATTGACTCTTAAATGGTGCACTCGACAGGATTCGAACCTGTGACCGCTCGGTTCGTAGCCGAGTACTCTATCCAGCTGAGCTACGAGTGCAAGTTGTGTTTGATAGACCAGACCACCGCTGGTTGAAGCAAAACCAACCGCCTGGGCGATTGACTCTTAAATGGTGCACTCGACAGGATTCGAACCTGTGACCGCTCGGTTCGTAGCCGAGTACTCTATCCAGCTGAGCTACGAGTGCAAGTTGTGTTTGATAGACCAGACCACCGCTGGTTGAAGCAAAACCAATCGCCTTGGCAATTGACTCTTAAATGGTGCACTCGACAGGATTCGAACCTGTGACCGCTCGGTTCGTAGCCGAGTACTCTATCCAGCTGAGCTACGAGTGCATTTGAAGCGGCGCATTATAGACCGTTGAATCTCTCTGGCAAGATTTTTTTTCAGTATTTTCAACAACTTACTGAACTGCCTAGATTACAACGTGCTACATGAATAATGGCGGAGAAGGGGGGATTCGAACCCCCGACACCCTTTTGAGATGTACTCCCTTAGCAGGGGAGCGCCTTCGGCCACTCGGCCACCTCTCCGCAACACGGGGCGTATAATAACCAGCCTTTTCCCCGCATGCAACTAAAAACTTAAATAAAATTAAAGACTTGGTTCTTCATCCTTTTCATTCTTGATCCGCAGGTAGATCTCTTCACGGTGTACGGCCACTTCCTTGGGAGCATTGACGCCAATGCGCACCTGGTTGCCTTTGACGCCCAATACGGTCACGGTAATTTCGCCATCGCCTATGATCAGGCTTTCCGCACAACGGCGAGTCAGAATCAGCATACGTTTCTCCTCACACTTATCTTTTCAGGGACAACAGTCTGCAAAAAAAAAGAGCCCGAGCCTACTAGCGACTAGTAGCACTCTGCGCTCCTTAGTATTGACCAACATGACAAAACGGGTGGGCTTCGTGCATGCCTGCCAAAAAACAAAGGGCGCGGATTAACCGCGCCCTTCTGGCAACGCCTTACTCGCCCTGTCGGGCTGGCGCATCCAGATCAAAAGCGGTGTGCAGGGAACGCACGGCCAGCTCCAGGTACTTTTCTTCGATCACAACAGACACTTTGATCTCGGAAGTCGAGATCATCAGGATGTTGATGTTTTCCTTGGCCAGCGATTCAAACATGCGGCTGGCAACGCCTGCATGAGAGCGCATGCCCACACCCACGATCGAAACCTTGGCAATGTTGGTGTCGCCCACCACTTCACGGGCACCGATCTCGCGAGCGGTATTTTCCAGCACGCTTTGCGCCGCATTGTAGTCATTGCGGTGTACGGTGAAGGTGAAATCGGTGGTGTTATCGTGCGCAACGTTCTGCACGATCATGTCGACTTCGATGTTGGCCGCGCTGATCGGGCCCAGAATCTTGAACGCCACGCCCGGGGTGTCCGGCACGCCACGGATGGTCAGCTTGGCTTCGTCGCGATTGAACGCGATACCAGAAATGATCGGCTGTTCCATGGATTCCTCTTCATCAATAGTAATGAGGGTACCTGGACCCTCCTTGAAGCTGTGCAAAACGCGCAGCGGAACGTTGTACTTGCCGGCGAACTCGACTGCGCGGATCTGCAACACCTTGGAACCCAGGCTGGCCATTTCCAGCATTTCTTCGAAGGTGATCTTTTCCAGACGCTGCGCCTTGGCCACAACCCGCGGGTCAGTGGTGTAGACGCCGTCAACATCGGTGTAGATCTGGCATTCATCAGCCTTGAGGGCCGCTGCCAGCGCCACACCCGTGGTATCGGAACCGCCACGGCCCAGCGTGGTGATATTGCCGAGCTCATCAACGCCCTGGAAACCGGCAACCACAACCACACGACCGGCCTTGAGATCAGCGCGAATCTTCTGATCGTCAATTTTCAGGATACGGGCCTTGGTGTGCGAGCTGTCCGTGAGGATGCGCACCTGGCTGCCGGTGTAGGACACGGCCGGCACACCACGCTTGTTCAGCGCCATGGACAGCAGACCAATAGTCACCTGCTCGCCCGTGGATACAATCATATCCAGCTCACGCGGCAACGGCTGATCGCTGATTTGCTTGGCCAGGTCGATCAGGCGATTGGTTTCGCCGCTCATGGCCGATAGCACGATCACCAGATCATTGCCGGCTTCGCGGAACTTCTTAACTTTATCGGCGACCTGCTCGATTCTCTCGACAGTGCCGACCGAGGTGCCTCCGAATTTCTGTACGATCAAAGCCATTTCAAAGCAGCCTCAGCCCATAAAGGGCGCCCATTTATCATTCAAACAACGCGCCGTTACTAGACAACGGCGCGTTCTGGACCTCAGATACCCTGCTCGACAAATGGCACGGTCAGAGCCAGCGCGGCGTCCAGGGCTGCAGCATCAACACCGCCACCTTGCGCCATGTCCGGACGACCACCGCCCTTCCCGCCCACTGCCGCAGCAGCCTGCTTCATCAAATCACCGGCTTTGAGTTGGCCAGTCAGGTCTTTGGTTACGCCTGCAACCAGTACAACCTTGTCTTCATGGACACTGCCGAGCAGGATCACCGCACGACCGAGCTTGTTCTTCAGCTGATCTACCAGCGCCAGAAGCGCCTTGCCGTCTTGACCGTCCAGGCGGGCGGTCAACACTTTCACGCCTTTTACGTCCACTGCCGACGATGACAGATCATCACCCGCTGCGCTTGCGGCCTTGGCCTGCAACTGCTCAAGCTGTTTTTCCAGCTGACGGTTGCGCTCAAGTACCGCCGACAATTTGTCGACCAGGTTCTCGCGCGAGCCCTTGACCAGGCTGGCGGCTTCCTTGAGCTGCTCTTCGGCAGCATTTAGGTAAGCCAGTGCGGCTGCGCCGGTCACCGCTTCAATACGACGGATACCGGAGGCTACACCGCCTTCGCTGATGATTTTCATCAGGCCGATATCACCGGTGCGCTTGGCGTGGATACCACCACACAGCTCAACCGAGAAATCACCACCCATGCTCAGCACGCGCACGCTGTCGCCGTACTTCTCGCCAAACAGCGCCATGGCGCCTTTTTCCTTGGCGGTTTCGATGTCGGTTTCTTCAGTCTCGACCGGGGTATTCTTGCGAATCTCGGCGTTGACGATATCTTCCAGCGCCTTGATCTGCTCAGGCTTGATCGCTTCGAAGTGACTGAAGTCAAAACGCATGCGCTGGCTGTCAACCAGAGAGCCTTTCTGCTGAACGTGCTCGCCCAGAACCTGGCGCAAGGCGGCGTGCAGCAAGTGGGTGGCCGAGTGGTTCAGCGCCGTGGCGTGACGCACATCGGCGTCCACCTGGGCTTCAACGGTTTCGCCCACTTTCAGGCCGCCCGCAGCAACCACGCCGTGGTGCAGGAAAGCGCCACCGGTCTTGGTGGTGTCGCGCACGTCAAAGCGGGCAGCACCCGCCTGCAGGTAACCGCAATCGCCGACCTGACCGCCCGATTCGGCATAGAACGGGGTCTGGTCGAGAATCACCACACCCTCGTCGCCTTCGTTCAGGCTGGCAACCGACTGCCCTTCTTTATACAGCGCAACCACCTTGGCCGAGGCCTGGGTAGCGTTGTAACCGACAAACTCGGTCGGCACGTCGACTTTGACCAGGGTGTTGTAGTCCAGGCCAAACGAGCTGGCCGAACGGGCACGCACACGCTGGGCTTCCATCTCGCGTTCGAAGCCTTCTTCGTCCACGGTCAGGTTGCGCTCGCGGGCGATATCGGCCGTCAGGTCCATCGGGAAGCCGTAGGTGTCGTAGAGCTTGAACACTACGTCGCCAGGCACCACGGTGCCCTTGAGCTCAGCCAGATCCAGCTCGAGGATTTTCAGACCCTGCTCCAGGGTCTTGGAGAACTGCTCTTCTTCAGCCTTGAGCACGCGCTCGATATTGGCCTGCTCGCGCACCAGCTCCGGGAAGCTGGCACCCATCTCGGCCACCAGGGCCGCGACGATCTTGTAGAAGAAATTGCCAGTAGCACCCAGCTTGTTGCCATGACGGCAGGCGCGACGAATGATGCGGCGCAGCACGTAGCCGCGACCTTCGTTCGATGGCAGTACACCGTCGGCGATCAGGAAGCTGCACGAACGGATATGGTCCGCTACCACCTTGAGCGATGCCTGGCCTTCGTTGGCGCAGCCGATCGCGTCCGCCGCTGCGGTCAGCAGGCTCTGGAACAGGTCGATATCGTAGTTGGAGTTGACGTGCTGCATCACCGCACTGATCCGCTCCAGGCCCATGCCGGTGTCTACCGACGGCGCTGGCAACGGATGCAACACGCCATCGGCGGTGCGGTTGAACTGCATGAAAACGTTGTTCCAGATTTCGATGTAACGGTCGCCGTCTTCGTCTGGCGAGCCCGGCGGGCCACCCCAGATTTCCGGGCCGTGATCGTAGAAAATCTCGGTGCACGGGCCGCACGGGCCGGTATCGCCCATGGTCCAGAAGTTGTCCGATGCATACGGCGCGCCCTTGTTGTCGCCGATACGGATCATGCGCTCGGCAGGCACGCCGACGTCCTGGGTCCAGATGTCGTAGGCTTCGTCATCGCTGGCGTAGACGGTCACCCACAGCTTGTCTTTGGGCAGCTTGAGAACACCGGTCAGGAAGGTCCAGGCGAAATTGATCGCATCTTTCTTGAAGTAATCGCCAAAGCTGAAATTGCCGAGCATTTCAAAGAAGGTGTGGTGACGGGCGGTGTAACCGACGTTTTCCAGGTCGCTGTTCTTGCCGCCGGCACGCACGCACTTCTGGCTGCTGGTCGCTCGGGTGTAGGCACGTTTTTCTTGACCCAGGAAACAGTCCTTGAACTGGTTCATCCCCGCGTTGGTGAACAGCAGGGTCGGGTCGTTATTAGGGACCAAGGAGCTGGAAGGGACACGGGTGTGACCTTGCTCCTCGAAGAAGCGAAGGAAGGCTTCACGGATTTCTGCGCTTTTCATAGGTTCTTCCACGGAGGCTGCGGCCAGAGGCAAGTAAATCACGTCAATCGACAGTGCGACTCGCAAAGGGCCGCATTATATCGGCCCTTCGCCCCGGGTACAGCGTGTTTATACGATAGCGACAAGCAATTGGACGGATTGAACGCTTATTGAAGGGAAAACTCGGCAAAAACCGCTATCACCTGCTCAATCTGGCTGCGACTGACATCCATGTGCGTCACCATTCGCAAGCGCGGCGCGGCACTGAGCCTGATCCCCTGGCCGGCCGCAAAGGCCTTGAGTGCCTCGGCACGCTCACCGATCTGGACGTAGACCATATTGGTCTGCACCGGCTCAACCTCATAACCGGCAGCACGCAGGCCCTCGGCCAGCAACTGGGCATTGGCATGGTCATCGGCCAGACGCGCCACCTGATGATCCAGTGCATACAGCCCGGCAGCCGCCAGTTGACCGGCCTGGCGCATGCCGCCCCCGACCATCTTGCGCAGGCGCCGGGCGCGGGAGACAAGCTCGGCGGTGCCGCACAACACCGACCCCACGGGCGCGCCCAGGCCTTTGGACAGACAGACCGATACCGAATCGAAATGGCGGGTGATATCACCGGCGTCAACGCCCAGTTTGACCGCCGCGTTGTACAACCGCGCGCCATCAAGATGCAGCGCCAGGCCGTGCTCGCGGGTCAGGCGGCCGGCCGCTGCCAGGTACTCGGTGGGCAGCACCTTGCCTTGCATGGTGTTTTCCAGCGCAAGCAGGCGGGTGCGGGCAAAGTGGAAGTCATCCGGTTTGATCGCGGCAGCCACCTGTTTCAGATCAAGCGAGCCATCGGCCTGCACCTCCAGCGGTTGCGGCTGAATGGACCCCAGGACCGCCGCCCCGCCACCTTCGTACTTATAGGTGTGAGCCTGCTGACCGACGATGTATTCATCACCGCGCTCGCAATGCGCCATCAAGGCCAGCAGGTTGCTCATGGTGCCGGTGGGCACAAACAGCCCCCTGGCAAAGCCCAGGCGCAATGCCAGCTCGGATTCCAGTTTGTTCACCGAAGGATCTTCGCCATACACATCATCGCCCATAGGCGCATTTGCCATGGCTTCACGCATGCCTGGGGTGGGTTGGGTCACGGTGTCACTACGAAGATCGATAACAGACATGGCATTGGCCTCGGCAAGGTTTGATCAGTGTTGAATGCTAAACGTGCGATTCCCGCCAGAACAAGCCTACTCTGCAGCGATCGACAATATTCGGATACTCACGTAGGAATTACCTTATTAATGAAATGGAAAAACTGATAGCTATTAGCAAAAAGCATCAATGCATACTCGAAAAATATGTGATACAAAATGTCCGCCGCCAGAAAGGCTGGTGGCAACGTTCTCAGGGCGGGGTGCGACTCCCCACCGGCGGTAATTGCGCGCAAAGCGCATAGCCCGCGAGCGCTTGGCACATTCTTGAGCTTCGGCCAGGAATAAACCAAGGTCAGCAGACCCGGTGTGATCCCGGGGCCGACGGTCATAGTCCGGATGAAGAGAGAACGGGATTGGCGCCAAAGGGCCGTCAACCAGGCGGGATAGTGGCGATGCCGTATGGCCGTGCGCTGCCCTCCTGAACGTACCCTTTAATCCCATTCGATTCATATGCCCTGTTTTTCACACAAACAGGAATCTGAACATGCAACCTACAGCTATTCACCACAACGAACGTGTCGCATTTATCCAGGCTTCCTGGCACAAAGAGATTGTCGACCAGAGCCGCAAGGGCTTCCTGGCCGAAATGCTGGTGCTGGGCTATCAGGAAAGCGACATCGATTTCTTCGAAGTCGGCGGCGCATTCGAGATCCCGCTGCACGCCAAACTGCTGGCCAAGACCGGTCGTTACGCCGGAATTGTCGGCGCCGCACTGGTCGTGGATGGCGGCATCTACCGTCACGACTTTGTTGCCCAGACGGTCGTCAGCGGCCTGATGCAAGTACAACTGGAAACCGAAGTGCCGGTGTTCTCCGTCAGCCTCACGCCGCACCACTTCCACGCCGGTGAGGAGCATCAGAAGTTTTTCTTTGAGCACTTCGTGCACAAAGGCCAGGAAGCCGCCCGGACGTGCGTAGACACACTGCAGAAAATCCGCAACATCAAGCGCATGGATACCCAGCAAAAACGCGCGGTGTAATGCCTGATTCCCCGGCCAGCCCTGAAACCAGGCTCGCCGGGGAGCACACCATAAACATGTAACGCACACATAAGCCATCCAGGCGTTTCAATTGTCGACACAGGTGCCCGGTCACCGATGACATTTGAACTTGACGCCCAGGAGCATCTCTTATGTGCCCAACCCCGCCCCCAGTAACAACTACCCCTCTGCCAGCCCCTCATCATTTCGAGTTTGACGGCGGTGCCCAGGCCCCGCTCGAAAGAACCGAAACAACGGTTTCACACCCCCTGCCCCATGTGACAGAGAGCACCACACAAAGCATTCTTCATATTGGCGATAACGCCACCCTCGTGCGCTACGTCACTGAAGGCGTCCTGTACCCCCGCCCCATTGACCGCCTGGTCTTCCGTGCCTCGGTGGCGCGGGCATCCATTTGCGTCACCAAGGGCGACAACGACTCTCTGCTGATCGACCTGAACCATGAGCGCTATCGGATAAAGCCTGCAAGTGCAAAGCAGATCATCGAAATTCATACCTTGAACGGCAACGATACGGTTTACATCGCCGACACCCTGAAAAACACCTTTCATATCGAAACCGGCCCCGGCAATGACACCGTCGTGACCAGCAGCGGCAAGTCCACGGTGCTGACCGGTACTGGCGATGACATGGTGATGACCCGTGGGGGCACCAGCTACGTAGACACTGGAGATGGCAATGACATCGTCAACGCCAATGGCACGGGCACAACCGTTGCCTACACGGGCAAAGGGGCAGACTTTTTTCGTGGCGGGGCCGGCATGGCCTTTATCGACGCAGGAGAAGGTGACGATGTAGCCGTCGGAGGCCAGGGCCACAGCATTCTATGCGGGGGCGACGGCGATGACCTTATTACAGCCGGAGCGGGCTCCAATGTGATCTATACCGGCCAGGGCCAGGACATCCTCAATCAAATAAAAGACAGGGACAAAGTATTCACCGACAGCGAGCCCACCTATATCGCCGAAGGCAGAATCACCCCGCACAAAAAGGTCGCCAATACATTTATTGGCAGCCCAATCCCCCTGCCGGAATCAGGGCTGATTATTCAAGGCAGCGAAGAGTTTATCGTAAGGGTTCAGGATGACTTGAAACTGTTGCTGAGCTCCGGCAACGGGAGCCAGCTACTGCGCGAACTGACAAAAAGTATTCGTAAAAGCCAGAAACCCATCACCATCGCCGAACTCAAGCAGGTAAATAACGGCCTATACATACCCAATCTGGGTGATGGCCGGTCTTTTATTCAGGTCGGGATGGCAGGTCTGCCTGATTTCGGAGGAACGGTGTACTACAACCCGGCATTTTCCACACCCGGCGCGATACCGCTTACCTCTCTCTACCACGAGCTATGCCACGCCTACAACTTTGTCACGGGCACACGATTTTTAGGCGCAAGCCCCGACGGGCATCAGGGAACCAAGCAAGCTGCGCTGGTGAAAAATGATGAACTGCAGGCCGTGGGCTTACCTTGCAACACAGAGCCCTTTGACTTCGATAAAGACCCTGCAACCCCTGCCCTCCCCACGAACCCGGCACAGTTCAGCGAAAACGGCATACGCGAAGAACTGGGGCTGCCCCTGCGCAAAACCTATATCCATTACTCGGATGATTAACCCTGTGGGGCCAGGGTTGTCGGTTCGATAATGATACCGGCGCGCAGGCCATTTTTGACTTTAGGGTTGGGAAAGATGATCCGCGCACCCTCTTCTTCAATAATCCAGCGGGTTTTGCCGGCGTCTTGCGCCAGTAGATAGCCCTTGGGCAACTCGCTGAAATTTTCGATATCGGCAGGCAAGTGCAGGATAAAGGCATCACTGTGCTTGATGACTTCACGCGCCACACTGAACAACTGCAAACCCTCGAGCGAAGCATCGGCCAGTGCTGGCTCGCTACCCTCGATCATCTGCTGCAAACGCTGCTCCAGACGTTCGACATTGACTCCGCCGTTCTGCCCGAAAGGCCGGGCCTTGCCCAACTCAAGGGTAAACGCCTCGGCGCCCAAGCGATCGTAGGTATAGGCACTGAACACAATGGAGGGCTTGTTTTGCAACAGCACCGCTTCCATCCCGGCCGCACGCAAGCGCGACAGCTCTTCGCGAGAGTGGCTACGGCCCTCCTTGAAGGGATACAACGCAAACTGCTCGATCTTCGACCCTCGAATGGCCGTGTGCAAGTCGTAGTGCAGACGAGTACGCCCGGGAGGGCTGAAAAAGGTTTCAGCCAGGTGTTCAAGCTCGCAAGCACGCAGGGCTTCGGGGCCACTGCTGCTTTCGTGACGGCCGTTGAACAGCCGGTTGAGGTCTTCCTCGACAAAACGTGCGCCAGTACGCATGGCGCCGGGGTTGCCGAACAGGAACAGAATTCGCGCACGGGGCTTGATAGTACCCCGTGCAATGGCCTGCAACAGGCGATCAAGCAACTCGATCGGCGCTGTTTCATTGCCATGGATGCCGGCTGACAACAACAGATCCATACCGTTGTCACGAGCCTCGGGCGGGCGCACTTCAAGCGCGCCTTCGGTCAGCCAGCGCATCCGCACGCCGTCGACAGTCAGTTGAGTTTTCTCGGCCGGTTCACGTCCGGCCAAGGTCAGTTCAAGCAGTTTGCCGAGAGCGAGCATAGAACTTCCTTATCAGTGGTTGCAGTCCGGACCGTGTACGTGACCGTCTTCATCATCGCCCAGATCAGCCGGTTCCATTTCCAGTTGCAGGCTCACAAGGTTAGTCGCCAATGGGCGCAGCAGCAGGTTGGCGTATTCGGCATCGCCTTCTTCAACGTCTACACCGATCAGCAACTGGCCACGGCCGTCCTGCTGAATCCACAATTCCTTGCCCTGCCACATGACGGCAACGCGCGTGCAGGACGTTTCCAGCTGGGTACCGTCGGTGTCTTCAAGGATCAGCTTCAGGGTATCAGTCATTTCATCGCTCTCATTGGGGTGTGAAGGTGCGTGCCCGGCGTCAACTATCGCCCAGGCACAGCGCCTTTCAATTGATCTGGAAGGGGTAAACCGCGCCCAGTTTAAGGATTTGCGTCAGTTCATCCAATGCCGTGCGGCATTCAAGCAGCAATTGTGGATCAGCCAGGTCACTTTCGCGCAAAGCATCACGATAATGTTTGTTCACCCAGACCGTCAGGGTGTCGTACAGCGCCGGGGTCATGATCACGCCGGGGTTGACGGCCGCCAGCTCGGTTTCGTTGAGCGCGACCCGCAGGCGCAGGCACGCCGGACCACCGCCATTCTGCATGCTCTGCTTGAGGTCGAACACCTTGACCTCACGGATCGGCCCGCCAGCGGCCGTCAGCCCTTGCAGGTACTGCCACACGCGCGGGTTGGCACGACACTCTTCAGGCACGATCAATAGCATCGAGCCATCGGCGCGGCTCAGCAGCTGGCTGTTGAACAGATAAGAGCGCACGGCATCTTCCACGGCCACCTGATCACGGGGCACGCTGATCGACTGGAAGTTGGCGCCGCGGGTCGCCAGCTTGGCCTGCAACTCGGCCAGCATCTGCTCGGTATTGAGGAAAGCATCCTGGTGATGGAACAACAGTTCACCATTACCCACGGCGATCACGTCGTTATGAAACACACCCTGGTCAATGACCGCAGGATTTTGCTGGGCAAACACCACACCCTCCTCGCTCAGGCCATGCAGGCGAGCCACTGCCTGCGAAGCCTCGAGGGTCTGGCGCGCCGGGTATTTTTGCGGTGCCGGGTAACGACTGTCGAACGCACTGCGGCCGAACACAAAAAACTCGACACCGGCCTCACCATAATCGCGGCAAAAACGCGTGTGGTTGGCTGCACCTTCATCGCCAAATTGCGCCACTGCCGGCAAAGCCGCGTGGTGGGCAAAATGCTCCTGATCGGCAAACATCGCGCCCAGCACGCGACTGGTGGTCGGGTGCTCGATACTGCGATGGTATTTGCAATTGAGGTTGGCAGCGGTGAAGTGCACGCGACCGTCAGCGGTGTCGGCACTGGGGCTGACTGTGGCCGCATTGGCTACCCACATGCTCGAGGCCGAGCAGCTGGCGACCAGCAATGGCATGGCCTCTTTGGCGGCGCGCTCGATCACCTGAGCATCAGTCCCGGCAAAACCCAGGCTGCGCAAGGCAGCAACGTCCGGACGCTCTTGCGGGGCCAGCACGCCCTGGACAAAGCCCATGTCCATCAACGCTTTCATTTTTTCCAGGCCTTGCAGCGCAGCTTCCTTAGGGTTGGAAGCCTGCTGGCTGTTGCTCTGGGAAGCGACGTTGCCAAACGACAAACCGCCATAGTTATGGGTCGGCCCCACTAAACCGTCAAAATTGACTTCAAAGGACTTCATCAGCGAGGCTCCGGAAAACGGTTATAAGTCATACAGCACCTGTGGGAGCGAGCCTGCTCGCGAATGGCCTTTAAGGCTTTCGCGAGCAAGCTCGCTCCCACAGGGTTGAGATAAGCGTTACGACATCCGCACGCCCGGGGTCAGCGCTGCTGGCAAAGCCAGGGTCGGCGTTTCAAGGGAAGCCACCGGGTATGCGCAATAATCCGCCGCGTAGTAGGCACTGGCGCGATGATTGCCCGACGCCCCGATACCACCAAATGGCGCACTGCTCGCCGCGCCGGTCAATTGTTTGTTCCAGTTGACGATACCGGCGCGGCTTTCGAGCCAGAACTGCTGGTAACGCGCTTCGGAATCCGACAGCAACCCGGCCGCCAGACCAAACGCCGTGTTGTTGGCTTCAGCAATCGCCGCATCAAAGTCAGCGTAGCGAATCACTTGCAGCAATGGCCCGAACAGTTCTTCGTCCAAACGATCGCGAACCTCTGTCACATCGATAATGCCCGGCGTCAGCAAGGCGGCATTACTGTCTGGCTGGTGCATTTCCAGCAAGGCCACAGCCCCCGACCCCAGCAACACTTCCTGGGCATCCATCAAGGCGCGCGCTGCGCCAAGGGAAATCACCGACCCCATAAATGGCGCCGGCTGCTGATCGAAAGCACCCACTTCGATGCTCTGACTCACTTCAACCAGGCGCGTCAGCAGGCTGTCGCCCCATGCGCCTTGCGGCACCAGCAAGCGGCGGGCACAGGTGCAACGCTGCCCGGCGGAGATAAAGGCCGACTGGATGATGGTGTACACCGCTGCGTCCAGGTCCTCTACCTGATCGACCACCAGCGGGTTGTTGCCACCCATTTCCAGAGCCAGGATTTTGTCCGGGCGCCCGGCAAATTGCTGGTGCAGGGCATTGCCGGTGCGGCTCGAACCGGTGAAGAACAACCCGTCGATACCCGTGTGCGCCGCCAGGGCGATACCGGTGTCGCGTGCGCCCTGCAGCAGGTTGAGCACGCCCGCAGGCAGACCCGCTTCGATCCAGCACTTGACCGTCAGCTCGGCGACTTTAGGGGTCAGCTCGCTCGGTTTGAATACCACGCTGTTACCCGCCAGCAACGCCGGAACAATGTGCCCGTTGGGCAAATGACCGGGGAAGTTGTACGGGCCGAAAACAGCCACTACACCATGAGGCTTGTGACGCAAAACGGCCGTGGCATCGCCCAGCGGTCCGCTTTTTTCACCCGTGCGCTCGCGGTAGCTCTGTACCGAAATCGCCACTTTATTGATCATGCTGGTGACTTCGGTGGCCGACTCCCAGAGGGGTTTGCCGGTTTCTTCACCGATGCAGCGCGACAGTTCGTCGGCGTGGTTTTTAAGGCTTGCGGCAAACGCTTCGAGCACACTCAGGCGCTGCTCGAAAGTCTGTTTGGCCCACTGCGGGAAAGCCTGGCGCGCAGCCTTCACGGCGGCATCCACTTGCCCGGCATCGGCGCCCTTGCCAGCCCAAAGCACGTGTTGGGTAACCGGGTTCAGCGACTCCAAAGCCTCGCCCTGCCCGCTCTGCCAGGTACCTGCGATATACAACGTACTCATTATTTTGACTCCCGTGGGGCCACTGACTGGGCGGACAAGGCAACGGCGCGCACCTGGTCGCCCGCGCTCAGTTGCAGGCGTTTGGCGGTCAGCGGGTCGACCACCAGGGTGCCAGCAGCCAGCCGCGCAGGGGCGGCCGTGATGCGGCAATCTTCGCGTTTGCGGTTGTGCATCAGGTAAGGCGTTGCGTCGTCACCCGGTGTGCCAATAGCCAGTACCAGCGCTTCGCTGTCGCGCACTGCGCGGATCTTGCTGGTTTCACACTCAACCGCCGGGCCTGCGTCAAAAATATCGACGTAGCCCTGATAACTGAAGCCTTCGCTTTTAAGCATGTTCAAGGCCGGTTCGGTGTGGGTATGCACCTTGCCGATCACCGCTCGGGCATCTTCGGACAGGAAACAGGTGTACACCGGGAACTTGGGCATCAACTCGGCGATAAAGGCTTTGTTGCCCACGCCGGTCAGGTAGTCGGCCTGGCTGAACTCCATTTTGAAAAAGTGCCGGCCCAGGCTTTCCCAAAATGGCGAGCGGCCACTTTCATCGGACATGCCACGCATTTCGGCAATGATCTTGCTGCCAAACAGCTCCGGGAACTCGGCGATAAACAGCATCCGCGCCTTGGCCAGCAGGCGGCCATTGAGCCCGGTACGGTAATCGGCACTCAGGAACAATGAGCACAGCTCGGAGTTGCCGGTCAGGTCATTGGCCAGAAACAGGGTCGGGATTTCGCGGTAAATATTCAACTCTTGAGAGGCGCTGACCGTCAGGCCCACACGGAAGTTGTACCAGGGCTCACGCAAGCCCACGGCACCGGCAATGGCGGAAATACCCACCACTTTGCCATCGTCGTTTTCGAGCACAAACAGATAGTCCGCATCGCCACGCTCGGCTTCGCCACGGAAGGTTTTCTCAGCCCAGGTGACCCGATGCAGCAAGCGCTCTTCGTTGGCCGGCAAGGTGGTCAGGCCGGTGCCGGTGCTGCGTGCCAGCTCAATCAGGGCCGGTAAATCGCTGTTGCGTACAGGACGAACGATCATGCTATCTCCTTGGACGGGGCTCGCTGACGACCCCCGCGAAACTCGCTCAAACGCGTTATACCGCTACCACTCGTACGCTGGCACCTTCGCCAACACCAAGTGCTTCGGCCGCTTCCAGATCCAGCGTGACCGGTTTGCCCGGCGCCCAATCCAGCTCCAGCAATACGGCGCGGTAATCCTGTAGCTGGGCATTGGCCACCAGATACTGACGTCCACCGCCTGTGCTCAGTGCGCCGATCTTGACCGGAACCACGCGGCTCTGGGCGATTGAGCGGATGCCCGAAACCCGGGCATGCAAGGTCGGGCCACCGTCGAAAATATCGATGTAGTGATCGGTCTCGAAACCTTCGCGCATCAGGATGTCAAAGGTGATCTGCGCACGCGGGTGGACTTGCCCCATGGCCTCTTGGGCGGTGTCAGGCAGCAGCGGCACGTAAATCGGGTAATGCGGCATCAGCTCGGCAAGGAAGGTGCGGCTTTTAAGCCCGCACAGACGCTCGGCGGCGGCATAGTTCAAGTCGAAGAAGTTGCGACCAATGGCGTCCCAGAACGGCGAGTCGCCATTTTCATCGCTGTAGCCAACGATCTCGGTGACCACGGAATCGGCAAAACGCTCCGGGTGGTTGGCCACAAACAGCAGGCGGCCACGGGAGTTGAGTTCGGACCAGGCCGACCCCACCAGTTCCGGGACCACATAAAAACTGGTCAGCAGGCTGTTACCGGTCAGATCATGGCACTGCGACAGGACGTGAATCTTGTTGTGAATCTTCAGTTCGCGGGAGGCGTGCACGAACGTCTCGTTACGGAAGCTGTAAAACGGCTCCGAATAACCGGCCGAGGCCACGATCGCCGAGCACCCCACCAACTTGCCGGCAGCGGTGTCTTCAAGGACGAAAAAATAGCTTTCTTCGCCATTGAAGCTCACTTCGGCAGCGAACGAGGTTTCAGACGCGGCGATCTTGTCGCGCAGGCGTTCGATATCGTCCGGCAATGAAGTGACACCAATCGGGCTGTCCGCAGCCAGACGCTGTACCTCGCCCAGATCAGCCATTTGCGCAGGGCGCATCACCAGCATGGTGTCACTCCTTAATCCTTGAATTGCATAGAGGGGTATAGGCCGAACAGTCGAGTACACCCGGGATTTCAACTGTGGGAGCGGGCTTGCTCGCGATGACGTCACTGCGGCGTGACTGACACACCGCGCTGCCTGTATCGCGAGCAAGCCCGCTCCCACATTGAAAGCCCTGTGCATTGAGCCTGGCCCGGCACATTAAATTCGGTTCGACGCCCGGCAAGCCGGGCGTCGAGGTCACACTCAGGCTTGCGTCAGATTCTTTACGGCACGTTCGAAGCGGTTCAGACCTTCTTCGATATCGGCCTCGTCAACCACCAGGCTTGGCGCGAAACGCACAACGTCGGGGCCGGCCTGCAGAATCATCAGGTTTTCTTTTTCAGCGGCATTGAAGATGTCCTTGGCGCGGCCCTTCCAGGCATCGTTCAGCACACAACCCAGCAGCAGGCCCATGCCACGCACTTGAGTGAACAGGCCGTATTGCTGGCCGATTTGCTCAAGGCGGGTCTTGAACAGGTCATGCCTGGCCTTGACGCCTTGCAGTACCTCTGGCGTGTTGATCACATCGATTACCGCATTGCCGACTGCACACGCCAGCGGGTTACCGCCGTAGGTGGTGCCGTGGGTGCCGACAACCAGATGCTTGGCCAGCGCTTCGGTGGTCAGCATGGCTGCGATCGGGAAACCGCCGCCCAGGCTCTTGGCGCTGGTCAAAATATCCGGGGTCACGCCGTAATGCATGTAGGCAAACAGCTCGCCGGTACGACCCATGCCGGTTTGAACTTCGTCAAACACCAGCAACGCATTATGCTGGTCGCACAGTTCGCGGGCGCCTTGCAGGTAAGCCTGCTCGGCCGGCAGCACGCCGCCTTCGCCCTGGATCGGCTCCAGCACCACTGCGCAGGTCTTGTCCGAAATCGCCGCTTTCAGCGCGTCAAGGTCGTTGAACGGAACATGGGTAATGCCGGTGATTTTCGGACCAAAACCGTCGGAGTACTTCGACTGCCCGCCCACGTTCACGGTGAACAGCGTGCGGCCGTGAAAGCTGTTGAGCGCAGCGATGATTTCGTACTTCTCGCTGCCGAAACGGTCATGGGCGACACGACGGGCCAGCTTGAAAGCGGCTTCGTTGGCTTCAGCGCCCGAGTTGCAGAAGAACACACGCTCGGCAAAGGTCGAGTCCACCAGTTTTTTCGCCAGGCGCAACGCCGGCTCGTTGGTGAACACGTTGGACACATGCCAAAGAGTATTCGCCTGTTCAGTCAAGGCACCGACCAATGCCGGATGCGCATGGCCAAGAACGTTAACGGCAATGCCGCCCGCGAAGTCGATCAGCTCCCGACCGGCCTGATCCCATACTCGGGAACCGGCACCACGCACAGGAATAAAGGCTGCAGGCGCGTAGTTGGGAACCATGACCTGGTCGAAATCGGCGCGTTGCACCGGGGCTTGCTCAACGGACATCGGAGTCTCCTGAAGAGGAACGCCTGCCTAAACTGGCGAGCGATGGGGGGATTGTAGGGACACATCGGGAGCACGCCTTGTCGCCAAGCGACAACTTCTTATAGCGCCAAACCACGATTTACAAAGGCATTACGACAATGCGACATATTCCGTCACAAAGGCGCAGTTTAAACGCTGGGGCGTCTTTGCGGCAGCACTCTGGCGCGCTGATTTTCCCGGAAAACGCGAGTTTTTGCCGATCACCGCCGGATCTGTACGTATGGGTGCTAAATATGTATGGATTGATCGCTGATTGTTGATGCAAAGCCTCCGCCAGCCAGCAAATATTTGCGCTTTTTAACGGGCTCGTACTGGCGGATCTTGAAGGTACTCCATCAGGACATACGAGTACCGGACATGCCCGATCCAACACCTCTTGCGCCCCTGAAACCGCCCCCTGAAAAAGGGTTAACAGCGGCGAACCGACTCCAGACCATCCCCCACTTCACGACCATTGCCGAGGCCATGCCGCCCTGGGCCACGTCCCTGGGCCGACCGACCCTGAACGCATTGAAAGGGACGTCCCCCAGCCTTCACCCAACCTTGAGGACCCTCACGCCCGCTCAGGGCGACACCTTGCGCAAAACGTTTGCAGCGCGATGGGCCGCCCGCAACGATGTTGAAAAAGACCTGGCAAGGGTCGTAGATGTTCACGGGTTTGCGGCGCCCTTGCTGAACAACCTTATTAAACGCCAATATCAGCTGGACCTGGATGTACACAACACCTTTATCAATCTGTATATCCCGAACTACCTGCCTGTCATCGGCCTGCGCGAAAGCGGTACCACGACCTGGCGCGTGTCCCTGATAGACGCGGCCCTGCACAACTTTGAACTGCATGAAACCCTGCCCTATGCCTACCTCTCAGGCTCGGGGTATATCAGCCGCCCCGATGCCCAGGGGCATTTCAAGCAGCTCAATCACATCACCGAGCACATGCCCGTGCAGGCGTTCACGGCCTTGTGCCGAACACTGAATCTGGGCGCCCGCTACAAGGACCATCTCACGCGCCATCTGGGTCTTGACGATCATGGCAGGCAGTTAAGGCTGAAAAACAAAATACTGGACAGTCAACGCGCCGACCTGAAGGCCGATCTGACCTACGCCGTGATGACCAGACAGATCGGCCTGCCCCTGTATGAGTCACTGGATGCCTTTCTCATAGGCCTGGACAACCGTTGGCTGACCTATCGCCTGACAGTGCTCTCCCTCGACATCGAAAGCCCGCTGATCTTCATGCCGGTACATCAACGATCGGTAGTTGCGTACATACCCCACGACCCCCTGCATCCGGTCAAGGAGTACTCATCGATCGGCGAGTGCATGGCGCATCTGACCGAACGCCTGAAAAGCACTTCCTACCAGCATTTCTTCAGCCGCTTCGTCGCCCACGACCGATTGGGGGCTTTTCTGGAGGGTCTTAAAAGAACCTACTGGCAGGTCATCCCCGACACCCCCATCGCACCGGGCGCAACGCTACCAGACGCACTGGTTGCGCAAACCCTGATACCGATCGAAAAACCCGCGATTGAATACCTGCTGGTGCCGATACCTGATGACCTCTGGGAAACGCTTTACAGCAGGCAACTGGCAAAAATTTTCAACGATGCCAAAAGCCTCGCCGTGTCGACCGATGCCGAAGACCGCAAAACCCGTGAGGCACGCCTTGAACGCCTGAAAGGCATTGGCATGGCACTGCTGAATGCCGCAGCCTTTGTCATCGCGCCTTTTGTACCTGTCGTCGGCGAACTGATGCTGCTGCAAATGGCCTGGCAACTGCTGGACGACACCTATGAGGGTATCCACGACTGGGTGCAAGGCAAGACCACTGAAGCATTCGAACACCTGTTCGGGGTGCTGGAGAGCGGTATCCAGGCAGGTTTTTTTGCGGCTGGCACAAAAGTGCTGGGAGGCTTGCTGCCCAAGCCATCCGCCTTTGTACAAGGCATGAAACCTGTCACCTGCAACGATGGCGCCACTCGATTGTGGAACCCTGACATCAGCGCCTACCACCACGACCTGGCCCTGCCCGAACACCTCGCGTCCGACGAACTGGGCCTGCAGTACCACCAGGACAAAACACTGCTGACCCTCAGTTCCGGGCAGCAAGCCCGACACACGCTGGTACTGGACAAGACCGAAAGCGCCGGCCCTTATACTTTGCGTCACCCGACACGGCCCCACGCCTACGGCCCCCGGATGCAGCACAACGATGAAGGCGCCTGGCTGATGGAGGGTGAGCGCCCGCAAACCTGGCAAGGCTCGATCCTTATGCGTCGGCTCGGCCCTGTCGCCGAGGGCTTCAGCGATGCCGAGCTGGAAAAGCTGCGAATTATCAGCGGCACCGATGAAGGCGTGTTGCGAAGGGTTCACCTGCATAACGAACCGACTCCGCCTCTGCTCAAAGACTGTATGGCACGACTGAGGATCCAAAAACAAAATATCGAGGACATCACCCGTATTCGCCAAGGGCGAGCCCTTTCAACCAGGGGGAACTGGCTGGAAAGCCTGCCCACCGAATTACCCGGCTGGCCGCCAGACAAAGCCCTGAATGTCTTTGTCGATGAAACCCTAAGTGGCATGGCCCATGTCTACGGTGCCCCCGAGGCACTCCCCGAGGACTCTCTCAGGATTTCTCAGCAGGACATCAAGAACGGCAAACTGTGGCCCCTGATTGTCGACAACTTCAACACGCCTCAACTCGATGCCCTGCTGGGCCCGCGCGCAACAAAGACAGAAGCCGTCAACACCCTGCAGGCCAAGGTGTCCGACTACGCCCGGCAACGACGGGAAGACATCTTCGACCATCAGTACGCCAGGGAGCGCCAGACAAAAAACCCGGCAGCGCGATTGATAGAAAGCACCTTTGCGCACCTGCCCGCCCCTGTCACCCAAGCGCTGCTTGAGACCACCAGCACGCTCGAGAAAACCACCCTCCTCGAGAATGGCAGAATCCCCCTGAGGGTAAAAAATCTGGCCACCGAGCTGGAACACCAAACCCGCATAGCTCACGCCCAGGAGGGACTGCTTGAAGATGACCTGCTGACTCCAGACGGCGAAAAACTGGCCATAAACACCCTGAAAACCTACACCGATGCGATCCACGACCTTCATCTCGAGGTGCGCGATCTGGTCGTTGACGGCACCTTGCGCTGCAGCCATGCCCCCAAGGACGCCAGGCACACCCGAATACTGGTTCGTAAAGGTCCGGACGCCTATGAGACCTACGATGGCGAGCATGCCCTGCTGCATCCAGCCTCGCGCTTTCACGGTGCGCTGATGAAGGCGCTCCCCGAACGTAACAGCGAGCACCTGAAATCCAGGTTCGCCATTGGCCAGAACTTCAAACAATGGCTGGCAGATAAGTACAGCGCCCCCGGTGAAATCCGAACGGCACTTGATCTGCCATCCCCGGCAGCTTGCGTGGCAACCGAAAGCGAAACCCTGTTGCGCGGCGCCGCCAGCAGCCGGGTCAATACCACGCCTGCAGCCAATCCCTTGCAGGAACGGGTCAAGGCCCTCTACCCCTATCGAAATAACGACGAGATAGCGTTGATCACGGCGCGAATCGACAGCGAGCAGGCCCTTGAACACCTGCGCGCCACCGAGGAGGAAAAAGACCAGCTTTTCGAGACACTGGACAACTGGATCAGCGCTGCGATCGGCGTCACCACCGACAACGCATTGCCACCCAACCTTCATGGTTTAAGGCGCCTGATAGGCTCCAGAATAAAGAACTCCTGGCTATCGGCCGACAAGGTCCATATCAACAAAACAGGACAGGCTGCCATAGTGGCCGAACTGGACTTCAGCAGCACCCTATTCGGCCATGCCGGCACCGACAGCCTGGTTTTAAGCCGCCCCCTGAGCCATGTAGGCCTGCTGAGGCTCGACGATTGCAGCTTTTCCCCAAACCAGGGCGACTTCCTGACCTACTTTCCCAATCTGAAGGTACTTTCGCTCAACGCCAACGACCTTGAAACCCTGCCCGAGACACTCGATACACTGCCGCACCTCAGGTCGCTGCACCTTGCCCATAACCGCCTGACCCTGAACGCCGGGATGCAGAGTCAGCTCAAGCACCTTACCCGTCTTCAACACCTTGATCTGGGTCACAACCCTCTTGGCAGCCCTTTGGCCGTGGGGCATATGCCCGAACTCAGGACACTCGTACTGGAGAACACCCGCATCACTCAATGGCCCCCGGGGTTGTTCGACCAGCCACGACCGAAGGCTTTCAAATTGAACCTGCTGGGCAATGAGATCCATACCGTGCCCGACTACCCCGATCAATCGGCCGAATCCTGGTTGATTGCCAATGCCCGCCTTGAACGCCAGAAGCTCGACCTGGAGAGTCAGGACCGTGTCACTCAGTATCGCCGCGCCCTTGGCCTAGACCCTCATCGCACTTATCCGCCACGAGGGTCAGAGCAAAGCTCATTCTGGTTGTTCGGCCCCCCCGGGTCACAGGTATCCATGCAGGAACTCTGGGAGACTCTAGAGCACGAGCATGGCTCACAGGGATTTTTTGAAGTCATCGCCCGAATGGAAATCCCCCCGGACGTATTTGAAACACCCTCTGACCAAATTGCCTATCAGGAAGGCCTGGGAGATTTGAAGCAGAAAGTCTGGCGCTTGATCGATGCTGCCAGTAACGACACCCGCATGCGCGAGCTACTGTTCACCCTGGCCAGTTCGCCCACCAATTGCGCCGACGCCGGCGCCCAGATATTCAATGCCATGGGCCTGGAAACCATGGCCCATGAGTTCTATAACGCCCGAAGCACACCACTGGAACTGGAAAAAAACCTGATAACGCTGGCACGCGGCAAGGCCCGGCTGGCCAAGATCGGTGACATTGCCCGGGCTGATGTGGCGCAACGTGTCAGGCCTGTGAGTGAGGGCGGCCAGGGCTTGAGGTTTACCAGCGAAGTGATCGATGGTGCGCCCGGAACGGTCGACGAAGTCGAAGTCCACACCGGCTACCAGACCCGGCTGAGCACAAGCCTCGAACTGCCCTGGGTACCCAACTACATGGTCTACAGGATGACTGCCCAGGTGGGCGATACGGAGTTTGTCAGGGCCTATCGCCTGATTCATGAGGGCGAAGCCGGTGACGGGCTGGTCAATCAGATCCTTGATGTGCCCTTCTGGGAGACCTACCTGAACAAAACTTACGCCTCGGAACTGGACGCCAACGCCAGCCTCTTCGAACAGAAGGCCGAGTGGCTCGAGCAGCTCAGGGAGCTGCAGGATAATTGGGTTCGCTCGGATACGCGCCTGGAGCAGCGCCATGCAGGGCAGCGTGTCGAGCTGCAGGAGCTCGCCCTAAAACTGGCAGTGCCTGAGCCTCAGGTATTCACCTCCGAGCCCATGAATGACAAGCTCTACTACCGGATCTACAGCCAGATCGCCGATGAACGCAAAGAGCTCAGCCGGCAGTTGACCCGTCAGGCTCTGACCAAAGCCAGGCTGACCTGACCTCAGCCGCGCTCGGCCGGGGCCGAAGACAACTCGAAAGGGCTGCTGCTACGGCGCTGATTGCGATCTTCACGGGGAGTCGCACCAAAGAAGTTGCGATAGGCGCTGGAGAAATGCGGCCCCGACGAGAAACCGCAGGACAAGCCGATCTGGATGATCGACTTGCTGGTTTGCATCAACATCTGCCGGGCTTTATTCAGGCGCAGTTCGAGGTAGTACTGACTCGGCACGCGATTGAGGTACTGCTTGAAGATACGCTCCAACTGACGACGGGAAACGCACACATGCTGGGCGATTTCGTCGGTGGTCAGGGGCTCTTCAATATTGGCCTCCATCAGCAACACAGCCTGGGTCAGCTTGGGATGGCTGGAGCCAAGACGGTTCTGCAGCGGGATACGCTGACGCTCACCGCCTTCACGGATGCGCTCGACCACCAGCTCCTCGGACACCGCACCGGCCAGTTCGGCACCATGATCGCGAGCCAGCACCGCCAG
This sequence comes from Pseudomonas bubulae, assembly GCF_037023725.1. NCBI lineage: Bacteria > Pseudomonadati > Pseudomonadota > Gammaproteobacteria > Pseudomonadales > Pseudomonadaceae > Pseudomonas > Pseudomonas bubulae. The sequence goes on from NZ_CP146077.1 coordinate 4,476,774, forward strand.
CAACAAATCGAGTACCGACAGCCCGCCGCAAGCGCTCAGGCGATCACGATCCCAGTCGAACAAATGACTGGTGGCGATTACTTTGGGGAAGCGCTCGGCGAAATCGTCCTGCCAGCGCCAGTGCACGGCCGCACGGTAGCCATCCAGCAAACCCAATTGCGCCAGCGGGTAGACACCCGCCGACAGCCCGCCAATCACGCACCCTGCCCGCACCAGTTGCTTGAGCGCACTGCTCAGGGCCGAGGTCAGGGCGGCAGGCGGCTCATCCGCCAGCAAAAACAGCTTTTGGCAACCTTCAAGCTTGCCGTTCCAGGGCTCACCCGGCAATTGCCAGGCTCCTTCAAGCGGTGCCTCGGCCTGCAAGAACAACAACTCGTAGACGACTTCAGGATGCACGCGCTGGGCAACACGCAACGCTTCCTCGGCCAGCGCCAGAGTCAAGGCTTTGGTGCTGGGCCAAATGAGGAAACCAATTCGATGGGCGGTCATGGCGTGCTATCCGGAACGAAAACGGGAATAAAACCTGTGCACCCAGCCTGGGCCAGCTACGCAGGATGCGGAGCATGACCTATTTTGGTGCACAGCGGCAGTCTTAAAATTGCAGTTATTTCAAGCTGCCCGACAGAAACTGCTGCAACCGCTCGCACTGCGGGTTAACCAGCACTTCACGCGGGTCACCGCTTTCTTCGACAATACCTTTATGCAGAAACACCAACTGGTTCGACACTTCACGGGCAAAACCCATTTCGTGGGTCACCACCACCATGGTGCGGCCTTCCTGGGCCAGATCCTGCATCACCTTGAGCACATCACCCACCAGCTCAGGGTCAAGGGCCGAGGTCGGCTCGTCAAACAGCATGACCTCAGGCTCCATCGCCAGCGCACGGGCAATTGCCACACGCTGCTGCTCGCCACCGGACATATGCCCCGGGTAAGCATCCTTGCGGTGCGACACGCCTACTTTCTGCAGGTAATGCTCAGCCTTGTCACGGGCTTCGGCCTTGGACATGCCCAGTACATGCACCGGCGCTTCCATGATGTTTTCCAGCGCGGTCATGTGCGACCACAGGTTGAAATGCTGGAACACCATCGACAGGCGCGAGCGCATGCGCTGCAACTGCTTGGGATCGGCGGCCTTGAGCGCGCCATCCTTGTTGGCAATCAGCTTGAGCTCTTCACCATTGAGCAGGATCTTGCCTGCATGGGGTTGCTCGAGCAGGTTGATGCAACGCAAAAAGGTACTTTTGCCGGAGCCACTGGAACCGATGATGCTGATCACATCACCTGCCTTGGCGGCCAGCGAAACGCCTTTGAGCACTTCATGACTGCCATAGCGTTTATGCAGGTCTTGGACTTCAAGTTTGTACATGCTGTCGGTTCTCACAAAAACAGTCAGTCGTTGAGCAAGCGCCCGTGACGCAAAGGCTTGCGCCCCGCCACTTTAGCCAGCCAGAAACCGGGTTGGGCATAGCGCAGTCGCTCAACGGCAAATAACACACCGGCGGTGCCCGCGCATACCGTACTGACCCGGTCAGATAAAGGATCAATCACTTCAAACAGCGGCTCGCCGGGCTCAACCCAGGCGCCCACCGGACGTAAAAAACTCACCACACCGGGGTGCGGTGCAAACAACAACTCAGTGCCTTCAAATGGCATGCCTTCACATGCCTCATGCTGCGCTGCAGGCCAGTCACCTGTGATCAGGCCCTGTTCGGCCAGAAACGCCAGAATGCCCTCGGCATAAGCTTCGGCCTGCGGGCGGCCGGTGTCCGCCTGCCCGCCCAGCTCCAGGGTGGTCGACATGCAGGCCAAAGGGATCTGCGCATCGGCAAACTGGCGCTGCAAACGCAGCCAGGGCACTGAGCAGGCTTCATCGAAGGAGCTGCCACCCGAGTCTTCAGCCAACAGCCCAACCCGCACACCCAGATGCGCAGCCAGCGAACGCCACTGCGGCCAATGCTGGGGCAAGGCGTACAGATGCAGTGCGGCATCGGTCTCGCAGTGCAGATCCAGGACAATGTCTGCATCACAGGCATGACTCAACAAAACACGCTGCATACCTTGCAACTGACTGACCGGACCTGGCAACTCGGACAATATATCAAGCATTGTCTGACGGATCAGTCGGGTGTTGGCGTGAGGATCATCCCCCAGGCGACCTGCCAGCCTCTGCGCTACCGGCTCACTCAACTCGACGAAATCGCGGTTGAAGTTTTTGCCGCTGCCAAACTCGAAACGTCCCTGATGACTGCCTTGCAGCAACTGGCCGAGCCCCAGGGGGTTGGCCACGGGCACCAGTTCGATCACGCCATTCAAAGCACCCCGGGCTTCAAGTTCGCTCAGGCGCTTTTTCAGTTCCCAGGCACAACGCATGCCCGGCAGTTCGTCTGCATGCAGGCTGGCCTGGATATAGGCTTTGCGCTCACCTTCACCGAAACGGAACACCGTCAAGTGACGCTCGGAACCCAGGCTGCTCCAGGGCAGCAGGTGATCGATACGCTCCATGACTCAGGCCTTGCGCGGGGCCATATAGCCCAGCCAGCGGCGCTCGGCCAGTTTGAACAGGCGCACCAGAATGAAGGTCAGGCACAGGTAGAAAGCACCGGCCGTGATGTAGGCCTCAAACGGCAGGTAGTACTGGGCATTGACGGTACGCGCAGCGCCCGTAATGTCGATCAGGGTCACGATGGAGGCCAGACTGGTGGTCTGCAACATCATGATCACTTCATTGCTGTATTGCGGCAGAGCCCGGCGCATGGCCGACGGCAGCAAAATGCGGCGATACATCTTGGAACGGGACATGCCCATTGCCTTGGCCGCTTCAATCTCACCATTGGGCGTGGCCCGCAGGCTGCCGGCTATGATTTCGGCGGTATAGGCGCTGGTATTGATGGCAAACGCCAGGCAGGCACAGAAGGTGGCACTGGACAACAGCGGCCACATAAAGCTGTCACGAATTACTTCGAACTGGGCCAGCCCGTAGTAGATCAAGAACAGCTGCACCAGCATCGGCGTGCCGCGAATCACGTAGGTGAACAGCCAGGCCGGAAAGTTGACCCAGGCCTGCTTGGAGACCCGCATCAACCCCAGCGGCACGGCTGCCAGCAGGCCGAAAAACAGCGAGATACCCAGCAGTTTCACGGTTTCCAGCATGCCGCTCAAGTACAGCGGCATGCTGGCCCAGATGACGTTGTAGTCAAAGATCATAGATCAGCCGCCCTTACGCCTACCGAGTAGCGCTTCTCAAGTTGTCGCAATGCCAGCAGCGAAACACTGGTCAGTACCAGGTACATCGCCGCAACGGCCAGGAAGAAGGTGAACGGCTCGCGGGTGGCATCAGCCGCCTGCTTGGCCTTGAACATCATGTCTTGCAGGCCCACCACCGAAATCAGTGCAGTCGCCTTGGTCAACACCAGCCAGTTATTGGTAAAGCCAGGGATCGCCAGGCGAATCATCTGTGGCACCAATACCCGGAAAAACACCTGAAACGGGCTCATGCCATAAGCCATGCCGGCTTCAGCCTGCCCCTTGGGAATGGCCATGAAGGCCCCACGAAAGGTCTCGGACAGGTAGGCACCAAAAATGAAGCCCAGGGTGCCGATACCGGCCGCCAACGGATTCAAGTCAATGTAATCGTCGTAGCCCAGCATCGGCGCAACGCGATTGAGCAGGTCCTGACCGCCGTAGAAAATCAGCAAAATCAGCACAAGGTCGGGAATCCCGCGGATTACCGTTGAATACAGATCGCCCATCCAAGCCAGCCAACGTACCGGCGACAAGCGCAACGAAACACCGATCAGACCTAGAACAATGGCCAGGGCCATGGACGACAAGGCGAGCTGAAGCGTCAGCCAAGCGCCATCGAGGATGACAGCCCCGTAGCCTTTCAACATGATTCCGGCCCTCTAAAAAATAGCTCGAAAATGGGGGAATAAAAAATGGCGCAAACTTCAGAGATTCTGTCGCTTGCGCCATTTCGGACGTACTGCTGCGATGTATTACTGACCGTAAATATCGAAGTTGAAGTACTTGTCCTGGATTTGCTTGTACTTGCCGTTTTCACGCAGAGCCGTGATAGCAGCGTTGATCTTGTCTTTCAGGGCGTCGCCCTTGCGTACGGCGATACCCACGCCATCACCAAAGTACTTGACGTCGGTGAATGCCGGGCCTGCGAATGCGTAGCCTTTGCCAGCCGGGGTCTTCAGGAAACCGTCTTCCAGCAGGGTGGCGTCTGCAACGGTGCCGTCGAGACGACCCGCTTCCACGTCCAGGTAGATTTCGTTCTGCGAGCCGTAAGGAACGACAACGGCACCTTTAGGCGCCAGAACTTCCTTGGCGAAACGGTCGTGAATCGAGCCGCGCTGTACGCCGATTTTCTTGCCTTTGAGTTCATCAAGGCTGTCGCTGACCACAGTACCTTCCTTCATCACCAGGCGCGCTGGCGTCAGGTAGTACTTGTTGGTGAAATCAACGGACTTCTTGCGGTCTTCGGTGATGGACATCGAGGACAGGATTGCGTCGATTTTGCGCACTTTAAGTGCCGGGATCAGGCCATCGAATTCTTGCTCGACCCACACGCACTTGACCTGCATCTGCTCGCACAGTGCATTACCGATGTCGTAGTCAAAACCCACGATACTGCCATCCGGGGCTTTGGAAGCGAACGGAGGGTAAGCCGCTTCAATACCAATTTTCAGAGGTTTGTCAGCAGCAAAAGCCTGCAGGGACAGCACGGACAGTGCCAGGGCGCCAAGAAGCACGAGTTTCTTCATCTTAGGACTCCATCGGTAAAGGCAATAAAAGCAGAGTGAGCCTGAGCCCAATATGCGGAGGTTAAACCGGGAATGCGGCGCCACGTCCTACTGGCGTTGCACTGTGACCAGCACAACAACGACGAGCGGGTGATCGGCATTCTAACGACAGGCTTCAAGCCGTTATTTCTTCAATGCGACAACTAGTTACAGATGCACCGAAAAAAGCGACTCCAGGCATTGACAGCTCTTCATGTTTATGCAAGAGCAAAAGACATAAAACCTATGTGAGTTGCAAATAGCGGGCCTATTATTCGCAAAGCCTTCTATTCCGGCAAGTGCAGCGTTTCATCTTATTTATTCAGGAGCCGAAAAGGGCTCTAAAACGGTGCTTTGAGTATCAGAAGGCCCCGCTAACGGGCAACCGGTTACATCTGCGGTAACACATAGTCGACTCCCACAGGATCTGCAGTTGCCCAATAAAAAGCCCCGCCAGGTTATGCCGGACGGGGCTTGGTGACCTTCAGGCCGTGTTACGCGACCTTCATGCCTTTATGGGTATCGATCAAGTGCTGCACCACACCCGGGTCAGCCAGAGTAGAAATATCACCCAGACCGTCGTATTCGCCGGTAGCTATCTTGCGAAGGATACGACGCATGATTTTGCCCGAACGGGTTTTCGGCAGGCCGGGCGCCCACTGGATGACATCCGGCGAAGCGATCGGACCGATCTCTTTGCGCACCCAGTTTTTCAATTCAAGGCGCAACGCCTCACTTGGCTCTTCGCCACCATTGAGGGTGACATAGACATAAATCCCCTGCCCTTTGATGTCATGGGGCACGCCAACCACTGCAGCCTCTGCCACTTTAGGGTGGGCCACCATTGCGCTTTCGATTTCAGCAGTCCCCATCCGGTGGCCGGACACGTTGAGCACGTCATCTACACGACCGGTGATCCAGTAGTAACCGTCTTCGTCGCGACGCGCGCCGTCGCCGGTGAAGTACATGCCACGGAAGGTCTTGAAGTAGGTATCGACGAACCGGTCGTGATCGCCATACAAGGTGCGCGCCTGTCCAGGCCAGGAGTCCAGAATCACCAGGTTACCTTCAGCGGCCCCTTCTATAAGGTTGCCAAGGTTATCCACCAGCCCCGGCACCACACCAAAGAACGGACGCGCTGCAGAGCCTGGCTTGAGTGCATGCGCCCCAGGCAGCGGGCTCATCATGCAAGCGCCGGTTTCGGTCTGCCACCAGGTATCCACAATCGGGCAACGCTCTTTGCCGACCGTTGTGTAGTACCAGTTCCAGGCCTCAGGGTTGATCGGCTCACCCACCGAGCCCAGCAAGCGCAAGCTGGAGCCATCGGCATCCTTAACCGCCGCCTGACCTTCGGCCATCATCGCGCGAATGGCTGTAGGCGCGGTGTAGAGAATATTGACCTTGTGCTTGTCGACAATTTTCGAAACGCGGGTAATGTCCGGGTAGTTCGGCACACCTTCGAACAGCACGGTGGTTGCGCCGTTGGCCAATGGCCCGTAGACGATATACGTGTGACCGGTCACCCAGCCGACGTCCGCCGTGCACCAGTACACCTCGCCCGGGCGGTAGTCGAACACGCGTTCGTGGGTCAACGCCGCATAGAGCAGATAGCCACCCGTGGTGTGCTGCACACCTTTGGGCTTGCCGGTGGAGCCGGAGGTATAAAGGATAAACAAGGCTTCTTCTGCGCCCATTTCTTTCGGGGCGCAGTGAGTCGAGGCCACGGCCATCAGGTCGTGGTACCAGATATCACGATGCTTGTACCAGGCGATGTCCCCGCCGGTACGCTTGAACACGATGATCTTCTGAACGCTGGAGGTATCCGGGTTGGTCAGTGCCACATCGACATTGGCCTTGAGCGCGGTACGCTTGCCGCCACGCAGGCCTTCGTCAGCGGTGATCACTACCTTGGATTTGCAGTCGATGATCCGGCCGGCCAGCGCCTCTGGCGAGAACCCACCAAATACAACCGAGTGGATTGCACCGATCCGGGTACACGCCAGCATGGCGACCACAGCCTCAGGCACCATCGGCATATAGATGGTGACTACGTCACCCCGGTGCACATCCTGACCGCGCAAGGCGTTGGCCAGCTTGCACACCTCTTCGTGCAGCTCACGGTAGGTAATGTTGCGCTGCTCGGAAGGATCATCCCCTTCCCAAATGATGGCCACTTGATCGCCGCGCTCGGCAAGGTGACGGTCCAGGCAGTTGTAGGAAACGTTGAGAGTGCCGTCCGCGAACCATTTGATATCGACATGATGATCGTCGAAAGAGGTCTGTTTGACGGTGGTAAAAGGCTTGATCCAGTCGAGGCGCTTTGCTTGTTCGCGCCAGAAGCCATCCGGGTTGACGACGGACTGCTGGTACATCGCCTTGTAGGTCGCCTCGTCAGTCAGCGTATTGGCAGCGACTTCAGGGCGTACGGGATACAGGGAAGCGGCACTCATGTTTCATACCTCAATGCTTGTAGTTGTTGTTTTATGACCCTGTTTTAGCCGGGCCAGGCCGTGAGATCCATTCGACGTTGGTAGTAAGAAACACGCAGAAAAGTCATGGTTTTTCTGCGCAAGGCTCAAGCACAGTACTTACAGCGATTTCCTGCTCGTCACGCGCCTTGTAAACGTCAGAAATGAGCTCTGTTTTCAACGATTGTTGCAGAAACTGTCAACAGTCTTTATCAAAACTCCCTCTATATGCCCGCACGGCACAGGCCTAAAATTCATCTCGCCAACCAAGGCACCGCGATTAACCCAAGTTACAGCCCCCACGAAGGCAAGTTAAGTCGCTCTTCAATACTCAGTTTCACGCACAGCCTCACAAGGGCTGTGTGACCCCACTCGACCTAAAACAGGTAACTCTGAAATGAAAGCGTTGTTAGTTCTGGCCCTGAGCAGTGTGTGTCTGACCGCCATGGCTGAGGAAGTGAACACACAAGCTGCGCACCCGCAACCTGCCGTCGAACAGTATTCCTACTCATCCGAACTGGACATCGCCAAAGTGATTTCCATGAGCGAAATCCCCAGCGTTTGCGAAGTTGTGCCGGCCCAGATGGTCTACGAAGACTCGCAGGGCAAGCAGCACACTCTTGAATACCGTGTCATGGGCAACGGCTGCTCCAACGGCTGATTAATAACCTGCGATTTATTCCAGCGTTAATCAACTCACTTATTCACGCGAACCAACGCGGTGTTTAATTGCAACTTTCAACCTGGCTTATATAACTTTGAAACGTTGCCCGCCGCGCATGTATCGCCCGGGAATTATCTAATGAAACGTTCTTTGATAGTGGCTTTCAGTTTGTCTGTTCTGGCCAGTTCAGCTTTTGCCGCTGACGGTTATGACCGTACCCACGCCGCCACTTTTACTGAAGATGGCTACAACAGCACCCGCTCGGCCAATTTTGCCGAAGACGGCTATGACAGCACTCGCTCGGCCAGCTTTGCCGAAGACGGCTATGACAGCACCCGCTCGGCCAGCTTTGCTGAAGACGGCTATGACCGTACCAACGGCCATCGTCTCAGCTAACACCGCTTCGACCTGACGCCCGGTAGCTGCCGGGCGTGGTCTGCCTTGCAACAAATCTCCCTTCCCTCCCGCTCATGCCACAGGTCATTTGGTCGCCCAGACCCATGACAAAAAAACTTCTGCCCCGGCAAACCCTCGCCCAGCCGCAGCCTTGCTTAAGCCCTGGACAAATTTAGGGCGTTTCGTCGCATCTCCAGCAAAAAAACTGGCTGAAATACCTTGTGCAAAAGCCTTATACTGCGGCCATCAAAAAGGCTTGGCATATCCCCTTCGCGGGCTAAAAAACCACGCTGCTACGGCCTCAAGGCCCAGGGCAAGTGCAGGCACGACCTCCTTCCCTGAACGACAGCGGTACAAGCCAACGTACACATTCATGTTTTTGCGTGAGCACAACGCTACTGCAAGCAACATTTCTTAGATCCAAGTGGCCTATGGCCGCGTAAAAACCAAACCATAAGTGTTTTCACGCAGCTATCAGGCCCTCACGCAGGAGACGACACGTCATGCTGAGCTGGGACGAATTCGACAAAGAAGACGAAGGCGAAGTCGCTGTTAAAGGCGCCAACGCAGGCCACGCAACCGAAGCCAACATGGACCGCCTCGACGCCGCTGGCGGCGTAGCTGCCCAGGAAGCCCGCGCAGTCACGGCTACCGACTCGGCCGCGATCATTCGTGCCAAAGCCGCGCTGGACAACCTCGACATTGCTGAAGGTCTGGCCGAACTCGAAGGCGCTTCCGCCCGTGTAGCGGTTGACGAAAAAATGATGATCAACTGCCGCGCCGACCTGAACCAGCTCGTACCGTTCAAGTACGACTGGGCGTGGCAGAAATACCTGGACGGTTGCGCAAACCACTGGATGCCGCAAGAAGTCAACATGACCGCCGACATCGCCCTCTGGAAAAACCCGGAAGGCCTGACCGACGACGAGCGCCGCATCGTGATGCGCAACCTGGGCTTCTTCTCGACTGCCGACTCCCTGGTTGCCAACAACCTGGTACTGGCCGTATACCGCCTGATCACCAACCCGGAGTGCCGCCAGTACATCCTGCGCCAGGCTTTCGAAGAGGCGATCCATACCCACGCCTACCAGTACTGCATCGAATCGCTGGCCATGGATGAAGGCGAGATCTTCAACATGTACCACGAGATCCCGTCGGTTGCTAAAAAAGCTACCTGGGGCCTGAAATACACCCGTTCGATCTCTGATCCGAAGTTCGAAACCGGTACTGTCGAAACCGACAAAGAGCTGCTGCGCAACCTGATCGCCTACTACTGCGTTCTGGAAGGCATCTTCTTCTACTGCGGCTTTACGCAGATCCTGTCGATGGGTCGTCGCAACAAAATGACCGGGGTTGCCGAGCAGTTCCAGTACATCCTGCGCGACGAATCCATGCACCTGAACTTCGGCATCGACGTGATCAACCAGATCAAAATCGAAAACCCGCACTTGTGGGACGCTGAAATGAAGGAAGAAGCTTCGCAGATGATTCTGCAAGGCACCCAGCTGGAAATCGAATACGCTCGTGACACCATGCCACGCGGCGTATTGGGCATGAACGCAGCGATGATGGAAGACTACCTCAAGTTCATCGCCAACCGCCGCCTGTCGCAAATCGGCCTGAAAGAAGAATACCCGGGCACGACTAACCCGTTCCCATGGATGAGCGAAATCATGGATTTGAAGAAAGAGAAAAACTTCTTCGAAACACGGGTCATCGAATACCAAACCGGCGGTGCATTGAGCTGGGATTGATACACCGGGTTGGTTAAAGCCACACCGGGTAAATAAAAAGGGCCAACCATGTTGGCCCTTTTTAGTGGCATCGAAATTTTTATTTACCCTTTATTAAACTCAAAAAGCCGGAATCCGCCTGCCATAGTGCGGCGAGTTTCGTGTGAGACTTTCCAGCAGCTTCCAGATTTCTCAGCTCCTCAACGGCTACAGCCCACCAAAGAGGCGTACACGCCTCAAGATAGGGTAATTGGCTACCCGCCTTACCCAGCAGATAGAGTTTGGCAGTTTTTCGAGAGGTACTGCATTGCCCCCTCAATTTCCACCTCAGCTGTAAACGGTGACGCAGCGAGACCCTGGGAAGACGGTCAGGAACGGCAAATGATGCTTGCGGTAAACCCTCACGATAGCCCTCACCCTGCTTATTAAAAAAAACCCGGTACATTGCATGGTGATAGTGCTTCACCGAGAAGTAATGATTAATGCAGTCATTGGCCGCAATCACTTTTCGACCATGCAGCATAAACGATATAGCAATTTGCTCAATCGTAAGAAGTGTTGCTCCATGGTGAGCCCATTGATCAATCAAACTAATTACACCTTCAAAAATATGACCGTTGGTTTTGGTCATCCCGCAAACCCCGCTATTGAACAGCTTCAACCACGGTGCGGGGGCTTTATTTTCAGCGTCGAGCTGTGTAACCAGTTTACGAAACCCCAGACGCCGGGAAGCATCTGCCCAACTCAACTCAAACTTATCCATCAAAAAATGATTATCAGAGACCCGTTTAAACAACTGGGCCGGGTCTTTGAAAAAAACCGTATCGGTATCAACGAAAATGGTTTTGCCAGACAGCGCAACGCCCGCCTGGATAGCGCAAGCCTTACGCCGGTGATAATAACCGCCTGCCCCTTGCCAGGCGTCCAGCACCTCAACGCTCAGAGGCAACACGCTCACAGGCCAGCCATCAAATGCCTCAGGCTGATCAGTCATCAGTGTGATCGTAAAGTCAGCCGGATCTTTTCTGTAGCGCAACGCCGACAAAATACTGAATTTTGCTTCAAGCCGATAAACTTCTTTGTCGCCATACAGCAAATACAGGAGTTGATTGATACTGTTGGTGGGCTCACCTATGGCTTCCATCATCTTTTTTATACCGTTCTTGCAGATAAGGGTAAACGTTTAAACAGTCATCATCCGACCACTGAAAAACTGTTTAAAAGTTCTCTTTTACATTAACCGCACACACCCAGCGACAGAGAAAACCCCAGATACCTTTTGCAACTGACTTATTGCTGATTTTCGCCGCAAGGCTCCCACCCTGAATACAACGTGGGTGTCTTCGTAGAAGGTGATGGCTGCTTCAACAGATACAAGTGTGCAAACTTTATGGGCATTATATTTTGATAGCGTCAATGTGCAGGCTAAGCACTGGGACATCCCTGATATGGGAACCAGTCTTAAGCTTATTTAAAATAAAAGAGTTAGGATTTTTCTGATTTCAACGAAGAAAGCTCTGCTAACCGTGCCCCCGCGATGACGTGAGCAACATGGGCGTTTTCCGCGAAAAGATTACACACACCCCACTATCGAAATTTTCGACCCATGCTCTTCGCGCAAAAGCTCATAAAAATGCAGCCAGACAACAGATTTCGCCCCTCGGCACTTATCAAAAAATGAGTTTGTTCCGGCACCAAGATAGCTGTATAAAAACACAGTACATTTTCAAGCACTGACTCAGCCCTGGAGAAACCCATGCCTCATTCAGCCACGCGCAGTACGTTTGAACGTATCGTCATCAATCAATTTACCCCGCTGCACTGCTCGCAGGCCCGCGAAATGCTGGGCTGGAATCGCGAGTACCTGAGTGAGCAGTCCGGGGTTTCAGTCTCGGCCATTGAACGCTTCGAGTCACAAGCCCCCGTTCGCGACGTAACCCGGCTGGCCCTGGCCTATAGCCTTGAGGCGCAGGGCCTGGTGTTCTTTCCCGGCTTTACCCCCGGTCGCGGGGGAAATGTTCGCGGCACAACACCAGACCCGATGGGGCGCGAAGATTTTGCTCTGATCGAGTGAAATACGGCCCTATTGCCCTGGGGTTTCTACCTCAAGCCACCAGGCACGGCCCCGGTGAGGGGTTAGCAGATTGAAAGCCTCACCCATTTGTGGCGTTGTAATCAGCACTTTGCGCTGCTCTGCCAACGCCACAATGCGCTCAAACGGCTCGAACCAGGCATGAAAGGCCAGATCAAAGGTGCCGTTGTGAATAGGTAACAACCAACGCCCGTTGAGGTCGTTGTGCGCTTGCAGGCTGTGTTCGGGCTGCATATGCACATCGGGCCAGTCGGTGTTGTAGGCACCCGTCTCCATCAGGGTCAGATCAAATGGCCCAAACTGCTCGCCGATCAGCTTGAAACCGTCGAAGTAACCTGAATCTCCACTGAAGAAGATTCGCACGTCATCAATGATCATCACCCAGGATGCCCAAAGCGTCTGGTTATGATCAAACAGGCCGCGGCCTGAAAAGTGCTGGGAAGGAGTCGCGATAAAGCGGATACCTGCAAGTTGGGTGCCCTGCCACCAATCCAGTTGCTGAACCTTGCTGGCTGGTACTCCCCATTTGACCAGCAAGTCGCCCACACCCAGCGGCGCCAAAAACTGCTGTGTTTTGGCGGCCAGTTGCAATACGGTTTTTTGGTCCAGGTGATCGTAATGATTGTGGGAAAGAATCACTGCTTCCAGTGGCGGGAGCTCATCAAGGCTGATGGGCGGCGCATGGAAGCGCTTGGGGCCAGCCCACTGGAACGGCGATGCACGCTCAGCATAGACCGGGTCGGTCAACCAGTACTTTCCCTTGAGCTTGAGCAGCAGAGTCGAGTGACCCAACCGGTACACACTGAAATCCGCAGCCTCGTCCAATTGCTCACGGGTCAGCGGTTTGACCGGGATCACACCTGCAGGGCGAGTGCTCGCAGGCTTTTGGAATATCATTCTCCAAAAAATGCCCAAGGTTTTGCCGATACTGGAAGGCGGCCTGACGCCAGCATTTTGAAATGCACCTTTATGACGCTCAGCGGGCTTAGGCCCCTCTGCACTGCTTGAGTCGAGTGCCATGGCTTGAAGGCTCCAGTCAAAAGTGATTAATACTCTGTTTACAGGCCTGTTAGAGGATGATCGACATTCTACTGGCATCCTTCTGCGCCGCAGCTTGCCCTCGACTTAATAAGCTAATCTAGTCCCCATAACTGTTTCAGAATTTTCGGAACAGATGGGGTGTATTCTCGACAAGGCTGACCGACCAGCCAACAATCGATAATGCAGTACCCGACAGTTGCCAGAAACTCCGCCCGCACATCTTGCGCAGATAGACATGGACAATAAAAGAGGCAAAGGGTTGTCGTTCGCCAAGCGTATTTATGCGCCGCGAGTGATTGGCTCAGGGTTTGGCAGTATCGGGCTAATGGCCGCCCTCTACCCCCTCGACAGATCCATATGGGTTTGGCCACTACTGCTGCTAAACGCGTTCGTATGGCCTCACCTGGCCTATCAATTGTCATCGCGTGCAACCTATCCCTACCGGGCTGAACGTCGAAATATTTTGATTGATTCCATGTGCGGAGGGTTTTGGGCGGCGGCTATCGAGTTCAATCCGCTGCCTACGGTGATCATCGTGTCGATGATGACCATGCACAACGTGGCTGCCGGAGGGCCAAAACTGCTGGTTCGCGGAGCGCTGGCGCAGCTGGCAGGCGCCCTGGTCGCGTTGCTGCTGTTCGGCTTTGCGTTTACACCCCATACCACCAGCCTGCAGGTCTATGCCTGCGTACCCGTGCTGATTCTTTACCCTTTTGCTGTAGGCATGGTCAGCTATGGTCTGGCAATCACCCTGGCCGAGCATAAACGCACCCTCAGTACCCTCAGCCGCACCGATAGCCTGACCGGGTTGCTTAATCACGGCTCATGGAAAGACCTGCTGCAACTCAGTTTCCAGCAAAGTCTGGAGCGCAATTCTCCGGCGACTCTGGCGCTGATTGATATCGATCACTTCAAACAGATCAACGACACCTACGGGCATATTGTCGGCGACAGTGTATTGCGCCAGCTCAGCAAGGAGCTCAAGGACAATTTGCGTACTGAAGACCTTGCAGGCCGCTACGGCGGTGATGAATTCTGCGTCATCCTGCCCAATCGCACCCTGGACCAGGCCCGGGAAATCATGGAACGGCTGCGCCACGTGATTGACAACTATCAACACGCCGACGAGCCCGGCCTGTGCGTTAGCCTGAGTATCGGGCTTGCCACTTGCCGCCCCGAACTCCTCCAGGCCAGCACGTGGCTGAACGAGGCAGACAAAGCGCTGTATATCGCAAAGAATACAGGGCGCAACAAAATCAGTGTTGGCGCAGCAGACACCCTTGCTGAATCACAGCTGAGCAATGATCCGGTATAGAAACAGGGCCCGGGCAGCGCTATTCAACTGATGCAGCGACGCAAGGCCGAAATCTCGGGCACATCCTGGCGCTGCATATACACCCTCAAGGGCTCGGTGATGTTCAGGCGGTCATCGATATTCTGATCCAGCAACAACTGAATCAACTCGCGCTTGAGAGTCATGGTGCCAGCACCATCGGCCTGCCAGACAAATTCGCTGGTGGGCGTGATGTTGTCGTCGGCGACATCCATTCCAAATGAATCTTCACTGAAACGGACAATGTGCTGGCCTGTCTTACGATTGAAACCAACAAAGCCGCTAAGTAGGTCGGCGGCCTGACAGATGAGTTGCGAAGTGATACGCATGGTAAACCTCACTGATGAGCCTGAAAGGCTCCGGGACGGTGGTTTACACGCAAGTTCGATTGCCTGCCCCTCTGCCGGGGACGTTGATGTGGCCAAGAATACTGCACATCTTCACGAAAAACCGCTAAAAAACACCCTCTGTTTTTCTGATTGAAAGGAACTCAACCAATGCCTGACACTTTTGGCAAAAACGCCCTGCTGCTGAGCCTGCTCCTGGGCTTGGGTGGCGTACAGAATGCTGGCGCATCCAATGCGACCGAGGCGGCACTGGCCAACGCTCATGGCATACCGCGCCCGGCGGTGATCGCCCATCGCGGTGCGTCCTTCGATGCTCCGGAATCAACCGCTGCCGCCTACACCCTTGCCAGGGATCTGGGGGCTGACTATCTGGAAATGGACCTGCAACGCAGCAAGGACGGCGTTCTGTTTGCGCTGCATGACAACAGCCTGTTGCGCACCACTGACGTCGCCAAAAAGTTTCCGCAACGCAAGGACAGCCCGGCCAGCGCCTTTACCCTGGCCGAGCTTAAAACCCTGGATGCCGGCAGTTGGTTCAACCAGGCTTATCCGGATCGCGCGCGCCCGTCCTATGTCGGGCTGCCGATCCTGACCCTGGACGAAATTATCGATATCGCCCAGGGCAATCCACAGTACAAACCGGGCCTCTACATCGAAACCAAAGAGCCCAGGCAGTTCCCGGGCCTTGAACACGATCTGAAAAACAAGTTGAGCGAACGCGGCTGGCTTGAGCCCGTTGCCTCGGCAGAGGCGGAAGGCAAACCACTGGTCGGCCAGGGCAAAGGCCGGGTCATGTTGCAAACCTTCGACAAAAACAGCCTTGAGCTGCTGCAAAAAGAAATGCCCGACACGCCGAAGATCCTGCTGTTATGGGTAGGTGAAGGCGGCATGAAGCCCAGCACCTCAGTCAGTTTCGCCGACTCCGGCGAAAAGGATAAAGCCGCGTACTACGCCAAACAGCATCCCAAGGACAAAGCCGAGTTCATCCAGTGGCTCGACTTTGCCAAGGCCAACGGTGCCATCGGCACAGGCCCTTCGGCAGCCTTGACCCACGGGGGTGACCAGAGCTACTTCGACCTGATCCAGCCCTGGATGAACAGCGCCGCCCATGACCGGGGCATGCTGGTACATGTTTACACCCTCGATGCCCCCGTTGACTTCAAAAAGGCAATGGACGCAGGTGTCGACGGCATCTTCACCAACCGCGCCAGCGAGTTGCTCACGTATTACCAGCGCCCGGTGCCACAAAGCGTCAATCAGTTGCTGGAGAAAAATGGCTTTTAAACCTGCAAGCCGGCAAGGGGCGAAAATTAAGGGTGAGTTAAGTTGCGCCGGTTAATCTGATCCCACTTGAACAGATCAACCCAAAGGGACTCAACATGAAAAAACTTAATCTGGTATTTGCAACTGTTGCCCTGGCTCTGACTGCCGGTATTGCTCAGGCCGATGTACGCCCGGACCATATCCCGGGCCTGATCAAATCGGGTGAAATCACCTCGTTTGAAAAGTTGAATCAAGCAGCACTGGACAAACACCCTGGCGCGACCATTCTCGATACCGAGCTTGATCACTCCTACGGCAAGCTGGTGTATGAAGTTGAATTGCGCGATACCAAAGGCATCAAATGGGACGTAGATCTCGACGCAAAAACCGGCGAAGTGCTGCAAGACAAACAAGACACCTGAGTTGATTTGAATAAAAGGCTGCGCCACTCTTCATGGGTGGCGCGGCCTTTTTATTTAGCGCTTGCTTAGGAATAAGTGCCGCGCTCAAGTGTTCTGGCTAGAATCATCTTTTTGAGCTCGAGCTTTTACCATGACGCACGGCACGGCTGACGATATCGCGACAATTAACCGGATCAGTGCCGTACCTGCAATGTTGCAGGTGATTACGGAAATGACCGGTATGCGCTTTGCTGCCGTTGCCCGTGTCACCCAGACCACCTGGACCGCCTGCGCGGTACTCGACAAGCTGGGTTTCGGTTTGCAGTCCGGTGGCGAGCTGGACCTGGTCAGCACCCTGTGCTTTGAAAGCATGAACTCGCACCTGCCGATCATCATTGATAAAGCCAGCGCCGATCCGCTGTACCAACACCATCACACGCCGCGGATTTATCGCTTCGAAAGCTACATCACGATTCCGGTATGGCGCACTGACGGTAGTTTTTTCGGCACCCTGTGCGCACTCGACCCCGAGCCTGCAAGCCTCAGGAACAGTACGATCCAGTCCACAATGGAGTCATTCGCACGCCTGCTGTCGCTGCAAATTGACGCCGAAGAAAACCTGCAACGTACAGAAACCGCGTTGGAGCAGGAGCGTGAAACCGCAGAGCTGCGCGAGCAATTTATCGCTGTTATAGGCCATGACCTGCGCAACCCGTTATTCGCCATCACCACAGCCGCAGAGCGCTTGCTACGGGTGCACCCAGACCCCTCCACCGATGTCCTGGTCAAGCATATCCTGAGCTGCGGCAACCGTGCCTCGCAGCTGGTTGAGGACGTTATGGACTTTGCCCGCGGACGGCTCGGTAGCGGCATCCCGCTGACGCTGCGCGAGTGCCCCGATCTCGACCAGGTCTTCATCCATGTCATCTCGGAACTGCAAAGCGTTCATGCACAACGTTCCATCCGCTCAGACATAGGGCCACTTGAGGGCATCCGCTGTGACAGCGGCCGCCTGGCCCAACTGCTCTCCAACCTGTTGACCAATGCCATCACCCATGGCTGCCCCGACGGGCCCGTTGACATCTCGGCACTGGTACTCAATGGGGTATTCACCCTGAGGATCTGCAACCAGGGCGAGCCCATCCCGGCCGAACAACTGCCGCATTTGTTCAAACCCTACTCACGCCCGGCCACCGACACTCCCCAGGCCGGACTTGGCCTTGGGCTGTATATTGCCAGCCAGATCGCCCTGTCCCACGGCGGCCATATGGAAGTCACCTCGGACCAGGACCAAGGCACAGTCTTCACCTTCAGCATGGCGCTGCCCTGATGCTCTGACGCCCTCGACTGGTATGTGAGACGACATCTTATGACCGCCCGGCCGCGACGCTAGCCATTTGCCATATAGGGGCTAAGGTACTGGCTGTAGACGTTTTAATTGAAATTTCGCCATGTTCGAAAGGAGTCGTTCATGCACACCAAAATTGAGCTGAAACCGCGTTCAACCAGCCGTACTGAAAAACTCGCAGCGCTGCTCTATAGCCTGTTCAGCTATCTGTTTTTTCTACTGACATTTGTTTATCTGATAGGTTTTCTGGGGAATGTCGCCGTCCCGAAAAGTATCGATTCGGGGCCAGGCCTGGCATGGCCCTGGGCGCTTGTGGTCGATGTGCTGCTGATCACCGTATTTGCCCTGCAACACAGCATCATGGCGCGCAAAAGCTTCAAGCGCAGGTGGTGTCATGTCATACCGCCAGTTATTGAACGAGCCACTTATGTCCTGGCCTCCAGTGCGGTGCTGGCGCTTATATGCTGGCTGTGGCAGCCGATCGATATCAGTGTCTGGAGTGTACAGTCGCCCTTGTTTGCGGGGTTACTTGTCACGCTGTACTGGTTCGGATGGGGGTTGGTGCTGCTGGCCTCTTTCATGATCAGCCACTTCGAATTGTTTGGCGTCAAACAGCCCTTTGACACCCTGCGCCAACCAAAACCCGTAAACAACGCATTCAGAACCCCCGCGCTCTACAAGCTCGTGCGTCACCCGTTGTATCTGGGATTCCTGATCGCTTTCTGGGTAACGCCCGAGATGAGTGTCGGGCACCTGGTGTTTGCACTGACAAGCACCCTTTACATTCTGATCGGCACCCAACTGGAAGAGAAAGATCTGGTTGAGCTGTTTGGAGACAAGTACCGGGTTTATCAAAAAAACGTCGGCATGTTGCTGCCCTCTCTACGCCGCAAGTCCGGCACCGGGCGCTGACCCACGAATAAATCTGTATTTAGAACCGTGATGGGTAGAAACTGACGCGCTGTTCAGCGGCTACTGACACTGCCTGTCAGATGCCTCCTATTGCGCCTCGATAGAACCCCGACATGAACACCCGCCTATGCGCTTATGAAGACCTGACACCCCGCCAGCGCGAGCAACTGCGCGAGATAGAAGTTCGCCCTGAGCAGATTGCTTTTTGCGGCACCATCGAGTCTGCCCTGCACTCGTTGCCGGTCCAGCCGCAGGCGGGCATCAAAGGGCTGGTGCTGCTCAACGACGAGTTGCCAGTGGCATTTTTGCTTCTCAAGCGCGAGCCGCTTCTGGCCCACTGGGCTGAGCCGGGCTGCGCCACCTTGCACGCACTACAGGTCGACAGCCGTGCTCAGGGCCAGGGATTGGGCAAGGCCTGTTTGCGCGAGCTTGCCAGGGCCATTGAACAGATATGGCCCGAGATTCGCCAATTGATGCTCTCGGTCAGCCCGTTCAATACCAGCGCCATGGCTTTTTATCTGAGCCAGGGCTGGGTCGAGCAAGGCGAGGCCTATCGTGGTGAGCGACGGTTGGTGCTGTCGCTGGCCCCCATGCTGCCCCTGCAGTTGCAGGCAAGCTAAGCAGACTTTTTGATCGGCAGCCAGATTTCCAGCAGCCCCGTACCGGTGTCCGCATTGAAATCTGCGCTGTAGCGCTCGAACTCGGGCGCATCAGCGGCTTGGTAGCCCGAATTTGGCAACCAGTCTTTCCAGATCGCCTGAAAGGTCTGACCAAGCGTGTCCAATGCCCCGTGATGCTCAAAGACCGCGTAAGACTGCTCTTGCAGTTCAATCCAGCGATACCGCTCAGGCAGATCATCAAGCTTGCTGATAGCCACGCCAGCAATGTATTCAAAACCACCCTCGCCATCAGGATTACAACAAACACCGTAGGTTTCATCGCCAATTTGGCTTGGTACTTTGCCGATTTCGGGAATGAATTTTTCCCATAACAGCGGGATTCGATCAACGCTCTCCTCAGTGAAACGGCCACCCAAACCCGCGATCAATTGAAACTGGCCTTTGGCAAATCGCGGCGCTGACAGCTCGAACTTTTTTAGTTGGTCCATGGGGCATGCTCGATGGAGGAAGTAGGAAACCTAGCATCTGAGTATAGGAACAAAACCACATACAGGTCGGATCAGCGAAAAATAGACGCTGACAGCACCTAGACAAAAGGCCATCAGCGCCCGTATTGTTTCGTCCAGACCACCGCAGTGGTCAACGTCGCTCGGACGGTTCCGGGCGCTTACGTATCAGAGGCACACATGGCAGACCAAGGTTCGCCGCGACGCTTTGCGCGCATAGATCGACTCCCCCCCTACGTTTTCAATATCACTGCCGAGCTGAAGATGGCCGCCCGCCGCCGTGGCGAAGACATCATCGATTTCAGCATGGGTAACCCTGACGGCCCGACACCTCCCCACATCGTCGAAAAACTCTGCACCGTCGCGCAACGTGAAGACACTCACGGCTACTCGACTTCGCGGGGAATTCCACGCCTGCGTCGGGCCATTTCGCGCTGGTATGCCGACCGTTACAACGTTGAGATCGATCCCGAGCACGAAGCCATTGTCACCATCGGCTCCAAGGAAGGCCTGGCGCACTTGATGCTTGCCACCCTGGATCAGGGCGACACCGTGCTGGTGCCCAACCCCAGCTACCCGATTCATATCTACGGTGCCGTGATTGCCGGTGCCCAGGTGCGTTCGGTACCGCTGATCCCCGGCGTGGACTTTTTTGCTGAGCTGGAAAAAGCTATCCGCGGCTCCATCCCCAAACCGAAAATGATGATCCTGGGCTTCCCGTCCAACCCGACGGCGCAGTGTGTCGAACTGGATTTCTTCGAGCGCGTGGTGGCCCTGGCCAAGCAATATGATGTGCTGGTTGTGCACGATCTGGCCTACGCCGATATCGTCTATGACGGCTGGAAAGCGCCTTCGATCATGCAAGTACCGGGCGCCAAGGACATCGCCGTGGAGTTCTTCACGCTGTCCAAAAGCTACAACATGGCAGGCTGGCGTATCGGTTTTATGGTGGGCAATCCTGAGCTGGTCAATGCTCTGGCGCGAATCAAGAGTTACCACGACTACGGCACCTTTACCCCGCTGCAAGTGGCGGCAATTGCTGCACTTGAGGGTGACCAGCAATGTGTGAAGGATATTGCCGAACAGTATCGTCAGCGCCGTAACGTGATCGTCAAAGGGCTGCACGAACTGGGCTGGATGGTCGAAAACCCGAAAGCTTCGATGTATATCTGGGCCAAGATTCCCGAACACTACGCCCACCTGGGCTCACTGGAATTCGCCAAGAAGCTGCTGGCAGATGCCAAGGTCTGTGTTTCGCCGGGGGTAGGCTTTGGGGAGTACGGTGACGACCATGTGCGCTTTGCCCTGATTGAAAATCAGGATCGCATTCGTCAGGCGCTGCGTGGAATTCGCGCTATGTTCCGCGCTGATGGCTTTAACGCTGGCTAAAACGACTGTGGGAGCTGGTAAACCAGCTCCCACAGGTTTATTGGTGCTTTAAACCACCAACGACAGCAGCAGAATAAAGATCAAACCTACAACCGAGAGGATGGTTTCCATCGCGGTCCAGGTCTTGAAGGTTTCAGCCACGGTCATATTGAAGTACTGCTTCACCAGCCAGAAACCTGCGTCGTTGACGTGAGACAGGATCAACGAGCCTGCGCCGGTTGCCAATACCAGCAGCTCACGGTTCACACCCGGAATCATGTCCACCACCGGCAACACAATCCCCGCCCCGGTAATGGTCGCTACGGTCGCAGAACCCGTCGCGATACGAATCACTGCAGCCACCAGCCAGGCCAGCAAAATCGGCGAAATTTGCGCGTTTACCGCCATATGGCCGATCACGTCACCCACACCGCTGGCTACCAGCATCTGCTTGAAACCGCCGCCCGCACCAATGATCAGAATGATCGCTGCGGTAGGAGCCAGGCTCGCGTCCAGCAGCTTGAGGATGCGTTTGGAGTCGATACCCTGGCGGGCGCCAAAGGTGTACAGCGCCAGCAGCAATGCCAGCAACAGCGCACTGATCGGGTGGCCGATCATGTCCATCCACACACGGAAGAAGTTGCCATCGGGCAGCGCCACGTCGGCGAACGTCTTGAGCAGCATCAGGAATACCGGCAACAGCACGGTGATCAGGGTGATGGAAAAACTCGGCAAGGTGCTGGATTCCGGCTCACTGGCCAGTTGATCCATGAGGTCCTGGGATGCATGGCCCGGGATGTACTTGGCGATAAACGTACCGTAAATCGGTCCGGCAATGATCGCGGTAGGCAGAGCAACAATCAGGCCGTACAGAATGGTCTTGCCGATGTCGGCACCAAACACGCCAATGGCCAGCAGCGGGCCCGGGTGCGGCGGTACCAGCCCGTGAACAGCCGACAAGCCGGCGAGCAGCGGGATACCGATCTTGATGATCGACACGCCAGTACGTCGCGCAACGATAAACACCAGCGGAATCAGCAGTACAAAGCCGATTTCGAAGAACAATGGAATACCGACCAGAAAGGCGGCAAACATCATTGCCCACTGCACCTTGTCCTTGCCGAAGGCACGGATCAGGGTACGGGCGATCTGGTCAGCACCACCGGAGTCGGCCATCATTTTGCCAAGCATGGTGCCCAGCGCCAGGATGATCCCGACAAAGCCCAACACGCCGCCAAAACCATCCTGGAACGACTTGATGATCAGGTTGGCAGGCATGCCGGCCGTCAGCCCCAGAAACGCAGAGGCGATGATCAAGGCAATAAAGGGGTGCAGTTTGAATCGGGTGATCAGTACGATCAGGCCGATAATGGTCACCACTGCATCAAGCAGCAGAAACGTATTATGGGACATGCCTAGCATGGGGCGTCTCCTGCCTTTTTGTTGTTATCAAGTACGGGGGTGCAGCTACAGCCGAGGCAGATAGCGCTATCTGTTTGAAACAACATCATGAAGTTGCCATTACCGTCTGCTCGCACCACCAGTCTCGGGCGGCGCTTGCTAATTGCTTAACGTTCATCTGGGCTGCATTCAGAGTCAGCACCAAGGATTCATTGGTCGGTGATTCAAGCGCAGCGAACTGGCTGTCGATCAGGGTCTTGGGCATAAAGTGCCCCGGACGATCGGCCACCCGGGCAGCCGCCACCTCAGGGGTCAGCTCCAGAAACACAAAACCCAGACCATCTACCGCACTGCGTAAACGCTCGCGATAACGCAGCTTGAGTGCCGAACAGGTCAGCACCGGGCGCTGACCACTGGCAACCGCACGACGCAATTCGTCGCACAGGCTGTCAAGCCAGCCGGCACGGTCTTCATCGGTCAGGGGAATACCGGCACTCATCTTGGCAATGTTGGCCGCCGGGTGAAACGCATCGCCTTCAATCGGGGTCGCGCCATTGAGCTGGCACAATGCCTGGCTAACGCTGGATTTGCCGCAGCCGGCAACACCCATGATGACCAGAGCAGTGATAGGTTGACTCATGAAACACCTCAGTCCGTAGACAGCGCTGTCTTTGTTCATGCGTTCAATACTTGAAAGCAAAGCACAAAGCTTAGGCTACCGACGTCTATTTCTCATTTTTATGGGGAGACGCGGAGACGCTCTCGACATACAAAGCTGGGGTAACTGATTTACACGCAATCAGGCAATTGCGGGTCCGCCAGGACAGCGCTACCTTAGTGACTTGTTTTTTGTTTGGCAAGCCGCCCTGATGACCACCTCCAAAAACGATAAAAACACCCGGACCACGGGTCGCCCCACCCTTAACGAAGTTGCCCGCCTTGCGGGGGTCAGCCCCATCACCGCCTCGCGAGCCCTGCGCGGTATCAGCAGCGTTGCCACGGAGCTGGCCGAAAAGGTCCGTGTTGCTGCCGACGAGCTGAACTATGTGGTCAATCCCGCCGCCCGCGCGCTAGCTTCGGCGCAGAGTCATTCTGTCGTGGTGCTGGTACCTTCGCTGTCCAACCTGCTTTTTATAGACACCCTCGAAGCCATCCATGACGTGTTGCGCCCCCGTGGCTTTGAAGTATTGATCGGCAACTTCCACTATTCCCGTGACGAAGAAGAAAATTTGCTGCGCAACTATATGGCCTACCAACCCCGAGGCCTGCTGCTGACCGGTTTTGATCGTTCGGAAAGCTCACGGCGGATGATCGAGACCAGCAATGTACCCTGCGTGTACATGATGGAGCTGGATGCCGCCGAGGGCTTGAACTGCGTCGGCTTTTCACAGCTGCAGGCCGGTGAAACAGCTGCCCGGCACTTGATCTCCCGTGGCCGCAGACATCTGGCCTATATCGGCGCCCAGCTCGATCAACGCACGTTGCTGCGCGGTGAGGGTTATCGCCGCACTTTGCAGGAAGCCGGACTGTACAACCCTGATCTTGAAGTACTGACGCCACGTCCGTCTTCGGTTGGCCTGGGGGGCGAATTGTTCCTGCAATTGCTCGCCAGCCATC
Organism: Pseudomonas bubulae; assembly: GCF_037023725.1. NCBI lineage: Bacteria > Pseudomonadati > Pseudomonadota > Gammaproteobacteria > Pseudomonadales > Pseudomonadaceae > Pseudomonas > Pseudomonas bubulae. Next base: position 4,501,074 of record NZ_CP146077.1, read on the forward strand.
CACAAGTGGATGCGATCTTTTTCGGCAACGACGACCTGGCCCAGGGCGCCTTGCTTGAGGCTGCACGCATCGGCATCAAAATCCCGGAGCAAATCGCCGTACTGGGCTTTAACGACCTCCCGTCTTCAGAGTTTATGGTGCCTCGCCTGAGCAGTATTCGTACGCCCCGGGAAGCCATTGGCCGTCGCGCAGCCGAGCAGATGCTGACACTGATGGCAGGCAATAAAGTTGCCAACCCTGTTCAGGACATGGGCTTTGAACTCATGGTGCGTGAAAGCAGTTAAAGCCCCTCACCCTCATCATGTACACAGTACAGCTTTAATGCAGTTGCAACGTCGAGTTGAACTGGCTGATGGCATCGACCACATGCCGGGAGCCTTGCTGGATTTCCAGAATCGCTTCCCCGGCCTCATTTGCCAGCTCAACACCAAGCCCTGTGCGGCTAAGGCTCGACTGCATGCTGGTCACAGCGCTCAGCGACAGATCATGATTTCGACGCACCACTTCGACAATTTCCAGGGTGGCAGCACTGGTGCGCGCCGCAAGGCTTCTGACCTCATCGGCCACCACGGCAAAGCCGCGCCCGTGCTCCCCCGCCCGCGCTGCCTCGATCGCGGCATTGAGCGCCAGTAAATTGGTTTGATCCGCAATACCACGAATGGTCTGCACGATCTTGCCGATACTGTCCGACTGTTTGCTTACCGCATCAATGCTCTGCGCTGCTTCATTAAGGTCTTTGGAAATGGCCTCGATGATTTGCACGGTTTGCTGCACCACCTGCGAGCCCTTCTGCGCGCAGGCATCGTTTTGCACCGAAGTGCTGTGGGCCGATTCGGCGGCAGTCTGCAGGTTGGTGACCTGAGCAGTGATATCACTGGCGAATTTCACCACTTTGTACAGGCGCCCCCTGGCATCGAAGATGGGGTTATAGGAGGCCTCGAGAAACACCGTATGACCGTGTTTGTCGACCCGCTCAAATCGTCTGGAATGGTACTCGCCGCGATTGAGCGAGGCCCAGAAAGCCTTGTAGCCGGCTGACTCGGCCTCGCTTCGACGACAGAACATGCCGTGATGCTGGCCGACAATTTCGCTCAGCGAGTAATGCATGGTGTCGAGGAAGTTCTGGTTGGCATTGATTACCCGCCCATCCGGTGAAAACTCGATCACCGCCATCGACCGGCTCAGGGCGTTTACGATGCTCTGGGTTTCGTGTTCTTTATTGATTCGATCTGTGACATCCGAAGCCACCTTGATGACACGCACAACGTGCTGGTCAGCGCCGACGATGGGCATGTAACTGGCTTCCAGCCACACCTCACGCCCCGCCTTGTCGAGCCGTGAAAAGGTGCCGCTCAAAGGTTCGCCTCGGGCCAGGTCCCGCCAGAAATTGTTGTACTCACTGGATTTAACGTAAGCCGCTTCGCAAAATAGCCGATGGTGCTTGCCCCGAATCTCGTCAGCGGAATAACCCACAACCCGACAAAAATTCTCGTTGGCATCCAGAATGGTGCCGTCAGGGGCGAACTCAATAATTGCCATGGAACGGCTGATAGCCTGCACTTTAGCGGCCATGTCATTTAATAAGCCGCTAAGACGTTGATTTTCGAGCAGATCGGCTTTGCGATGCGAATTAAACATGGCTCAATCCCTGGAGGTGCTGTCTATTGATAATTCAAAAGTTTCAAGACGCAGCCAATCAGCTGGGTATCTCACTCTTAACGTTAGAGCTGTACGCACTTCGAGGGTTTGAGCACTTATGGCTACGACCCCGTAAACATGGAGCATAGCTAGCCAAATGACGCGCGCAAGCAAATGGCCATCAACCTGCGACGGAACGCTCACGCTTTAAAAATTTACCAAATGGATGATGCAGTATTAAAAGTGACAGGGCCCCGAGGAGCGGGCCCCGGTAAATCCACTTAATGACCAAACAATCCGGTATCAGTTTTTTTGGCTTTCTTGTCAGCGCGTTTTTCATCGGCTGTTTTAGCCGGCTTTTTCTTCGCTGCTTTCTTTGAATCCATACCTTTGGACATGTTATGCACTCCAGTAACCAGGGTTGTTCACTGAGGTATAGCACTGATCCATGGTGAACTTTCATTTAAAGTCGGTTATTTCGAAATGAATGCGTATGTGTACCCTTTAATTCCGAATACAGATCACCCACACTATTCAGATAACCCGCAGAAATCTGCCTTTTAGTTATTTATACTGCGCGCCCCTCCCCCGAGCCTGTGGACTTATGACTGCCATTATTTACGCCCCGCTTGAAGCGGCTTTATGGCCACTGATGAACAAGTTTTATCGCACACATCAATCATCGATGAAGGCGGTCAGGGAAGCGCAGTTATGGGTCGCCCGCAAAGAGGGGATTATTGCCGGTTTATGTTTGCGGCCAATGGCTCACGGCCACTGGCTGACCGGGCTTTTTGTCGCGCCAGCGCTACGCGGCCAAGGGGTGGCTGGCGATCTGGTCAGCCAGGCAATAGCTGCCGTCGATGGCCCGATCTGGTTGTTCTGCGACCCGCAGTTGCAGGGGTTTTATGAAAAGCTGGGGTTTAGCCTGGAGGTGGAATTGCCCCATGCCCTACATGAGCGGCTGGTTCGCTATCAACGCAACAAAGCGATGATAGCGATGGGCCTTACTCCTTGGTGTGCGGATCCAGATCAGGAAACAGCACCTCAATAAAACCGAACTTGCTGAAGTCCTTGATCCGTGACGGATACAGACGACCGATCAAGTGATCGCACTCATGCTGCACGACCCGCGCATGAAACCCCTCTGCAATCCGTACGATTGGCTCACCCTTGGGGGTGAAACCTTCGTAGCGGATCTTGTGGAAGCGCTCGACGACCCCACGTAGACCCGGCACCGACAGGCAACCCTCCCAGTCCTCTTCAACTGCCGGGCTCAGCGGCGTGATCAGCGGGTTGATCAGAATGGTCTGCGGCACGGCTTCGGCATCCGGGTAACGCTCGCTGTGCTCGAAACCGAACACCACCAGTTGCAGGTCAACGCCAATCTGCGGCGCTGCCAGGCCCACGCCGCCAGCGTGTTCCATGGTCTGCAACATATCGTCGAGCAGTTGCCAGAGTTCTGGCGTGTCGAACATCTCATCCGGCACCGGTTGGGCCACACGTAATAAACGCTCATCACCCATTTTCAGGATTTCACGAATCATGGTCAGGTTTCATCAGAAGTGGATTTAAGGGAGTGGTCGCGGCCAAGGCCAGAGACATGCTGCTTTGGATCAGGGTCGGCAGACTCATCGAATGTCTTCTCGCCCGGATTTTTGCCTTCAGCCGACATATGTTCGATCACAGCATTCATTTCAGCGCCCAGCAACAGCACCGCGGCCGAAATGTAGAAGTAAAGCAACAGCACGATGATTGCACCGATACTGCCATACATGGCGTTGTAGTCCGCGAAGGTTTTGACATAAAAGGCAAACCCCAAGGAAGCCACAATCCAGACCACTACCGCCAGCACCGAGCCCGGGGTAATAAAACGGAATTTCTGCTCAACATCGGGCATCACGTAATACATCAACGCCACTGCCACCATCATCAGCAAAATAATCGCCGGCCAGCGCAGGATGGTCCACAGCGTGACCACAAAGTCTTCAAGCCCCACCTGCCCCGCCAGCCAGCTCATCACCTGCGGTCCGAGCACCATCAGTGCGGCGGCGACCAGCAGCATGCCGGCAATGCCGATCGTGTAGAAAATCGACAGCGGAAAACGTTTCCAGACAGGGCGCCCTTCAACCACGTCGTAGGCAGCATTCATTGCGCTCATCATCAGGCGCACACCCGCAGAAGCCGTCCATAGCGCAATGACGATACCTACCGAAAGCAATCCGCCCTTGGATTGCTGCAACTGGTCGATCACCGGGTTGACCTGCTCCAGCGCTTGCGGCGGCAGTACCAGTTCGGACTGCAGGCGCAACCAGGTAAAGAAGTCTGGCAGATGCAAAAAACCGATCAATGCAATCAGGAACAGAATGAAAGGGAATAACGAAAACAGCATTTGATAGGCCAGCGCCGAGGCGTAGGTCGACATTTCATCGTCGATAAATTCCTTGACCGTTCGGATCAAGACTTTGCCCAAAGGCAGGCCGTTCAAGCCTGGGAATAACATAGCGTCTCCTTTCGCCGCACCGTTAATGAGGTCAACACGCCTCCAAGCGAAGGGTTTTACCTAAAAGTAGCCCAATTGGCGACTTTGAAAATACCGGATCGCCAAACCCGTAAAAAGGCCAACCCAACATTGACCTTGTGGTCCGGCATCGAGTTTCATTTATTTTCTGCCCATCATTTCGTCGATCAGCGCAGGTTGGGCTTTATGTTTGCCCGCTAACCCCCGAGAATACGCGACGTATTCAGGCTATGGCGCTGAAGATCCGCAATTGTAGGAAGGTTATGAAACTCGATAAAAAGCTGGCTATTGCCCGCAGGAACCAGGAACTCGGCGGCGCGGTACTCGGCGTCAACAACTGCCATTTCGCCGCACTGAACACCAACAAGAACATCTGGTGGTTCGATATTCCGCTGGCGCGCCTGGCCGTCGGCCAGTACGAATGGGTGCATCTGCTCCTGCACACCCCAAGCACCGACGAACTGCTGCACCTGAAGGTAACGACTGCATTCCTGCGTGAAAAACGCGAAGGCATGGTAGTACGTGCAACGCACAAGCGTACGCCGACCATGAGCCTGGAGTTGAGTGCAGACAAGGACTCCTATCTGCAGGACGTGCGTCCTACAGGTACTGGCGTCAACTTCGCACAGTTTTTACAGAAATAAACCCAAAGGCCAAAACCTGTGGCCGACCTGTAGATACTCTGTTGCAGGTCAAGCCCTATTGTGGGAGCGAGCCTGCTCGCGAACGACCTTCGCGAGCAGGCTCGCTCCCACAGTTGCAGTGTTCCTTCGGCAGCTGCTACAACAGACCTTCACCGTATCAAAACGAAAAATCCCCGCATTGCGGGGATTTTTCGTATCCAGGCCTGTTACTTCTTGAGGCCCAGCTTTTTCAGTTCTTCGTCTCGCAACTCACGACGCAGGATCTTGCCCACGTTGGTGGTCGGCAAGCTGTCGCGGAACTCGACGAACTTGGGCGCCTTGTAAGCCGTCAGGTTGGCACGCATATGCGTCATGACCTGTTCCTTGGTCAGCGTCATACCCGGCTTGACCACGATAAACACCTTGATCAGCTCACCGGTCTTCTCGTCCGGAATACCGATTGCAGCGCACTGCAATACGCCCGGCAAGGAGGCCATCACGTCTTCCAGCTCGTTGGGGTAAACATTGAAGCCCGACACCAGAATCATGTCTTTTTTGCGATCAACGATACGCATGTAGCCATCAGGCTGAATCACTGCGATATCACCGGATTTCAACCAGCCTTCGCTGTCCATGATCTCGGCGGTGGCGTCAGGACGCTCCCAGTAGCCTTTCATGACCTGCGGGCCCTTGATGCACAGCTCGCCGACTTCACCCAGCGGCAGCTCTTCGCCGGCATCGTTAATCACTTTGCACAGGGTCGAAGGCACCGGAATGCCAATGGTACCGATCTGAATGCTCTGGGCCGGGTTGACCGTGGCTACCGGACTGGTCTCGGTCATGCCATAACCTTCGCAGATCGGGCAACCGGTCACGGTCTTCCAGCGCTCGGCCACCGACAGTTGCAAGGCCATGCCACCCGAGAGCGTCACTTTGAGGGCCGAGAAATCCAGCTTGCGGAACGCCTCGCTGTTGCACAGCGCCACAAACAGGGTATTGAGGCCGACAAAACCGGTGAATTTCCACTTGGACAGCTCTTTGACCATCGCCGGTAAATCACGGGGGTTACTGATCAATACGTTGTGATTGCCCAGTAGCATCATCGCCATGCAGTGAAAGGTAAAGGCGTAGATGTGATACAGCGGCAAAGGCGTAATCAGGATTTCACAACCTTCATCGAGGTTGGAGGCCATCAATGCCTTGCACTGCAACATGTTGGCGATCAGGTTGCGATGGGTCAGCATCGCGCCCTTGGCCACACCGGTAGTGCCGCCCGTGTATTGCAGCACGGCAACATCACTGCTCACCGGGCTGGCTTCCTTGACCGGCTGGCCCTGGCCTTTGCTCAGCACGTCGTTGAACTTGACGGCCTGTGGCAAATGATAAGCAGGGACCATCTTTTTCACGTACTTGATGACGCTATTGATCAGCACCCGCTTGAAAGGCGACAGCATGTCAGCCACTTCGGTGACGATCACATACTTGACCGACGTCTGGGGCACGACTTTTTCAGCCAGATGCGCCATGTTCGCCAGGCACACCAGTGCCTTGGCACCGGAATCCTTGAACTGGTGTTCCATTTCCCGCGCGGTGTACAGCGGGTTGGTGTTGACCACAATCAAACCGGCGCGGATGGCTCCGAACACAGCAATCGGGTATTGCAACAGGTTGGGCAGCTGCACGGCGATGCGATCGCCCGGCTGCAAGTCGGTGTGCTGCTGCAACCAGGCTGCAAAAGCGCCCGACTGCTCATAGAGCTCACCGTAGGTAATGGTTTTGCCGAGGTTACTGAACGCCGGTTTATCGGCGAAACGCTGGCAAGATTCCCGCAGTACCGTCTGAATATTTGGATATTCATCTGGATTGATTTCAGCAGCAATCCCAGCTGGGTACTTATCCTTCCAAAAGCCTTCAATCATGGAAGCCCACTCCTCAGCGTCGCGAATTCTTCACCGCATCGGGTGCGGTTCTTATTTGTTTGATTTTTATAATGGACAGCTCTGACTTTCACTTACCCTGAAGTCACAAAGCGCGCCGAGAGTAGCAGCTTTGCCAAAGGCCGCCTAGAGCCAAAAACCGGGTTTAGAGTAACCAACCTGACTGTAGGACAATCCAAAGTCATCATTAGTGCAAACACTCTATTAACTAAGTAAGCCCTCTATCTCAAGCATTACAACCCCTTATCCTAGACATAAAAAAACGCTCGCGGCCTTTCGGCCAGCGAGCGTCTGTCGCCACAGTGAACGAATCAGGCGGTATCCCGTAACTCACGACGCAGGATTTTTCCAACCGGCGTCATGGGCAAGGCATCACGCAACACGATTTGCTTGGGCACCTTGTAACCGGTGAAATTGTCCTTGCAGTAAGCCGTGAGTTCCTCAACCGTCACCCCGCCTGCGCGCGGCACCACAAACAGTTTAACCGCCTCCCCCGTGCGCTCGTCGGGGACGCCGATAACCGCGCAATTGGCAACTTTGGGATGCGCCATCACGATGTCCTCGATTTCGTTGGGGTACACATTAAAGCCGGAGACAATAATCAGGTCTTTCTTGCGATCGACGATGCGGACAAAACCGTCCGGATCAATCACGGCGATATCACCGGTCTTGAACCAGCCCTCGGCATCCAGTACTTCGGCCGTGGCCTCGGGGTTTTGCCAGTAGCCCTTCATCACTTGCGGGCCTTTGACGCATAACTCGCCGCGCTCACCCAGCCCAACCTCATTGCCATCATCGCTGATCACCTTCATCAGCGTTCCCGGTACCGGCATGCCCACAGTGCCCAGACGCGCCTGCGGGCCGTAAGGGTTGGCACTGGCCACCGGTGAGGTTTCAGTCAAGCCATAGCCTTCGACGATGCGACAGCCGGTGAGCCTTTCCCAACGCTCAGCTGTGGTCTTGACCAGCGCAGTACCGCCTGAGTTGGTGAGCTTGAGGTGGGAGAAATCCAGGTCTTTAAAGTCAGGATGGTCCATCAGAGCCACAAACAGGGTGTTCAAGCCCAGCAACCCGGAGAACTTCCAGTTTTTCAGCTCCTTGATAAAACCCTTGATATCGCGCGGATTGGTAATCAACAGGTTGTGATTGCCCGTAACCATCATGCACATGCAATTGGCCGTGAATGCGTAGATATGGTAAAGCGGCAACGGTGCCACCATGATCTCTTGACCGTCCTTGAACATCGGCAGGCCATCTTCGGCATGCTGGGACAGGCACGCACGAATCTGCTGCATATTGGCGACCAGATTGCCATGGGTGAGCATCGCGCCCTTGGGCAGGCCGGTGGTGCCGCCGGTGTACTGCAGGACGGCGATATCATCCAGCGTTACCGCCAACGGGCGGATCACCTGCCCCGCGCCCCGGCGCAAGACGCTCTTGAAGGAAATGGCCTGGGGCAACTGATAGGCAGGCACCAGTTTTTTCACCTTGTCGACCACCAGGTTGGTGATCCAGCCTTTGGCGGCCGGCATCATGTCGCCCATTCTGGCTTCGATCAGGTAGTCGATTTCGGTGTCTTGCAGCACTTCCTGTACCCGCTTGCCGAACATGTTCAGGTACACCAGCGCCCGAATCCCGGCGCTCTTGAACTGATGGCGCATCTCGCGCGAGGTGTAGAGCGGGTTGGTGTTGACCACAATCAGCCCGGCACGCATCGCGCCGAAAACGGCAATCGGGTATTGCAGGGTATTGGGCATTTGTACGGCGATCCGGTCACCCGGTTTGAGATCGGTGTACTCCTGTAGATAACCGGCAAACGCGGCACTGTGACGCTCAAGCTCGGCATAGGTGATGGTCACACCCAGATTGCTGAAGGCCGGGCGATCCGCGAATTTCTTGCAGGAGCGTTCAAACACGTCAACGACCGACTTGAAGGCCGTCATGTCGATATCCAGCGGTACACCGGCGGGACGTTTGTCATTCCAGAAATCAGGTTGCATTGTATTTATCCTCGTACCTGAGAGTGCCTGGCCGCGTCTCTTGTCTAAGGAAAAGCGCAGCCTGCGGACGGTAACAGTTATCAAGTTGTAGGCAAATACAGCGATCTTCGCCATTTACATCTTGAATCTTATTACTGCGTGCCCCCCGTTAACTGGCCCCCTCGCAAATGCGCGATACACTGCTACGACAACAAATAAAGGAAATGCCATGACCCCTGAGACTTTCTGGCTGGAAGCGAATGACCGCAGCGGTCTTTTCGTTAACCAGTGGCTGCCGGACAGTACACCCAGGGCTGTTGTCCTGCTGGCTCATGGCATGGCTGAACACAGTGGCCGTTATACGCACCTCGGCCAGGCCCTGTGTGCTGCCGGCTTTGCCCTGTATGCCCATGATCAGCGCGGTCACGGTAAAACAGCCGAGCGCGGCACCCTGGGCTATTTTGCCGACAATGATGGCTGGTGCGCGGTGGTCAGCGACGTGGCCAGCCTGAGCCGGCATATCGGCCAGGCCCACCCTGGCATACCGGTTTTTTTGCTCGGGCACAGCATGGGCAGCTATATCGCGCAGGCGTATGTGATGCATCACAGTGCCAGCCTGCAAGGGGTGATTCTGAGTGCTTCGAATTTCCAGCCGGTGGCGCTCTATCGTGCAGCCAGCCTGATCGCCCGATTAGAGCGTTGGCGCCAGGGAGCCAAGGGCCGCAGTGCGCTGATCGAATGGTTGTCGTTCGGCTCGTTCAACAAGGCCTTCAAACCCAATCGCACGCCGTATGACTGGCTCAGCCGCGATCCGGCCCAGGTCGATGCCTACGCCAGCGACCCCCTGTGCGGCTTTCGGTGCACCAACCAACTGTGGATCGACCTGCTCGGCGGGTTGCAGCAAATCAGCAAAGCGTCCAATCTCGCTCAGATCGATCCGGGCCTGCCGCTGCTGATAATCGGCGGCGAATGTGATCCGGTGAGTGAAGGCAAGCGTCTCACTGATCTGGCCAGGGCATTGCGAAATGCCGGCAATCGTCAGTTGCAACTGAATCTGTATCCGCAAGCGCGGCATGAACTCTTCAACGAAACCAACCGCGATGAAGTCATGGCTGATGTAATTAAGTGGCTAAATCAGGCATTGAGCCACTCCCGCCCGTCGCGAAGCGAATGAGCGAAAAACAGATTTACACCTAAAAAGCTTTTAAAATCATAGCTTTAAAACCAAACACTCGTCACAGGACATGCGCTAGATGACTCAGGTTACCAACACCCCGTACGAAGCCCTCGAAGTCGGCCAGACAGCCAGCTACAGCAAAACCGTCGGAGAGCGTGACATTCAGCTTTTTGCGGCCATGTCCGGCGACCACAATCCGGTGCACCTCGACCCCGAGTTCGCCGCCGCCACCATGTTCAAGGAGCGTATTGCCCATGGCATGTTCAGTGGTGCGCTGATAAGTGCTGCCGTAGCCTGCGAGCTGCCTGGCCCGGGCACCATCTATGTCGGCCAGCAAATGAGCTTTCAGAAACCGGTGAAAATCGGTGACACCCTCACCGTGCGCCTGGAAATCCTGGAAAAACTGCCCAAGTTCCGTGTGCGCATTGCTACTCGCGTATTCAACCAGCGCGATGAAATCGTTGTTGATGGCGAGGCCGAAATCATTGCGCCACGCAAGCAACAAACCGTGACCCTGCCGGTACTGCCTGCGATCAGCATTGGCTAAAACGCAATGTGGGAGCGGGCTCGCTCGCGATAGCATCAACTCGATCATTCTGATCAATCGAGTTTTTGCATCGCGAGCAAGCCCGCTCCCACATTTTTGGAACTACAGCTTCAAGCTAATCATGCACGGGCACGGGCCTGATTGCGCAGCGCCTTGACCTGATCGTGGTTGCGTTGCACGCCGTGGTACTGACGCTCTACCAGATCACGAATGCCGACCAGGTTGTGCTTGCTGATTTTTTCCAGCGCTTCTTTATAAGCCTTCAGCGCATGGTCTTCGCCGCGCTCGGCTTCGTTGAGCACCGCTTCTTCGTCTTTGCCGGTAAACACGGACTTCACATCCACCCAACGGCGATGCAAGTCACCGGCCACGCTGGTGCTGGTTTCCGGGTCACCACCCAGGGCTCGAACTTGAGCCTGAAGTTCGGCAGCTGCGGCAGCGCAATCGGCTGAACGCTTGGCAAACAGAGCCTTCAGCTCCGGGTGCTTGATATCTTCGGCACAGCTTTTAAATCCTTCCTGGCCGTCTTTGCTGGTTTCGATCAGATCGTTCAGGATGCTAATGGCTTCTTTATTAAGGTCAGTCATTGTTCAATTCCTTACAAGGTTGAGGATCGTGCAATAGAGGTTGCAGGGCTCGTGCCAGTTTTATAATTAAATAAAATCCTTAAATATCAATGGCTTAATAAATATCAAAAAATCTGTATCCGGTTTATATGCATGATCTGTCAATTGGCCTTCATGCAAATTGCCTGTATTTTGATTTCCACAGCTTTACCCATCTAAGGGCCGCTGCATGAACCCCGAAAAACTCGAACTGCTGGTCACTCGTGAAATGCCCTTCGGCAAATACAAGGGCCGAATCATCGCCGACCTGCCCGGCCAGTACCTCAACTGGTTCGCCCGTGAAGGTTTCCCCCACGGAGAACTGGGCGGCTTGCTGGCCCTGATGCAAGAGATTGATCATAACGGCCTGTCGGACCTGCTCGACCCGTTACGCGCCAAACACGGAAAACCCAAACCCCGCCATTGATAGAGCTGCCCCATGCCAAGGATTGAAGACAACGCCCGCGACGAACACTTCTGGCAAGCAATTGCCGAGCGCTACGACCTTGCGCCCGGCCCGATCAATCTGGAGAACGGCTACTTCGGGCGTATGACCCGCGACGTGGCACAGGACTACCAGCGTAATATCGACTTTATTAACCGCAACAACTCGGTGCCTGTGCGCCAGCACTTCGATACCACTCAGGGCCTGGAAATTCGCGACTCGCTGGCGGGGTTGCTTGGTGTAGCCCCTGCCGGCCTGGCGCTGACCTTTTGCGCGTCTGACGGCCTGCAATCATTGATCCGCAACTACAATGGCCTGCAAACGGGCGATCAATTGCTGATCAGCGACCTGGAATACCACAGCGTCGAATACGCCATGCGTGGAGTGGCACGCCAACGCGGCCTGGAAATTATCGAAATCTCCCACACGCACCCAGCCACGTTTGAAAGCCTGGTGGCCAGCTATCGCCAGGCATTTGAACGTAACCCGCGGATCAAGCTGATGGCGCTCACTCACGTTACCCATCGCACTGGCCTGGTCATGCCCGTGGAGGCCATTGTTGCGGCGGCAAAAGAGCATGGGGTTGACGTGATTCTGGACGGTGCCCATGCCCTGGGGCAGATCGAACTGGACCTGCCGGCACTGGGTGTGGCCTTTGCCGGTTTCAACCTGCATAAATGGATTGGCGCGCCGCTGACCCTGGGCCTGATGTATATCGATCCCCAGCGCCTGGGCGACATTGACCCCGATATGGGCAATGAGCGCTACCCCGAGCCGGATGTGCGCAACCGCGCCGTTTATGGCACGGTCAACATCCCCGCCTGGCTAACCCTGACCAAGGTGCTGCAGGAACACCATGAGATGGGTGGCGCCCGAGGCAAGGGTGCCCGACTCAACTACCTGCGCAACCTGTGGGTCAGCGAGGCGCGCAAGATCGAGGGCATTGAAGTGCTGGTCAACGATGATCCGCGCTTGTATTGCGCAATCACTTCGCTGCGCTTTACCCATGTGCAGGATCAACAACCGATGGTTGATCGCCTGCTCAAGGACTACAACCTGTTCACCGTAGCCCGCAACGGTTCGGCGTGTGGCAGTTGTATCCGGGTAACAGTGGGCTTTGCCACCACGCTGGATGACATCAACCAACTGGTGCGGGCGCTGCGCGAGCTTTCGCAAGCTCACACATAACCTTGTGGGAGCGGGTATTTTTCAGGCAAAAAAAAGGTGCGCCGACCAAGCGCACCAAAAACCGTAGAACACACAACACATTCGTAACTAAAACATCAATCCAGCAGGGCAAGCGCCTCAGCGGTGCATTCCTGGATTCGGGCCCAGTCGCCGTTCTTGATCCATTCGCTGTCCAGCATCCAGCTACCGCCCACGCACATCACGTTTTTCAAGGCCATGTAGTTGCGGATATTAGCCGGACCAACACCGCCGGTCGGGCAGAATTTCACTTCGCCAAAAGGGCCGCCGAGGGCCTTGATCGCCGCTACACCGCCGCTGACTTCTGCAGGGAACAGTTTGAAACGGCGGTAACCCAAGCCATAGCCTTCCATGATCCCGGAAGCATTGCTGATGCCCGGCAGCAGCGGAATGTCGCTGGCAACACTGGCCTCGAGCAAGTCACGGGTAATGCCCGGAGTAACAATAAATTGCGAACCGGCGTCTTCCGCCGCCGCCAGCATATGGCGATCCAGTACGGTACCCGCACCTGTCACCAGCTCAGGGCGCTGGTCACGCAGGATACGAATGGCCTTGAGGCCGAACGCCGAACGCAGGGTCACTTCCAGCGCCGTCAGACCACCGGCCGCCAGCGCATCCGCCAAAGGCAGGATGTCTTGTTCGCGGGCAATGGTAATCACCGGCAGAATTCGTGCTCGCTCACACAGGCTGTCGATCAGGGCGACTTTATCCGCCATCGATACGTTCGCAATTGTTGTTGTCATGGCAGCTGATCCTTGGCTCATGGGCACCAGTAAATCTCTAACGTAGGTTGCAGGAAGGCACGAATCGGCAAGGCGGCAACATCTGTGCCCCCCAGCGCTTCGTTGAGGGTGTTCAATTTGGACTGGCCCTGGATCGACAGCACCTTGTGCTTCGCGCTCGCCAACAGGCTGCGACTCATGCTCAGACGCTGGTGCGGCACCGTTGGCGCCAGCATCGCCCAGCAACGACGCGGGTTGTCCAGTTGCAGGGCTTCACTCAGATTCGGGCTATTGGGGAACAGCGACGCGGTATGCCCGTCATCGCCCATACCCAGGATCAGCACATCGATCGGCGGCAACTCGGCCAGCCCCTGATCGGCCTCCAGCGCAGCCTTTTCTACCGTGGCTGCAGCGTTATACAAGCCGACAAAACGGGCTTTGGCCGCCGGGCCTTGGAGCAGATGCTTTTTAAGCAGGCCCGCGTTGCTGTCGGCATGCTCGACCGGCACCCAGCGTTCATCCGCCAGGCTGACAACCACTTTCGACCAATCGACCGGCTGCTTGATCAAGCTTTGGAAAAACGCCACCGGGCTGCGGCCGCCGGACACCACCAGAGTGGCAACGCCCTGCTCGGCGATAGCCTGGTTCAATTGCCCGGCAACTTTTGTTGCCAGCCCTTCGGCCAACAACGCCGGGTTCTTGAAGGTGTGCGAGCTCACACCTTCAGGCAGTTTCAAATCAGATATCGCCATACCAAGACCTCCCGTCCCGCGTAATCAGTGCAATGGAACTCATCGGCCCCCAGGACCCCGCCGCGTAAGGCTTGGGCGCATCACCGGACTTTTTCCAGCCGGCGATCAACTGGTCGCACCATTTCCATGCCGCTTCAATTTCATCTTTGCGTACAAACAGGTTCTGGTTGCCGCGCATGACTTCGAGCAACAGGCGCTCGTAAGCATCCGGAATCCGTGTGCTGCGATAAGTGTCAGAAAAATTCAATTGCAACGGTCCGCTGCGCAGTTGCATGCCTTTATCCAGGCCCTGGTCCTTGGTCATTACCCGCAAGGAAATACCTTCGTCCGGTTGCAGGCGAATAATCAGCTTGTTGCCGATTTGCAGGCGCTGCTCGGGAGCAAAGATGTAGTGCGACGGCTCCTTGAAGTGGATAACGATTTGCGAGAGCTTTTGTGGCATGCGCTTGCCGGTGCGCAGGTAGAACGGCACCCCTGCCCAACGCCAGTTACGAATATCGGCGCGCAGTGCCACAAAGGTCTCGGTGTCACTCTGGGTGTTGGAGTTTTCTTCCTCCAGATAACCCGGCACCGACTGACCTTCGCTGTAACCGGCAATGTACTGGCCGCGTACCACCTGGGTGGTCAGGCCTTCGGCGCTGATCGGGGCCAGGGCCTTGAGCACTTTGACCTTTTCGTCGCGAATGCTGTCGGCCGACAGGTCCGCAGGCGGGTCCATGGCAATCAGGCACAGCAACTGCAGCAGGTGGTTCTGGATCATGTCGCGCAGTTGGCCAGCCTTGTCGAAATAGCCCCAGCGGCCCTCGATGCCGACTTTCTCGGCCACGGTGATTTCAACGTGGGAGATGTAGCGCTGGTTCCACTGGGTCTCGAACAGGCTGTTGGCAAAACGCAGCGCGATCAGGTTTTGTACGGTCTCTTTGCCCAGGTAGTGGTCGATGCGGTAAGTGCGGTTCTCGGGGAAGAACTGCGCCACGGAATCGTTGACCTTGCGCGAAGACTCAAGATCCGAACCGATGGGCTTTTCCAGCACCACACGGGTGTTTTCAGCCAGGCCGACCGCGGACAGGTTCTCGCAAATGGCACCGTACACAGCCGCCGGAGTGGCGAAGTAAGCGATCAGGCGCTGCTCTGTGCCGGCCATTTCAGCCAGCGCCAGGTAATCTTCAGTCTTGAAAAAATCCACATGCAGGTAGCTCAAGCGAGCCAGGAAGCGGTTCAATGCTTCGACTTCGATTTCCTTCTCGCCCAGATACTGGCGCAACTGGCTGTCGATATGCGCCAGGTGCGTGGAGGCCTCGCCCGGCTCTCGGGCCAGCGCGAGAATGCGTGTGTCGGCATGCAGCAGACCGGCGCGATCCAGTTGGTACAAGGCAGGAAACAGCTTGCGCAGGGCCAGATCGCCAAGGGCGCCGAACAAGGCAAAGGTGCACGGTTCAACCGTAATCGAAGGCATGATGTTTGTTCTTTTATCAAGTTAAGCTACAAATACCTTTTTTCAAGGTATCACTCAAGGAAAAATGTAGTAATAAACACAACATTTTCTCAAAATACAGATTCCTGCTAGTGGTCGTCACAGGCCACCAGTAGGATAGGCCACCTTCCAGAACCGCTTTAGTCCGGTTCTTGCATCGCTGACCCAAGGACCATAAATGGACCGCGTGCGAAATTTACTCGAACAGATCAAGGGCCGCCTCGAAGACCTGAACAAGGCCGAGCGCAAAGTGGCCGAAATCATTTTGCAGAACCCGCAGCAGGCGACCCGATTCAGCATCGCCGCCCTGGCGCAGGCAGCTTCTGTCAGCGAACCCACGGTTAACCGTTTCTGCCGTTCATTTGGTGTCAGCGGCTACCCCGAGTTAAAGCTGCAACTGGCACAAAGCCTGGCCAGCGGCGCAGCTTACGTGAGCCGCGCGGTAGAGGCAGACGATAATCCGGCCGCGTATACACAAAAAATCTTCGGCAGCGCCATCGCCTCGCTGGACAGTGCCTGCCAGGCACTGGACCCCAACCTTATCAGCCGCGCCGTCGACTTGCTGATCCAGGCCCGGCAGATCCACTTTTTTGGCTTGGGCGCTTCTGCACCGGTGGCACTGGATGCGCAACACAAGTTCTTCCGCTTCAACCTGGCCGTCACCGCCCACGCCGACGTGCTGATGCAGCGCATGATCGCCTCGGTGGCGCACACGGGTGAATTGTTCGTGATTATTTCCTACACCGGTCGCACCCGTGAACTGGTGGAAGTGGCTCGCATTGCGCGCGCCAACGGTGCCTCGGTACTGGGGCTAACTGCGGAAAACTCGCCACTGGCCAAGGCCAGCACCCTGAGCCTGAACATCCCGCTGCCCGAAGACACCGACATCTATATGCCGATGACCTCGCGCATCATCCAGCTGACCGTACTGGATGTACTGGCAACCGGCATGACCCTGCGCCGCGGCGTGGACTTCCAGCCACACCTGCGCAAAATCAAGGAAAGCCTCAACGCCAGCCGCTATCCGGTGGGCGATGAGTTCAACTAGGCAAGCGCTTGGTAATGCCCCATCAGACGCTGCAAAGCCCCGCCCTCGCCTGCAAGCTCAAATGAGCCTGCTCGCCCGGGGCAAGGGCCTGGTTATGGGTACCGCCACTCGTGGACTCCACACACACAAAGCCCATCACTTCGTTCCAGCTCACCCCCAGCAACGGCCGCTTGCCGGGATGCCAGACCACCGTGCTGCCCTGATCACCCGTGTCGATGCTCAAAGCCCGTTGCCAGGCATGGTCATTGAGCTGCATTTCGCCGTCATGCTGGAACACCCGCTGACAACCACCTCCCACCCGTAACTCGCCTTTCTGCTGGCATACCTCACGGTTCAACTGGTCGTAGCCGTGCGCTCCGTCCAGACCGGACAGCGCTACCTCAGCAACATCACCAATTCGCCAGTAAGCGCGCAACGCCTGGCTCACCTGGCAAGGCTCGTCGTCCTGATGTTCGGTGCTCAGGCGCAGCTCCATTTCTTCGCCCAATCGCGCATGCAAATCCACCTGCCAATCGCACAGCTGCAAGCGCCAGTGCAAGGTCACCCCTTCTTCGTCGCTGCTGCTATCGAGCAGCTTCCAGTCGATCAACCGCGCCCAGCCATGGGATGGCCAGGCGTTTTCACTGGGGTGACGGCCATACCAGGGCCAGAAGATCGGTACCCCACCACGTATCGCACCCACTTGCGGCCACTTGGCAGCGCACCACAGCCAGGGTTTTTGCCCGGTCGGCTGGAAGTGCAGCAACTGCGCGCCCTGACGGCTGAACACCGCCTGGCAATGCGGATGATCGATCACCAGTACGTCGCGCTGCTGAAAGCGCTCCCACTGGAAAACCGGCTGCTCGCGTCTGGATTTGAAAAAACGGTGAAGCGGATGCTCATGCATGTGCCGCAGTCCTGAAAATCATGCGCCGGGGGGTGCAGCCCCGAAAAAAAGCGGATAGCCAAGGCTATCCGCTGGAAAAACAAGGAGCTTAGCGCATTTAGAACGTCGACTGAATTTTCAGTCCGGCCACCAATGCGTTGTCTACCTGGTCCACACCACCCGGGTGAGTGATGTACTGCAGGTTTGGACGCACCGTCAGCCAGTTGGTCACGTGGAAGCCGTAGTTGAGTTCGTAGTTGTACTCGGTATTGCGCAGCGGCGTGTACAAGGGGTCGCTGTAGTCGGTGGCACCGATGGACGCATTGATCAGCTCGGCGCTTTTCTTCACGTCATCGTTGACATGAATACGGGCGGCGCCAATGCCGATGTCATCCTTGGGCCGGGCATCGAACGGCCCTTTGTACACAAACATCAGCGACTGATAGTTGTCGACGATGTTGGTCTGCTTGTCATGGAAAGTGGCGTTGGCCGCGATATGCAGGCCGCGCGAAGCGTCACCGTTGTGGCTAGTGAGCTGCTGCTGCACGACAAACCAGTAGCCGTGTTTGCTGTCACGTACGCGATAGTCCTGACCATCATTGGTGATATTGACCTTCACGTCATCGGCAGGCGCCGTGCTCTTGTAGTAACCCACACGGTATTCGCCCGGCAGGTCGTTGACCTTGGGCGACCACACCAACTCAACCGGCAACACAGTGCCCTTGGTACCGCTGCCGCTGAGCTTGAAGCCGTTGCCGTGCTCCAGTTGCGACGGGTTCTGGTTGTACGCACCGATTTGCGCGTACAACTCAGGCGTGATGTTGTACTTCACGCGCAGCGCCGCCTGGCTGACCGGCCAGTTGTACCAGAGGTTGGTGGCCCAGTTACCCACCTGCGAGCCACAGAACGCCAGGTTCTGGAATTCGCACGGGAAGGTGTTGAAGTCCTCGCCTTCACCGAAATAACCGGCCTTGACGTCCAGCTTGCCATCGAGGAACTGGTGCTGGATCCACAATTGGGTCAGACGCACCATATGGCCACGGCCATAGACTTCCTGGGAGGAACTCAAGGTCCCTGCACGCGGATCACCGACACGGTCATTGGAGATATTCTGACCATTACGGTTGGTCAGCTGGATCTTCGCCTGGGTGTTGTCCCAGCCCCACAGCTTTTGCAGGTCCAGCGCCACACCCAGACCAAACTGGTCGCTGTAGCGTGCGGTCTTGTCGTCGTTGTAGCCACCGTGCAGGTTGGCGCCCACTTCACCGACATAATCGGCCTTGATGTCGATACCCTGCTCGATCAGTCTGGTGCGCTCGCCGCCCCAGTCGCCCGTCATCCATTTCGAATCGGCACTGAAGGCTTCGTCGGCGTAGACACTGCTTGCACCCAGACCTAGCGCGACAATTGCCGATAGCTGGCAGGCCAGACGGGTGCGGGTCATTCTGTTAGTCATCCCTTTAATCCTCGTTGTCTTCTTATTGGCTTTGTTTAACGCGGCACAACTGCAAGGAGGCCCGGTAACAGGCTCCCTGTTGACTTAACGACCCTTGAATTGCGCCACGTTATCAGCCCGGCCTTGAGCCTGAGGCGAACTCATCGCCCCCAGACGCTCCCCCGTATTCGCATCAAACAGTAGCACTTTGGCAGGATCGAACTGCAAATTGAGGCTCTGACCGACCGCAGGGGCATCATCCGGAGCCATGCGGCAGCACACTTTGATGCCGTTGAGGCTGACAAAAACCAGAGTATCGGGGCCGGTGGGTTCGACAACCTGCACCTCGGCGCGAATAACCGGCAGGCCATTGGGTTCGGCTGGCGCCAGCACAATTTGCTCGGCGCGGATGCCCACGATCACATCGCGGTCTTCCAGCCCGGCGTCCTGCATACCCAGCGGCAGCTCGCAACGCGCCTGGCCGCTGTCGAGCAAGGCCAGCAAGCGGCCGTCGCGACGCTGCAAACGCAGGGGGATAAAGTTCATCGGTGGCGAGCCAATAAAACTGGCGACAAACAGGTTGGCCGGGTCGTTGTAGATCTGTTTCGGCGTACCGAACTGCTGAATGATGCCGTCCTTCATCACCGCCACTTTGTCGCCCAGGGTCATGGCTTCGATCTGGTCGTGGGTAACGTAGACGGTGGTGGTTTTCAGGCGCTGGTGCATCAGCTTCATTTCGGTGCGCATCTCGACCCGCAGCTTGGCATCGAGGTTGGACAGCGGCTCGTCGAACAGGTAGATCTTCGGCCGCCGCGCCAGCGCCCGGCCCATGGCCACGCGCTGCTGCTGGCCACCGGACAGCTGGCCGGGCTTGCGCGTCAGCAGGTGCTCGATCTGCAGCAGTTTGGACACCCGCGCCACTTCTTCGTCAATGGCTGCCGCACTCATCTTGCGGATCTTCAGGCCGAAGGCAATGTTGTCGCGGACATTCATGGTCGGGTACAGCGCGTAGGACTGAAACACCATGGCGATGTCACGGTCCTTGGGGCTCATGCCGCTGATATCGGCATCGTCCACCAGAATCGCCCCGCCACTGATGCTCTCAAGACCGGCGATGCAGTTCATCAGGGTTGATTTGCCGCAGCCCGAAGGGCCCACCAGAATCAGGAACTCGCCGTCATCGATTTTCAGCTCGATGTTTTTCAGCGTGTCGGGCAAACCCTTGCCGTAGGATTTATTTACGTTGCGTAATTCTAGAGTCGCCATGCCTTACCCCTTGACCGCGCCGGACGTCAGCCCGCGCAGAAAATACTTGCCCGCAAAGATGTAGACCAGCAGCGTCGGCAGCCCCGCGATCATGGCCGCAGCCATGTCCACGTTGTATTCCTTGGCGCCGGTGCTGGTATTGACCAGGTTGTTGAGCGCCACCGTAATCGGCTGCGCATCGCCACTGGCAAACACCACACCAAACAGAAAGTCGTTCCAGATTTGAGTGAACTGCCAGATCAGGCAGACCATGACGATGGGCACCGACATCGGCAGCAGGATGCGCCCGAAAATAGTGAAAAAGCCCGCACCGTCCAGACGCGCAGCCTTGACCAGCGCATCCGGGATACTCACGTAGTAGTTGCGGAAAAACAGCGTGGTAAAGGCCAGACCGTAGACCACATGCACCAGCACCAGGCCGGTGGTGGTGTTGGCCAGCCCCAGTTTGCCGATGGTGAACGAGGCCGGCAGCAACACCGTCTGAAACGGCAGGAAGCAGCCAAACAACAGCAGGCCGAAAAACAGCTGCGAACCGCGAAAACGCCACATCGACAAGACATAACCGTTCATGGCGCCGATAAAGGTCGAAATCAGGACCGCTGGCACGGTGATTTTCACCGAGTTCCAGAAATACCCGCCCACCGTGTCCCAGGCCTTGATCCAGCCGATACCGTCGATCACTTGCGGCCAGCTCAGCAGGTTGCCGGTGCGGATGTCTTCCGGGGTTTTGAAACTGGTAAGCAGCATCACCACCAGCGGCACCAGATACACCGCCGCCGCAAGGATCAGGGTGGCGTAGATCGCCACACGGCTGAAGGTAAAACGCTGAGCATTAATCATGGCGTTTGTTCCTCAGCTCGGAATACAGATACGGCACGAGAATGGCCAGAATCGCGCCCAGCATCATGATCGCGCTGGCAGAACCGATGCCCATTTGCCCACGGCTGAAAGTAAAGGAGTACATGAACATCGCAGGCAGATCCGAGGAGTAGCCAGGGCCACCGGCAGTCATCGCTGACACCAGGTCGAAGCTCTTGATGGCAATGTGCGCCAGGATCATGAAGGCGCTGAAAAACACCGGTCGCAGGCTCGGCAGGACAATGCGCAAGTAGATGGTCGGCAAGTTTGCGCCGTCGACCTGAGCGGCACGAATGATCGACTGATCAACCCCGCGCAACCCGGCCAGAAACATCGCCATGACAAATCCGGAGGCCTGCCATACCGCCGCGATCACCAGGCAGTACACCACCCGGTCCTGATCCAGCAGCCAGTCAAAGCGAAAGCCTTCCCAGCCCCAGTCACGAAGCATTTTATCCAGCCCCAGGCCCGGGTTGAGCAGCCATTTCCAGGCCGTACCGGTGACGATCATGGAGAGCGCCATCGGGTACAGGTAGATGGTGCGGATAAAACCTTCCTTGCGAATCCGCTGGTCGAGCAGAATCGCCAGGAACACGCCAATCACCAGGCTGATGACGATAAACATGCCACCAAACACCGCCAGGTTCTTGCTCGCAACCCACCAGCGGTCATTGGCCATCAAGCGCGCATATTGCTGCAGGCCGACCCACTGGTAGCTGGGCATAAAACTGGAGTTGGTGAACGACAGCAGGAACGTCCAAAAAATGTAGCCATAAAAGCCCACCAATACGATCAGCATGCTCGGCGCCAAAACCAGCTTGGGCAACCAGCGCTGCAGCGCATCAAAGGGCGAGGCCTTGCTGAACACAGCCACGGAACTCATCGAAATACTCCCGGCAGGGTATGCCGGCATCCGCCAATGCAGATGCCGCACAACCAGGGACAAGGGGGGGAGCCACGCACAAGGCGTGGCGGGTCAGCTCAACGAATTACTGTGCCGACTTGATGGCCGAATAGAGCTTTTTCCCGGCAGTGGCCGGATCAGCACTCTTGTCGCTCATAAAGTTGCTTACCGTGTCGAAAATAGCGCCCTGTACCGCCAGCGAGGTGGCCATGTTATGCGCCATGCTCGGCAACTGACCGTGGGTTTTGCCCGCTTCGGCAAAATCCTTGGCCGAGGCCTGGGCACAGCTGTCGAACTTGCTCATGTCCAGGTCACTGCGTACCGGGATCGAGCCTTTGTTCTGGTTGAACACGTACTGGAATTCGGGTTCAAGGGCGACTTTGGCCACGTCGTTTTGCGCGGCGATATTGCCCGGCGTGTTGTTTTTCGCCGAGAGTTTGAACATCGCCAGCGAGTCGATGTTGTAGGTAAAGCTGCCCTGGGTGCCCGGAAACGGCACGCATTCGAAATCAGTACCGGCCTTTTTGCCCGCAGCAGCCCATTCGCTTTTCGCCCAGTCACCCATGATCTGCATGCCGGCCTTGCCGTTGATCACCTTGGCCGCTTCCAGGTTCCAGTCCTGGCCGGTGCCGTCAGGGTCCATATAGCCCTGGAGTTTTTTCAGTTTGCTGAACACTTCAGCCATCTGCGGGCCGGTGAGGGTTTTCTCATCAAGATCGACGAACGCTTTTTTATAGCCTTGCGGGCCCATGACGCTCAGCACCAGGTCTTCAAAGACCGTGCTGTCCTGCCACGGCTGGCCGCCGTGGGCCAGGGGAATAAAGCCCGCTGCCTTGAGCTTGTCGCCCGCAGCAAAAAGTTCGTCAAGGGTAGTGGGCGCCTTGTCGATACCGGCCTTTTTGAAGACTTCAGGGTTGATCCACAACCAGTTCACCCGGTGAATATTCACCGGTACCGCCACGTAATGGCCGTCGTACTTCATGGTGTCGGATACGGTCTTGGACAGCATGCCATCCCAGTTGTTGGCCTTGGACACCTCATCGAGGTTGGTCAACAAACCCAGTGCGCCCCACTCCTGCAAGTCCGGGCCCTTGATCTGCGCCGCTGATGGCGGGTTGCCGGAGACGGCGCGGGTTTTCAGCACGGTCATGGCCGCAGCACCGCCACCGCCTGCTACAGCGCTGTCCTGCCAGGTATAACCGTCTTTTTCGATCAGTTTTTTCAGCACATCAACCGCTTTGGCTTCACCGCCGGAGGTCCACCAATGCACCACTTCAACCGTGCCTTTGGAATCGGCAGGGGCGGCAGCATAAGCACCCAGGGGGAACAGTGTGGCAAGCGAAATGACAACGGCGAGGCGATTGAATGAATTCATGTCGAGACCTTTCTTGTTGTTATAGCTGTGCAAGTCTTTTGCTTGCGCTGCTAGAGAGTGTATCCATCGCAAACTGCCTGCACGTAACGAACAGACGCCGAAATGTCACAACCTGGTGACATGGCGCCCGAGGTGATTGTTCTGTTCCAAAGATCTTTCAACAGCGCTAAACCCCGTATTCCTCTGGGCACTTAAGCTGCGCCTATCGATACATAAGGTATTTTCTGCGTTGCATGTAGGACGGATCCCGAAGTCGTTTTCCCACGTTGAACCTGCAAAAAACTTCAGCGAGGCTGCAACACTTCGCCACAATTCAAGAACGGATGCCGGCCCCCCCATCAGGAGATGAGTTTCATGCCAAAACAGCGCGTAACGCCCCAGAATCACTGTTTTATCAGCCAGCTACTGGATCCGGACGGCACCCCCTGCGCCTGGAAGCTGGACATTCGGCGCTCGGGGAAAGTACATGTCCACTGTTTCAATTTCACCGACTACGCGGATCAGGCTGCTGCCCTGGAGGCCGCTGAGACCATGCGTAACCAATTGGTTCTCAAAATGCCCCTGGCGTTTTCTTATGAAAACCGTCAGCGCCTTATGCCGCACAACACCAGCGGTCATCCAGGGGTGTACCGGGTCCGCTCCAACCAGATCGACTACTGGCGTGCGACAACCCGCATTCACGGCTACAACCTGAGCAAGAGCTTTCGCGTTGACCGGCATGGCGATGACGAGGCCAAACGTCTGGCGCTACAAGAGCGTCAGAGGCAACTGACTCTGTGCAATGAGCCCTACGACGTGGCCATGGAAAAACTGCAACAGCACTTCGGCCAGACCAGCAGGCGCGTGCGTGAGAACCGTATCAACGCCGCCATGAACAGCGACCACCCGCCCAGCCCCACCCTTGCAAAGCCTTCGGACAGCAACCTGGAACCCCTGTTGCCCATCAGCCCCGAGCAGGCGACCCTGTCGATCAATCGCCATTTCGCGGCAAGTGCAAAGTAACCCGCAGGCCGCCGGCCCGCAGGTTCTGCAAACTGACTTCACCGCCATGGCTATGGGCGATGCTGCGTGCAATCCCCAATCCGAGCCCGTAGCCCTGCTGCTGCCCGGCCAGGCGAAAGTGCGGTTCGAATACCTGCTCAAGACGCTGCTCGGGTACGCCCGGCCCCTCATCGTCAACCGTGAGGACAAAGGCCTGCTCATTGTCATCAATACGCAAATGCGCGTAGTGGCCGTACTTGAGCGCGTTATCGATCAGGTTGCCCATGCAGCGCCGCAGCGCCAGGGGTTTACCATAGTAAGGTCTGACAGCCCGGCCCTGCAGCGTTACGCGGCCGTTACCCTGGGGCAGCAGGTAAGGCTCGATCAGGCAGTCAAGCAACTGGTTCAAGTCCACGGCTTCGATGTTTTCGTGAATATCGGTGTCTTTCACACATTGCAGCGCCCCTTTGACCAGCATTTCCAGCTCGTCCAGATCACGGCCGAATTTGTATTGCAGTTGTTCGTCTTCGAGCAGCTCGACCCGCAGGCGCAAGCGGGTAATGGGCGTGCGCAAATCATGGGAGATGGCACTGAACAACTGGCCGCGCTCGGTCAGATAACGACTGATGCGGGCACGCATGGTATTGAGGGCGCGCGCCACCTCGACCACTTCACTGCCGCCGCCCACCTCGACCGGCTTGACCTCGTCCTCACCCAGCGACATGTCCCGGGCCGCTCGCGCCAGACGCTTGAGCGGACGGCTTTGCCAGTGCATCAAGAGGCCGATGAACAACAACAGAAAAATACTGCTGAGCACGATAAACCACACCTGCAGGGCCGGCAGCCCCTCCTCTTCGAGACTGGTGTAGGGCTGGGGCAACAAGGAGGCGATATACAGCCATTCACCGGGCACCATCTGGATTTGTGTGACCAGGATCGGCGGATCGACCGGCTCCAGCGTCAGTGCAAAATGCGCCCAGGAGCGCGGTAGCTCGTCGAGTTTGAGACCGGCATTGAAAATACGCAGATCCTGGGGGCTGACAAACTGCACCGACATCTCGACATTGGGCCCCACGGCCTCGCGCAATACCTGATCCACCGCATCCAGTACCGCCTGCTTGCGCTGGGTGGGCGGCAACACCTGCATATCCAGTGGTTTGTCGTTGAGGCTCACGACAAAACGCGTACCGCCCATGCTGCGCAGTTGATCCAGTACCAATGGGCGATAGGCCAGCGGCAGGGAACGCAGGTAGGCGACGGTGGCGTTCATCGAGTGGGCCAGGCTACGCGCGCTGTTGACCAGGCCTTCGAGTTGCGTGGTACGCAACTGCGACAACCAGATAGCACTGGACAGGGTTTGCGCCAGCAGGATCGCGAGCAAGGTCAGCAACAACATGCGTCCCAGCAGCGAACGGGGCATATGCCATTTGCGCAGGCGCTTAAAGGTCATTGCCGGACATGACCTGAGCCGCCAGCTGATAACCGCTGCCGCGGATGGTGCGGATCAGCCGTGGCGGCTTGTCAGTGTCACGCAGGCGCTGGCGCAGGCGGCTGACCGCCATGTCGACAATGCGATCAAGCGGCATCAGCTCACGCCCGCGGGTTGCATTGCCAATAGTGTCGCGGTCGAGAATCTGCTGCGGGTTATCGAGAAACAATTTGAGCAAGGCAAAATCTGCCCCCGACAAAATCACCTCTTCTCCATCGGTATGAAACAGCCGATGAGTCACGGTGTTCAGCCGCCACTCTTCAAATGCCAGCACCTCGTTGCCCGAGGTGGTAGCGACAAATTGTGCCCTGCGTAACAACGCCTTGATCCGCGCCAGCAGCTCACGGGGGCTGAAGGGTTTACCCAGGTAATCGTCGGCGCCCAGCTCAAGGCCAATGATGCGATCGGCCTCGTCGGAACTGGCAGTGAGCATGATGATCGGGATCTGGGCAAAGCGCGGATGCTGACGCACCCAGCGGCACAGGCTGAAGCCGTCTTCATCGGGCAACATGACATCGAGGATCAACAGATCACTCGCCGCGCTGTCCAGCGTTTCGCGAAAACCGGCGCCATCTCCCACGGCACGCACCTGGAAACCGGCGCGGGTGAGATACAGATCAAGCAGGTCGCGAATTTCCTGGTCGTCATCGACCAGCAAAATGGATTTGCCGGGTGTGCTCACAGTGGTGTTCCTTATTGTTTTTATACGGCGATCCAAACTCTGTGGGAGCGGGCTTGCTCGCTCCCACAACAAGCCCACTCACGGAGCTTTCAGCCAAACGCCTGCTGCAACGCCACCCCGGCACCGATCAAACCCGGGTACGGCGCCGTCACCAGCCACACCGGGATATCCTTGAGGTAGTCGCTCATGCAGCCTTTGTCGGCAAAGCTGCGGGCAAAGCCGCTGGCCAGGAAGATATCGGCAAAGCGCGGAATCACCCCGCCGACGATATACACCCCGCCACGGCCACCGATGGTCAGCACATTGTTGCCCGCCACACGGCCCAGCCAGCAACTGAAATGCTCCAGCACTTGCAGCGCCACAGGGTCGCCCGCCAAAGCAGCCGCGGTAATGGCCCGGTCGCTGTCCAGTACCGGTGCATGGCCATCCACCGCACAAATCGCCCGATAGACCCGCGGCAAACCGCTGCCGCTCAAAATGCTCTCGGCGCTCACATGGCCGATTTCATTGTAGATGTGCTGCCACAACTGCACTTCACGCGGGTTGCTCATGGGCAGGTCGACATGCCCGCCCTCCCCCGGCAAGGCCATGAATTGACCCTCGCCGAGATTGAGCAAAGTGCCCACACCCAGCCCGGTGCCCGGCCCGATAACCACCGCCGGGCGCGTCGGGTCAACAACCCCCGGGCAAACCTGGCGCACATCTTCGGGTTGCAGCCGGGTCATGCCCAAGGCCATCGCGCTGAAGTCGTTGATCAGCAGCAGATTGTCGACCTGCAGCGCATGGCAGAAAGCCGAGCGGCTCAAGCGCCAATGGTTGTTGGTAAAACGAAATTCATCGCCACTCACCGGCCCGGCCACTGACAGACATACCGAGCCTACAGAGCCCGGAGCCAGTTCCAGCGTATCCAGGTAAAGCTTGATGGCATCTTCCGGGCAGGCGAAGTCTGCTGTGGGCAATACGCTGACCGAACGCAACTGGTCGTTTTCCCACAACGCAAAACGTGCGTTGGTACCGCCTATATCACCGACCAGTGCGAGCTTCATTTCAGATTTTCCAGAGACGAGGTAAAGGTGCTCGCGCCCTGCTCGGCCGAACTGAAGGCCTGACGCATAAACGCAAACAACTCACGCCCGGTGCCGACGGCATTATCCAGAGTGCCGACAGCCGGGGTGCGCGCGGCAAATTCTGCCTCATCCACCAGCAGTTGCAACGTACCTTTTACCCCATCGACGCGAATTATGTCGCCGTCCTGCACCCGCGCCAGGGCGCCGCCAATCGAAGCCTCGGGGCTCACATGAATCGCTGCCGGGATCTTCCCCGACGCGCCTGACATCCGCCCGTCGGTAATCAGCGCCACCTTGAAGCCCCGATCCTGCAACACACCCAGAAACGGCGTCATCTTGTGCAGCTCGGGCATACCGTTGGAGCGCGGCCCCTGAAAACGCATCACGGCCACGAAGTCGTGTTCCAGCTCACCGGCCTTGAACGCATCGGCCAGTTGTTGCTGGTCCTGGAACACCCGCGCCGGGGCTTCGACGATCTGATGTTCCGGGGCTACCGCCGAGACCTTCATCACGCCACGGCCCAGGTTGCCTTCCATCACCCGCAGGCCACCCTCGCCGGAGAATGCACGGGCAACCGGGCGCAGGATCGACTCGTCGAGGCTTTCAATCGGACCTTCACGCCATACCAGCTCGCCATCCACCAGGAACGGTTCGCGGGTGTAGCGGCTCAGGCCATAGCCCGCCACGGTGTTGACGTTTTCGTGAAGCAGACCGGCTTCCAGCAGCTCCCGAATCAGGAACGCCATACCACCGGCGGCCTGGAAGTGGTTGATATCGGCCTTGCCGTTTGGATACACGTGGGACAGGGTCGGTACCACCTCGGAGAGGTCGGCCATGTCTTGCCAGGTCAGCTGGATACCCGCCGACATGGCAATCGCCGGCATGTGCAAGGTGTGGTTGGTCGAACCGCCGGTGGCGTGCAGCGCAACGATGGAGTTGACCAGCGAACGCTCGTCAACGATCTCGCCCAGCGGCATGAAATCGCCGTTTTGCTTGGTCAGACGAGTGACTTGATGAGCCGCTTCGCGAGTCAGGGCATCGCGCAAAGGCGTGTAGGGGTTAACGAAAGAGGCGCCTGGCAAATGCAGGCCCATCACTTCCATCAGCAACTGGTTGGTGTTCGCGGTGCCGTAGAACGTGCAGGTGCCAGGGCTGTGGTAGGACTTCATCTCCGATTCCAGCAACTCTTCGCGGCTGGCCTTGCCTTCGGCGTAGCGCTGGCGCACATCGGCTTTTTCCTTGTTGGAAATGCCCGACGGCATCGGCCCACCCGGTACAAAGATGGTCGGCAAGTGACCAAAACGCAGCGCCCCCATCAGCAGGCCCGGCACGATCTTGTCGCAAATGCCCAGCATCAGCGCCGCGTCGAACATATTGTGGGAAAGCGCCACGGCTGTGGACAAGGCAATCACTTCGCGGCTCAGCAAACTGAGTTCCATGCCCGGCTCGCCCTGGGTCACGCCGTCACACATGGCCGGGGTGCCACCGGCGAACTGGCCTACCGAGCCAATTTCACGCAGGGCTTTTTTGATTTGCTCAGGAAAGTGCTCGTACGGCTGGTGCGCCGAGAGCATGTCGTTATATGACGAAACAATTGCCACGTTGGCCGCGTTCATCATCCGCAGGCTGTTTTTATCTTCAGTGCCACACCCTGCCACGCCGTGGGCGAAGTTCGCGCATTGCAGCTTGCCGCGTTGCGGGCCGTCGCCGGCAGCGCCACGAATAAGCGTCAGATACGCCTCGCGGGTTGCACGACTGCGGGCAATAAGACGCTCGGTGACTTCAAGAACGCGGGGATGCATGTGTTGAACTCCAGGCTAACGGATGTGGCGACCTGTGCGTGTCCTATGCTGACCGAAGGGCTCCGGGGAGCGACTTCAATCATTCGGACCCGTTGATTCAGGTCACTCGTTGTAGATAAAACAAAATATTGCCACTTAAATGGCTTGTTTTCTATTTTTATGCGAATAATCTTGTAATTCCAACAACAAATCGATGGCAGGCGCTTTCCATGACTCTACGAATCGCAATCAATGGTTTTGGCCGTATCGGCCGTAACGTCCTGCGCGCACTGTATACCCAAGGCTACCGTCAGGACCTGCAGATCGTCGCCATCAACGATCTGGGTGACAGTTCGATCAATGCCCATCTACTCAAGTACGACACGGTTCACGGCACGTTCGACGCCAATGTCGAACACGATCAGGAAAGCCTGACCGTCAATGGTGACCGCATCAGCGTGACCGCCATTCGCAATCCGGCCGAACTGCCGTGGGCGGCACTGAACATCGATGTGGTGTTTGAATGCACAGGTTTGTTCACCGAGCGCAGCAAGGCACAAGCACATATTACTGCTGGCGCCCGCAAGGTGATTATCTCTGCTCCCGGCAAAAATGCCGATGCGACGGTGGTCTACGGTGTCAACCACGACATTTTGCGTCAATCCCACCACATTATTTCCAATGCTTCCTGCACGACCAACTGCCTGGCACCCGTGGCGCAAATCCTGCACCGCGAATTCGGCATTGAAAACGGCCTGATGACCACCATTCACGCCTACACCAATGACCAGAACCTGACCGACGTTTATCACTCGGACCCCTACCGCGCACGTTCGGCCACCCAGAACATGATCCCGAGCAAAACCGGCGCAGCCGAAGCCGTGGGCCTGGTATTGCCGGAACTCGCCGGCAAGCTCACCGGCATGGCCGTGCGGGTGCCGGTGATCAACGTGTCGCTGGTCGACCTGACCATTGAACTCAAGCGCGAAACCACCGCAGCTGAAGTCAACGCACTGTTCAAGGAAGCCAGCCAGCACTCCAGGGTACTGGGTTACAACACCCTGCCGCTGGTATCGAGCGACTTCAACCACAACCCGCTTTCGTCGATCTTCGATGCCAATCACACCAAAGTCAGCGGCAAACTGCTAAAAGTGCTGGCCTGGTACGACAACGAGTGGGGCTTCTCCAACCGCATGCTCGATAACTGCCTGGCGCTGCACAACGCGGAGTAACGCGATGATCGGTATCAGCTTCACCACGGCCACCCTGGCGGCGCGCAAGCGTATCGCCCTGGTGGCCCACGATCATTGCAAGGGCTTTTTGCTGGACTGGGCCGAACGCCACAAGGCAGCCCTCAGCCAGCATGACCTGTGCGCCACCGGCACCACCGGGCTGCTGCTGAGCCAGCGCCTGGGCCTGCCGATCGAAAGCATGATCAGCGGGCCGTTGGGCGGCGATCAACAGGTGGGGGCACGGATCGCCGAGCAACGGGTCGACATGCTGGTGTTCTTCTGGGACCCGTTCGAGCCCCAGCCCCACGACCCGGACATCAAGGCACTGCTGCGGGTTGCGGCAGTATGGAACATCCCCGTGGCGTGCAATGAATGCAGCGCCGACTACCTGCTCAGCAGCCCGCTGATGAGCCAGCCCCATGAACACCGCATTCCTGATTACAGTGCGTATTTGAAGGGTCGGGTTTAGGTTTATGGTGGGAGCGAGCCTGCTCGCGAAGACGCACTATCGTCTACGACCTTCGCGAGCAGGCTCACTCCCACCAGAACGATTTCAAACCATTTCAAAACAGCACTTGACCAATAGCACAGATGATAAGCATTATCATTCGCTCAAAATCGGTCGGGTAGCACTGTGAGTCAGTCCCACTTCAATCAAGTCTTCCTTACCCAACGGGTAACCCTGCTGCGCACCCTGGAGCGGATGGTCAACAACCACAGCACCGCCGAAGACCTGCTGCAGGAGACCTACCTGCGCGTAACCCGCGCCTTGAGCGAACGCAGCGTCGAGCACCTTGAGCCCTTTGTGTTCCAGACCGCACGCAATCTGGCGCTTGACCACCTGCGCGCCCGGCGGATCCAGTCACGCACCGTGGTCGAAGATGTGCCCACTGAAGTGATCGAAGGCGTTGCCTCCCCTCTCAGCACCCCTGAAGAAGCCCATCAAGCCGCGCAACTACTGGAGCGTCTGAGTGTGAGCCTGAGCCAGTTAAGTGCCCGTCAACAACGGATTTTCATCCTCAGCCGCCTGCATGGCTGCAGTTATCAGGAGATTGCCGAAGAGCTTGACGTTTCCTTGAGCACCGTTCAAAAGGAACTCAAATTGATCATGGCAATCTGCATCGGGGTAGCCGACAGACTCAATCGCCCTTAACCTTGACCGGCGATGCCTGCTAGAACGCTCTGAAACTGCCAAGGAACATCCGTGACGGACACTCACAAATCTGCCGTGCCAGAACTGGCGCAAGACGTGCTGCAGGACAGCGCCATGGATCAGGCACTGGAATGGCTGATTACTCTTGAGTGTGCGAGCGACGAACAAAAAGCCGCTTTCGAAAACTGGCTCAATGCCGACCCCGCCCATGCCCAGGCCTTTGCCAAGGCCAATGCGATCTGGAACGGCGAACCGCTGCTGGCCGCCGCGCAAACCCTGCAAGCCCGCCGTACCCCCGGCCTGTTGCGGCGCATAGGACGACACTGGAAACACCTGGCAACTGCGGCGGTGGTGATAATCAGCGTCGGCAGCTACAGCAATGTACCGTTACGCCTGCAAGCCGATCACCTGACCGTGGTGGGCGAGCGCCAGCGCCTGCAACTCGAGGACGGCTCAAAAGTGCTGCTTAACACCAACTCGGCGTTTTCCAGCAAGGTGGTCAATGCCCAAAGCAGCGCCCGCCTGTATCAGGGCGAAGCGTATTTCGAAATTCCCGCCGACCTGGAGTTCCCGCTGGTGCTTGATGCTGGCCCTGTGCGCGTCAGCGTGCGCGACACCGCCTTCGCCGTGAGCTACCTCAATGGTGAAACACAGGTGCGGGTGCAGCGCGGCGACGTCGACTTGCGGGTCAACAGTGCCGGTGCGCAAATGCGCCTGTCGGCTGGCAACAGCGTGCGCATTGGCCCTGACGGCTTCAGCAAGACCGCCCGGCTCAACCCCCAGACCGACCTGGCCTGGGTGCAGGGGCGCCTGGTGTTCGAAAACTGCCCGATGGGCAAGGTGCTGGATGAAGTACGCCGCTACTACCCAGGCTGGATCGTCAACAACAACGACAAACTCGCCAACGTGGCAGTGACCGGCAACTACCGGCTGGATCAGCCTCTGGATATCGTCCGCTCACTGGCCCATATCACCTCAAGTAGCCTTTCAGAATTCCCGGCATTGGTAATTCTCAATTAAAAGTAGGTTTTTTTACTCGATAGCCTAAGGTCATACGTCTCGTTGTAGTCAATGCAACTGATTCGCATTTTGAGTCAGCTTCGCAACTATAAGATTCGTTCACCACGGAGCGCTATCAATGCCCACTCGTTTCAACAGCCGGTCCTCATCCAACGCCCGCAAGGGTGGTTTGCAGCAGTGCACGTTGTCGTTGTTGACCGCCGCCATGCTTTTGGCCGGTGTGCAGGCGGCTCCAGCCCTGGCGGCGACCGATGAGCAGCCGGCGACCCGCTCCGTGGGCAATTACAAGTTTGCGATCTCCCAGCAGCCATTGGCCTCCGCGCTTAACGATTTCAGCACGGTGACCGGCTGGCAGGTCGGCCTGCCGGCAGAGCTGGCGCAGAATGTGTCCTCGCCCGGCGTGCGCGGTTCACTCACCCCGGAAAAAGCCTTGGAGCGCCTGTTGATCGGCACCAACCTGGGCTACCGCAAGCTGGCCAGCAACAATATCGTGCTGGAAAAGCGCAGCAGCTCCACCGGCACCCTGGCCCTGCAACAAGTCACCATCAGCGCCACTCGCCAGGAGCAGGACGTGAACTCGGTGCCCAGCACAATTACCGTCCATGACCGCCAGGATATGGACCGCGATAACGTCAATACCATCAAGGACCTGGTGCGCTATGAGCCGGGTGTCTCGGTAGGCGGCGCCGGCCAGCGTGGCGGCATCAGCAACTACAACATCCGCGGCATCGACGGCGACCGGATCCTGACCCAGGTGGACGGCGTCGAGATCCCCAACTCGTTCTTCAACGGCCCGTACGCCAAGACCCAGCGCAACTACGTCGACCCGGAAATCATCAAGCGCGTCGAAATCCTCCGTGGCCCGGCGTCGGTACTTTATGGCAGCAACGCCATTGGCGGTGCCGTCAGCTACTTCACCCTCGACCCCAATGACATCATCAAGCCGGGCCAGGATGTTGGCGCCCGCCTCAAGGCCGGCTACAGCTCGGCCGATCGCAGTTGGTTGAAATCCGGCACCGTCGCCGGCCGCTCGGGCGACTTCGACGGCTTGTTGCACCTGAGCCAGCGCGACGGTCACGAAACCGAATCCTACGGTGACCACGGCGGCACCGGGCTGTCCCGTACCGCGGCCAACCCTGAAGATACCAAAACCACCAACGTACTGGCCAAGCTGGGCTGGAACTACAACGATGACGACCGTCTTGGCTTCACTTATGAGAAGTACAAGGACCGCCTCGACATCAATGAAAAAAGCGCGGTCGGCGGACCGTTCAACAACGGCCAGCCGCTGGGCATGTACCTGTCGCGTAACGGCAAGGACACCATCAGCCGCGAGCGTTTCGGCCTGGAAAACAGCATGGCGCTGGATACCGCCGTGGCTGACCACTTCAAGTGGAGCCTGAACTACCAGATCGCCAAAACCGACCAGAACACCCTGGAAGACTACTTCCCCTACAGCCGTCATGTGATGCGTTCGCGCAACACCACCTACGAAGAAAAAACCTGGGTACTGGACGCCCAGGCAGACAAAGCCTTCCATATTGCTGACACCGATCACCTGCTGACCTACGGTGCCACTATCAAGCACCAGAAAGTCACCGGTTCGCGCAGTGGCTCGGGCACCTGCCTGGCAGTAGGCAATGGTTGCACCGCCGTGGGCGCCGACAGCCCGAAAGATTACCTGGTCAAATCCAGCGACTTCCCGGACCCGACCATCAACACCTACAGCCTGTTCGCCCAGGACCAGATCAGCTGGAATGACTGGACCTTCATGCCCGGCCTGCGCTACGACTACACCAAGCTGACGCCGCATATCACCCAGGAATTCCTCAACACCGTCAACAGCGACCAGAAAGGCACCGTAAGCGATGCAGACAAGGTCTGGCACCGCCTGTCGCCAAAACTGGGCGTCACTTACGCGTTCAACGACAACTACACCTGGTACGGCCAGTACGCCGAAGGCTTCCGCACCCCGACCGCCAAGGCGTTGTACGGTCGATTTGACAACCTGCAGGCAGGCTACTCGGTAGAGCCGAACCCGGATCTGGAACCGGAAAAAAGCAAAAGCTACGAGACCGGCCTGCGCGGCAACTTTGACGCTGGCTCATTCGACGTGGCGGTGTTCTATAACAAGTACCGCGACTTCATTAACGAAGATGCCATCACCCCCGGCTACGACGACCTCAAGTTCCAGGCCAACAACATCAAGCACGCCACCATCAAGGGTGCCGAGGTCAAAGGCCGCCTGAACCTGGACGCTTTCGGCGCGCCACAGGGCCTCTATACCCGTGGTTCCGTGGCATATGCCCACGGTCGCAACGAAGACACCGGCCAGCCGATCAACAGCGTCAACCCGCTGACCGCCGTGATGGGCCTGGGCTACGAGCAGCAGAACTATGGCGCCCTGGTGAGCTGGACCCTGGTCAAGAGCAAGGACCAGGTCGACGACACCAGCTACTTCGCCCCCGATGGCACCAGCAAGCAGTTCAAGTCGCCTGGCTATGGTGTGCTCGACCTGACCGGTTTCTACAAGGTCACCAAGGACGTCACCGTCAATGCCGGCCTGTACAACCTGACCGACAAGAAATACTGGAACTGGGATGACGTGCGCGGCTACGACAGCGTGGGTGAGGCCGGCGTGCTGAACCCGGCCAATATGGAGCGACTGACCGCGCCGGGCCGCAACTTCTCGATCAATCTGGTCTGGGATATCTGATCAGCCACGCTCACTGCGCAGAATTTTGCTCTGCGCAGTGAGGATTTTTTACTGTGATGCGTCTTCCTGATCGTCTAGTTACAAAGCGCATCTCATTCTCAAGGATTTTTTCATGACCACTGCTGATTCCGCATCACGTCCGGCCTTGCGTTCCCAACGTCTGAACCAGATCACCAACGAGCCGCATCAAAAGCTCGACGCTTTGGTCAAGGCGCACAAGCCATTTGATGACGTGGCCAGCTTCGCCCGCTTTGTCGTCGCCCAGTACCTGTTCCAGTCGGAGCTCAAGGCGCTGTACACCGACCCGGCCCTGAAAGAAATCGTCCCTGACCTGCCAGAGCGCTGCCGCGCCGAGCAAGCCAAGGCCGACCTGGCCGACCTCAACACCGAAGTGCCTGCCCCGGTTGCCGGCGCGGTCAACTCGCCAAGCAAGGCTGAAGCACTGGGCTGGATCTTCGTTTCCGAAGGCTCCAAGCTGGGCGCTGCATTCCTGATCAAGCGTGCTGTGGGCCTGGGCCTGAGCGACAGCTTCGGCGCCCGCCACCTGGGCGAGCCTGCCGGTGGCCGTGCCGAAGGCTGGAAAAGCTTTATCCGCACCCTCGACGGCCTGGAACTGACGGCTGAAGAAGAAGCCGACCTCGACAAAGGTGCAGTAGCGGCCTTTGAGCGTTTTACCGTATTACTGGAACACGCCTACGCTGCTCAGCCAGAACTGGCTTAAGCTGACAGGCCCGACCAGCGCACGCTGGTCGGGTGTCCTTTTATGCGTCCTGAGCTTATGACCCGCCAAACCCGATCCACGTCGAAAATCGCCCGAATCCTGTTCGGCTTGCTGGCCTATGTGAGCCTGGGCATTGGCCTGATTGCGATAGTGATTCCTGGCCTGCCGACCACCGAATTTATTTTGCTCGCCGCCTGGGCCGCGACCAAAAGCTCCCCGCGCTTGAGTGCCTGGCTGGAAAACCACCGGTTGTTTGGTCCGATCCTGAGCAACTGGCGCAACGGCAAGATCATCAAGCGCAACGCCAAAATCAGCGCCACTGTCAGCATGTTGTTGTGCGCAGGGCTGATGCTGTATGTGCTGGATCACAACTGGCCGGTGTTTCTGGCGATTGCCGGCATGAGCATGGGCAATCTGTGGATCTGGTCGCGACCGGAGCGCTTGCCAAGCCCTTCGTAGCAGCTGACGAGCGGAGCACTCATAAGGCTTTTTACAGGAACTGGCCCCCCTCGGAATTTATGAGCGCCGCACACCTGTGGGAGCTGGCTTGCCTGCGATACTGACACCCCGGTGTATCAGGCAAACGGCGGCGATGCCATCGCGAGCAAGCCCGCTCCCACAAATCGCCACTTACAACGCCAACGCCCCGCTATACAGCGCATAAGCTGCCGCCAGTGCCGTTATCACCACCATCGCGAATATCACCTTCTCCCAGGGCTTGAACAGCAGCTCACCCTGCTCGCGCTTGGCCTTGGCGAAAAAGAACACCCCCGGTGCATACAGCAACGCCGAGAGCAGCAGGTATTTGGGCCCCGCCGCATATAACAGCCACATCGCATAAATCAGCGCCACCGCCCCTACCAGCAGGTCCTTGACCCTCCGCCGCCCCGCCCGCTCATAAGTCTCGCCCCTCACGCACAGCAGCACCGCGTAAGCTGCCGACCACAGGTAAGGCACCAGGATCATCGATGACGCCAGATAGATCAGACTGGTGTAAGTACCGGCGGACACCAGGGTGATCACCAGGAAAATCTGGATCATCGAGTTGGTCAGCCACAGGGCATTGACCGGCACATGGTTGGCGTTTTCCTTTTTCAGGAACGCCGGCATGGTGTTGTCCCGGGCTGTGGCATAGAGGATCTCGGCGCACAGCAACGCCCACGACAGCAGCGCCCCCAGCAGCGAGATCGCCAGCCCGATACTGATCAGTATCGCACCCCACTCTCCCACCACATGCTTGAGCACCCCGGCCATCGACGGGTTTTGCAGACTGGCTAGTTCCGGCTGGCTCATGATCCCCAGCGACAGCACGTTCACCAGCACCAGCAGGGCCAGCACGCCGAGAAAGCCAATGACCGTAGCCTTGCCCACATCCGAACGTTTCTCGGCACGGCCCGAGTAGACACTGGCACCTTCAATACCGATAAACACGAAGACCGTCACCAGCATCATGTTGCGCACCTGGTCCATCACGCTGCCCAGGCTGGGTGTTTGTGTGCCCCAAAAATCCCGGGTGAAAATATCGGCCTTGAACGCCACGGCGGTGAGCACGATAAACATCACAATGGGGACGATTTTGGCCACGGTGGTCAGCTGGTTGATAAACGCCGCTTCCTTGATCCCGCGCAGCACCAGGAAATGCACCCCCCACAGCAGCAACGATGCGCAACCTATGGCGATCGGCGTGTTGCCCTGGCCAAACACCGGGAAAAAATAGCCCAGGGTGCTGAACAGCAATACGAAGTAACCGACGTTGCCCATCCAGGCGCTGATCCAGTAGCCCCAGGCTGACGAGAAACCCATGTAGTCGCCAAACCCGGCCTTGGCGTAGGCATACACCCCCGAATCCAGCTGCGGCTTGCGATTGGCCAGGGTCTGGAACACAAAGGCCAGCGCCAGCATGCCCACTGCCGTGATTGCCCAGCCGATCAACACGGCACCACCGGCAGCATGCTCGGCGATATTTTGTGGCAACGAAAAAATCCCGCCTCCAATCATCGAGCCGACAACCAACGCGATCAGGGCGTTGAGCCTAAGCTTTTGCGTCTGTTGCGACATCGTCACCTCGCTGTACTACTTGGTTAAAACTTATGAATATCAGGCTACAGACGTTCACTGACTAAATATATGCAGTGCCCAAACGTTTAATAGATCCCCGCAATAAGCCGTGCTTCCCTGATAACCATTGCGCCTATTGAAACCTAAAAAACCGTTCATATATAGATGACGATTTAATTTCATGGAGGGGTTCATGAAACTTGAAGATGACATTTGCAAATCTGGAAATACTGGCTAGCTTCAATCCCCACGACACCGTGGGTAACGAACGTATTAATACCTGAAAACATCTCTGGAGTAAGGCTTTCAGGAAGCGTCATAAAAATGCGTGATCGCGACCTTCCCCGCTCTATCAACAATGGAATGTAGTAATGCCCTGATCTATGTCAAACGGCTTGAATATCAATGGACTTAACTTTGAAGCCTCACTTCTCCTAGATTGGAGTCACTACAAATGTCTGATACTCCTGGAAAACTGCGACTGGGTGCGTTGGTTGCTCTGGTAGTCGGCTCAATGATTGGCGGCGGGATTTTTTCGCTGCCTCAAAACATGGCCGCCAGCGCTGATGTCGGCGCAATCCTGATCGGTTGGGCAATTACCGCTGTCGGTATGTTGACCCTCGCTTTTGTGTTCCAGACCCTCGCCAATCGCAAACCTGACCTTGACGGCGGCGTGTATGCCTACGCCAAGGCAGGCTTCGGCGATTACATGGGTTTCTCGTCAGCCTGGGGCTACTGGATCAGCGCCTGGCTGGGTAACGTCGGCTACTTCGTGTTGCTGTTCAGCACCCTGGGTTACTTCTTCCCGATCTTCGGCGAAGGCAATACCCCCGCCGCCATCATCGGCGCCTCGATCCTGCTCTGGGCCGTGCATTTCCTGGTACTGCGCGGCATCAAGGAAGCAGCGTTCATCAACCTGGTAACCACCGTTGCCAAGGTCGTACCGCTGGTTCTGTTTATCCTGATTGCCCTCTTCGCGTTCAAACTGGACATCTTTACCAGTGACATCTGGGGCGTAAAAAACCCGGACCTGGGCAGCGTGATGGATCAGGTGCGCAACATGATGCTGGTCACCGTTTGGGTGTTCATCGGTATCGAAGGCGCAAGCATCTTCTCTTCCCGTGCCGAAAAACGTTCGGACGTGGGTCGGGCCACCGTGATCGGCTTTATCACCGTGCTGCTGTTGCTGGTACTGGTGAACGTGCTGTCGCTGGGCATCATGACTCAGCCTGAACTGGCAAAACTGCAAAACCCTTCGATGGCGGCCGTGCTTGAGCATGTGGTCGGTCACTGGGGTGCAGTACTGATCAGCGTCGGCTTGATCATCTCCCTGCTGGGTGCCCTGCTCTCCTGGGTACTGCTGTGCGCAGAGATCATGTTCTCGGCGGCCAAGGACCACACCATGCCGGCCTTCCTGAAAAAGGAAAACGCCAACCATGTACCGGTCAACGCCCTGTGGCTGACCAACGCCATGGTGCAACTGTTCCTGATCATCACCCTGTTCTCGGCCAGTACTTATCTGTCGCTGATCTACCTGGCGACCTCGATGATCCTGGTGCCTTACCTCTGGTCTGCAGCCTACGGCTTCCTGCTGGCGGTACGTGCCGAGACTTACGAGAACGCCCTGGCAGAACGCAAGAAAGATCTGATCATCGGCGGTATCGCGCTGATCTACGCGATCTGGCTGATCTATGCCGGCGGCCTCAAGTACCTGCTGTTGTCGGCCCTGCTCTATGCACCTGGCGCCATTCTGTTCGCCAAGGCCAAGCGTGAAAGCGGCCAGCCCGTGTTCACCAACATCGAGAAAGTGATTTTTGCCGCAGTAGTGATCGGCGCCCTGGTGGCTGCCTATGGTCTCTACGACGGTTTCCTGACCCTGTAACAACCTGTTTGTGTACTTTGGAGGATGACTGTAATGACCACGGAAAAAGTGAAATACGGCGTGCATTCCGAAGCCGGTAAGCTGCATAAGGTTATGGTGTGTTCCCCAGGCCTGGCTCACCAGCGCCTGACCCCAAGCAACTGCGATGAATTGCTGTTCGATGACGTACTGTGGGTCAACCAGGCCAAGCGTGACCACTTCGACTTCGTCACCAAAATGCGCGACCGCGGCATTGATGTGTTGGAAATGCACAACCTGCTGACCGATATCGTTGCCATCCCGGAAGCCCTGGACTGGATTCTGGACCACAAAGTGACCCCCAATCAGGTGGGTGTGGGCCTGGTCAACGAAGTCAAATCCTGGCTTAAAAGCCTTGAGCCACGCCAAATTGCCGAGTACCTGATCGGCGGCGTGTCGGCAGACGATCTGCCAGACAGCTTTGGTGGCAAGACCATCCAGATGTTCCGTGACTTCCTCGGTCACACCAGCTTTATCCTGCCACCGCTGCCCAACACCCAGTTCACCCGTGACACCACTTGCTGGATCTACGGTGGCGTGACGCTGAACCCTATGTACTGGCCGGCGCGTCGTCAGGAAACCCTGCTGACCACCGCGATCTACAAGTTCCACCCTGAGTTCACCAACGCCGACTTCCAGATCTGGTACGGCGACCCGACAGTCGACCATGGCAACGCCAGCCTTGAAGGCGGCGACGTGATGCCAATCGGCAACGGCGTAGTCCTGATCGGTATGGGCGAGCGCACGTCACGTCAGGCCATTGGCCAACTGGCACAAAACCTGTTCAAGAACGGCGCTGTAGAACGAGTGATCGTTGCCGGTATGCCCAAGTCCCGCGCGGCGATGCACCTGGACACCGTGTTCAGCTTCTGCGACCGCGACCTGGTGACCATCTTCCCTGAAGTCGTGAACCAGATCGTTGCGTTCTCGGTGTACCCGGACGACAAGAAACAAGGCGGCGTGGACGTACGACGCGAAGAAGGCCACTTCCTCGACGTAGTGGCCAAGGCCCTGGGCGTGAAAAAACTGCGTGTGGTCGAAACCGGCGGCAACTCGTTCGCAGCAGAACGCGAGCAGTGGGATGACGGTAACAACGTGGTGGCCCTGGAGCCTGGCGTGGTGATCGGTTACGACCGCAACACCTACACCAACACCCTGCTGCGCAAGGCTGGCGTTGAAGTCATCACCATCAGCGCCTCCGAACTGGGCCGCGGCCGTGGCGGCGGTCACTGCATGACCTGCCCGATCGTGCGTGACCCTGTCGACTATTAATCTACCCATTTGATTGCTTGCCCCGGCCCCAACACGGGGCCGGTGCAAGCCGGTTAACCCGAAACCAAGGAGATCACCATGGCTTTTAACATGAAAAACCGCAGCCTTCTGAGCCTGATGCACCACACTCCACGTGAGTTGCATTTCCTGCTCGATCTGTCCCGCGATCTCAAGCGCGCCAAGTACACCGGTACTGAAGAGCCGCACTTGAAAGGCAAAAACATCGCCCTGATCTTCGAAAAAACGTCGACCCGCACCCGTTGCGCATTTGAAGTAGCAGCCCACGACCAGGGCGCGCACGTTACCTACATCGACCCGGTTTCTTCACAGATCGGTCACAAAGAAAGCATGAAAGACACCGCCCGCGTTCTGGGCCGCATGTTTGACGCCATCGAATACCGTGGCTTTGAACAGGCTGTTGTCGAAGAGCTGGCCAAATACGCAGGCGTGCCGGTGTTCAACGGCCTGACCGCTGAGTTCCACCCGACGCAAATGATCGCCGACGTGCTGACCATGCGCGAACACAGCGACAAGCCGCTGCACAACATCAGCTACGCGTACCTGGGCGACGCCCGCAACAACATGGGTAACTCGCTGCTGCTGATCGGTGCCAAACTGGGCATGGACGTGCGTATTGCCGCACCAAAAAGCCTGTGGCCGGAAGAGTCGTTCGTTAAACAGTGCCAGGAATTCGCCAAGGAAAGCGGTGCCAAAATCACCCTGACCGAAGACCCTAAAGCTGCCGTCAAAGGCGTGGACTTTATCCACACCGACGTCTGGGTATCGATGGGCGAGCCGGTTGAAGCCTGGAACGACCGTATCAAGCTGCTGCTGCCTTACCAGGTCAACAGCGACATGATCAAGGCGGCAGAAAATCCACGCGTGAAGTTCATGCACTGTCTGCCTGCGTTCCACAACTGTGAAACCAAGGTCGGCAAAGACGTGGCCGAGCACCATCCAAACCTGAAAAACGGCATTGAAGTGACCGAGGAAGTGTTCGAGTCCCCTGTCAACATCGCCTTTGAGCAAGCTGAAAACCGCATGCACACCATCAAGGCGATTTTGGTCGCGGCATTGGCTGATATCTAAGCCTGGCTCACAGTCGTTATGTGAATGCATAACGACTGTGGGAGCGAGCCTGCTCGCGAACGAGCTTCGCGAGCAGGCTCGCTCCCACACAAGGCGCTCTCATATTTCTAAAAGGACATCTTCTATGCGTATCGTCGTTGCACTGGGCGGTAACGCCCTCTTGCGTCGCGGCCAGCCCATGACCGCCGAGAACCAGCGCGAAAACATCCAGACCGCTACCGCCCAGATTGCCCGCATTGCCCATGGCAACGAGCTGGTAGTGGCCCACGGTAACGGTCCGCAAGTCGGCCTGCTGTCCCTGCAAGCCGCCGCCTACACTGCAGTCGCCCCTTACCCGCTGGACGTGCTCGGTGCTGAAACCGAAGGCATGATCGGCTACATGATCGAGCAGGAACTGGGCAACCTGCTGCCACAGGAGGCCGCGTTTGCCACCCTGCTGACTCAGGTTGAAGTCGACCCCAAGGACCCCGCGTTCCAGAAGCCGACCAAGCCGATCGGCCCGGTCTACACCGAAAGCGAAGCCAAGAGCCTGGCCGCCGAAAAAGGCTGGAGCATTGCTCCGGACGGCGACAAGTTCCGTCGCGTAGTGCCTAGCCCGAAACCCAAACGCATCTTCGAAATTCGCCCGATCAAGTGGCTGCTGGAAAAAGGCACCATCGTGATCTGTGCGGGCGGCGGCGGCATTCCCACCATGTACGGCGAAGACGGCAAGCTGCGC
Source organism: Pseudomonas bubulae (assembly GCF_037023725.1). Taxonomy (NCBI): domain Bacteria; kingdom Pseudomonadati; phylum Pseudomonadota; class Gammaproteobacteria; order Pseudomonadales; family Pseudomonadaceae; genus Pseudomonas; species Pseudomonas bubulae. Next base: position 4,544,327 of record NZ_CP146077.1, read on the forward strand.
GGCATCGAAGCGGTGATCGACAAGGACCTGGCGTCCTCGCTGCTGGCCCAGCAACTGGACAGCGACCTGCTGGTGATCGCCACTGACGTGAATGCGGCCTTTATCGACTGGGGCAAGCCAACCCAGAAGGGCATTGCTCAGGCCCACCCGGACGAGCTGGAAAAACTCGGCTTTGCCTCGGGCTCCATGGGCCCTAAAGTGGAAGCGGCCTGCGAGTTTGCCCGCAAAACCGGCAAGACTGCCGTGATCGGCGCACTGGCGGATATCGAAGCAATCGTTCAAGGTAAGGCCGGTACTCGGGTCAGCACCGAAAAACCGGGTATCACCTACTTCTGAACCTCGGGGCAGGCCCCGGGGCCTGCCCTTTCCCATAGCCTCAAGGAGTACCCTATGGCCTCGTTCGAACCCGGTCACCTGCATATCCACCGCGAACCGCTGCAACCGAGCGACTTTGGGTATGACATCAAGATCGATTACCAGGTCGTTCAGGATCCCAAGGAAGGCAAGTCGATGCAGTTCGACATGCACGGCCAGATCAACAAGAAGGAGTTCAAGGAGTCCTTCACACTACCCAAGGACATGGCCTACAACTTTGCCCATGACGCTTTCCAGATTGCCGTGAAGCACGGCATTCCCAAAACCGCCGACATCCGCTCGATGCACGGTTACTACGACAAGATGTTCGCCGACGTGATGGCCCAGCTCAACCACAAGCCGGGCGACCCGATCAAGCTCGACCATCTGGACTGATTCAGCCACTGGCCGAGGGCTGCATTTTTGTGGGAGCGGGCTTGCTCGCGATGCAGGCAACACGGTTTAACGACTAGACCGCGCTGATGCCATCGCGAGCAAGCCCGCTCCCACGGAATTTCACCTATCCCCCCCGCCAAGGCATACTGGCCGTCCCTGCTGGCCAGAAGTGTTTGCCGTTCCCATGCGTATCCATGTCAGTTTTATCGACCGAGTTGGCATCACCCAGGAAGTCCTGGCATTGCTGGGCGGGCGCAACCTCAATCTGGATGCGGTGGAAATGGTTCCGCCCAACGTTTACATCGACGCCCCGACCCTCAGCCCGCAAGTGCTCGACGAGCTGCGCGAGGCCCTGTTTGGTGTCCGCGGTGTGCAAACGGTAACGGTCGTCGATATCCTTCCCGGCCAGCGCCGTCACCTGCAACTGGACGCCTTGCTCGCCGCCATGACCGACCCGGTACTGGCGCTCGACAGCGAAGGCCATGTGCTGCTGGCCAACCCGGCGCTGGTTGCACTGTACGGCCACGAGCCGACCGGCGAAAGTATCGGCCAACTGTTCAGCGACCCCGGGCTGCTCGACGTGCTGCTGGAAAACGGCTTTCGCCTGCCACTGCGCGAAGTCACGCTCAACGGCCATCCGCTGATGCTCGACGCTACGCCGATCACCGATGCCGGCGCCCTGCTCACCCTGTACCAGCCAAGCCGCATCGGCGAGCGCCTGGCAGCCCTGCATCACGATCACGCAGAAGGCTTTGACGCCCTGCTCGGCGACTCACCTGCCATCCGCACGCTGAAAGCCCGGGCGCAGCGCGTAGCGGCCCTGGACGCGCCCTTGCTGATCCAGGGGGAGACCGGCACCGGCAAAGAACTGGTGGCCCGCGCCTGCCATGCCATCAGCGATCGGTTTGGCGCACCGTTCCTGGCCCTGAACTGCGCTGCGCTCCCGGAGAACCTGGCTGAAAGCGAACTGTTCGGCTATGCCCCCGGCGCTTTTACCGGCGCCCAGCGTGGCGGCAAACCGGGGCTGATGGAACTGGCCAACAACGGCACGGTATTTCTCGACGAAATCGCCGAAATGTCACCCTACCTGCAAGCCAAGCTGCTGCGCTTTCTCAACGACGGCAGCTTTCGCCGGGTGGGCGGCGAACGCGAGGTCAAGGTCAATGTGCGCATCCTCAGCGCCACACACCGCAACCTCGAAAAAATGGTCAACGAAGGCAGCTTTCGCGAAGACCTGTTCTACCGTCTGAACGTGCTCAATATCGAAGTACCGCCCCTGCGTGAACGTGGCCAGGATATTTTGTTGCTGGCACGCGCGTTCATGCAGCAGGCCTGTACCCAGATCCAGCGTCCGGCGTGTCGCCTGGCACCCGGTACCTACCCGGCCCTGCTGGGCAACCGCTGGCCCGGCAACGTACGCCAGTTGCAGAACGTGATTTTTCGCGCAGCGGCCATCTGCGAGGGTTCGCTGGTGGACATTGGCGACCTGGATATCGCCGGCACCTCGGTGGCACGCCAAAACGACAGCGAGATCGAGACCCTCGAGCACGCTGTCGAAACATTCGAGAAGGCGCTGCTGGAGAAGCTCTACGTCAGTTACCCCTCCACCCGCCAACTGGCCAGCCGCCTGCAAACCAGTCACACCGCCATCGCCCATCGACTGCGCAAATACGGCATCCCGGGCAAGGCCTGACGGACACAGAGCCCTGTAGATACTCTGTTGCCTGTCAACCCTCCCTGTGGGAGCGAGCCTGCTCGCGAAAGTCGTTCGCGAGCAGGCTCGCTCCCACAGTTAAAATTCCCTTCAGACCTTGCAGCTGCCGAAGGCTGAGTTCGGCAGCCGCCACAGAATTTGTGCTCCCGCTCATTGGCAACCCAAGCCTTGTATCGAATTCACTCCACCGGAACGAATTCGATACACACCCTCTCTACCCATGCCACGCAAGGCTTTGATCCCCTTGGATTTTTTTATGGCCTTCAGGCTGTATCGAATTCGCTACAGTCTTGCTCTTCGAATACCTCTTTTAAAATCTTAAGCCATTGATAAATAAGGATATTTTTAAACTGGCAACCATCTTGCAGAGAACTCCTCATAAGCTCGACCTGCACGAGCATTTACCTGTGACCACCAGACCTGTCTGGCCTTGAGGAGTTTCCATGAGCGAATTGCGTTTTACTGAAGACCACGAATGGCTGCGCGCCGAAGCTGACGGCAGCGTAACCGTGGGGATTACCGCGTTTGCGCAAAACGCTCTGGGTGACGTGGTGTTTGTGCAATTGCCCGAGCTGCAGGCCTACGACAAGGGCGCCGAAGCCGCGACTGTCGAGTCGGTCAAGGCGGCCAGCGGCGTGTATATGCCCCTGGACGGCGAAGTGATCGCAGTCAACCCGGCGCTCGACAGCAGCCCGGAACTGGTCAACGAAGACCCGCTGGGCGAAGGCTGGTTCTTCCGCTTCAAGCCCGCCGACGCCAACGCTGTTGGCCAACTGCTCGATCAGGACGCCTATGACCGCCTGATCAAAGCCCAAGACGACAACTGAGAGCCCAGCCATGACCATCAATCTCAGCACCGCCAATGAATTTATCGCGCGCCATATCGGCCCGCGTCAGGCCGATGAACAGGCCATGCTCGCCACCCTGGGCTTTGATTCCCTTGAAGGTCTCAGCGCCAGCGTGATCCCGGAAAGCATCAAGGGCACCAGCGTGCTCAACTTGCCGGCCGGGCAAAGTGAAGCCGACGCCCTGGCCTCGATCAAGGCCATCGCAGCCAGGAACCAGCTGTGCAAAACCTATATCGGCCAAGGCTATTACAACTGCCACACGCCTTCGCCGATCCTGCGCAACCTGCTGGAAAACCCGGCCTGGTACACCGCCTACACACCGTACCAGCCGGAAATCTCCCAGGGCCGTCTCGAAGCGCTGCTCAACTTCCAGACCCTGATCAGCGACCTTAGCGGCCTGCCGATTGCCAACGCTTCGCTGCTCGACGAAGCCACCGCTGCTGCAGAAGCCATGACCTTCTGCAAACGCCTGAGCAAGAACAAAACCAGCCACCGCTTTTTCGCCTCCAGCCACTGCCACCCGCAAACCCTCGACGTGCTGCGCACCCGTGCCGAGCCGCTGGGCATTGAAGTGTTTGTGGCCGACGAGCGCGAACTGACTGACGTGACAGCCTTCTTCGGCGCGTTGCTGCAATACCCGGCCAGCAACGGCGATGTATTCGACTATCGCGAACTGGTCGAGCGTTTCCACGCCGCCAACGCCCTGGTGGCTGTTGCCGCCGACCTGCTGGCGCTGACCCTGCTGACCCCGCCGGGCGAGTTCGGCGCGGACGTCGCCATCGGCAGCGCCCAGCGCTTTGGCGTACCACTGGGCTTCGGCGGCCCGCACGCGGCCTACTTCGCCACCCGCGATGCGTTCAAGCGCGACATGCCGGGCCGCTTGGTCGGTGTTTCGGTTGACCGTCACGGTAAACCGGCGCTGCGCCTGGCCATGCAAACCCGCGAGCAGCATATCCGCCGCGAGAAGGCCACGAGCAACATCTGTACCGCTCAGGTGCTGCTGGCCAACATCGCCAGCATGTATGCCGTTTACCACGGCCCTAAAGGCCTGACGCAAATCGCCCAACGCACTCACCAGTTGACCGCGATCCTGGCCCGTGGCCTCAGCGATCTGGGGCTGAAGGTCGAGCAGGAACAGTTCTTCGACACCCTGACCCTCAACACCGGCACCCACACCGCCGCGCTGCACGCCAAGGCCCATGCGCAGAACATCAATCTGCGCGTGATCGACGACCAGCGCCTGGGCCTGTCGCTGGATGAAACCAGCAGCCAGTCCGACGTCACTGCACTGTGGGCATTGCTCGCCACAGACGGCCAGGCCCTGCCTGACTTCGACGCACTGGCCACCAGCGTAACGGGCACCCTGCCCGCCGCCCTGCTGCGCCAGTCGCCGATCCTCAGCCACCCGGTGTTCAACCGCTACCACTCTGAAACCGAGCTGATGCGCTACCTGCGTCGCCTGGCCGACAAGGACCTGGCGCTGGACCGCACCATGATCCCGCTGGGCTCGTGCACCATGAAGCTCAACGCCGCCAGCGAAATGATCCCGGTTACCTGGGCCGAGTTCGGCAACCTGCACCCGTTTGCACCTGCCGAACAAAGCCTGGGCTACCAGCAATTGACCACCGAACTGGAAGCCATGCTCTGCGCGGCTACCGGCTACGATGCTATTTCCCTTCAACCAAACGCCGGTTCCCAGGGCGAATACGCCGGCTTGCTGGCCATTCGTGCCTACCACCAGAGCCGTGGCGACGAGCGCCGCGATATCTGCCTGATCCCGTCCTCGGCCCACGGCACCAACCCGGCCACCGCCAACATGGCCGGCATGCGCGTGGTGGTCACCGCCTGTGACGCCCGCGGCAACGTTGATATCGAAGACCTGCGTGCCAAGGCCATCGAGCACCGCGACCACCTCGCCGCGCTGATGATCACCTACCCCTCCACCCACGGCGTGTTCGAAGAAGGCATCCGCGAAATCTGCGGCATCATTCATGACAACGGCGGCCAGGTGTACATCGACGGCGCCAACATGAACGCGATGGTGGGCCTGTGCGCTCCGGGCAAGTTCGGCGGCGACGTGTCCCACCTCAACCTGCACAAAACCTTCTGCATCCCTCACGGCGGTGGCGGCCCGGGTGTAGGCCCGATTGGCGTCAAATCGCACCTGACGCCGTTCCTGCCGGGTCACGCGGCCATGGAACGCAAGGAAGGCGCGGTCTGCGCGGCGCCGTTTGGCAGCGCCAGCATCCTGCCGATCACCTGGATGTACATCCGCATGATGGGCGGTGAAGGCCTCAAGCGTGCATCGCAACTGGCCATCCTCAACGCCAACTACATCGCCCGCCGTCTCGAAGAGCACTACCCGGTGCTGTACTCGGGCAGCAACGGCCTGGTCGCCCACGAATGCATCCTCGACCTGCGCCCGCTCAAGGAAACCAGCGGTATCAGCGTCGATGACGTGGCCAAGCGCCTGATCGATTTTGGCTTCCACGCCCCGACCATGTCGTTCCCGGTGGCCGGCACGTTGATGATCGAACCGACCGAAAGCGAGTCCAAGGAAGAGCTGGATCGCTTCTGTGAAGCGATGATCTGCATCCGCGAAGAAATCCGCGAAGTCGAGAGCGGTGGCCTGGACAAGGAAGACAACCCGCTGAAAAACGCCCCGCACACCGCCGCTGAAATGGTCGGCGAATGGACTCACCCCTACAGCCGCGAACAGGCGGTGTACCCGGTGGCGTCCTTGATCGAAGGCAAGTACTGGCCACCGGTCGGTCGTGTCGACAACGTATTTGGCGACCGCAACCTGGTGTGTGCGTGCCCGTCGATCGAGAACTATCAGGAGGCATAAGTCAAAAACTGTAGCCGCTGCCGAAGGCTGCGATGGGCTGCGAGGCGGCCCCGCTTTCGGGCACAACGGCGAAGGCCCTGCGGGCTTTATCGCAGCCTGCGGCAGCGGCTACAGATGATTTGCCTACCCACACAATAAGAAACCGGAGAACCCCATGTCGTTAAGCGTGTTCGACCTGTTCAAGATTGGCATCGGCCCCTCCAGTTCCCATACCGTCGGCCCCATGCGTGCTGCTGCGCGTTTTGTCGAAGGTCTGCGCCGTGATGAGCTGTTGCAACAAACAGCCTGCGTAAAAGTTGAACTCTACGGTTCCCTCGGCGCCACCGGCAAAGGCCACGGCAGCGACAAAGCCGTGCTGCTGGGGCTGGAAGGTGAACATCCGGATACCGTCAACACCGAAACCGTGGCCGAACGACTGGCCGCGATTCGCAGCAGCGGGCGCCTGAACCTGCTGGGCGAACACCCCATCGAATTCATCGAAAAATCACACCTGGCGATGATTCGCAAACCCCTGCCCTATCACCCCAACGGCATGATTTTTCGGGCACTGGATGCCGCCGGCATTCAGATCCGCAGCCGCGAGTATTACTCGATCGGCGGTGGTTTTGTGGTGGACGAAGGCGCGGCAGGTGCCGACCGAATTGTCGAAGACAGTACTGTGCTGCAATACCCCTTCAAAACCGCCAAAGACCTGTTGCGCCAATGCGTAACCCATCACCTGTCGATCAGTGAAGTGATGATGGCCAATGAAGGCGCCTGGCGCCCGGAAGCCGAGACCCGCAGCGGCCTGTTGAAAATCTGGCAGGTCATGCAGGACTGCGTAAGTGCCGGCTGTCGCAATGAAGGGATTTTACCCGGCGGTTTGAAGGTCAAGCGCCGTGCCCCGGCCTTGCACCGTCAGCTCTGTGCCAACCCGGAAGCCGCGCTGCGCGATGCCTTGTCAGTACTGGACTGGGTGAACCTGTACGCCATGGCCGTCAATGAAGAAAACGCCAACGGCGGGCGCGTGGTCACAGCGCCTACCAACGGTGCGGCGGGAATTATCCCGGCCGTTTTGCATTACTACATGCGCTTTATCGGCGGCGCCAATGAAGACGGCGTGGTGCGTTTTCTGCTCACTGCCGCCGCCATCGGCATTCTGTACAAGGAAAACGCCTCGATTTCGGGGGCCGAAGTCGGCTGCCAGGGTGAAGTCGGCGTGGCCTGTTCAATGGCGGCCGGCGCGTTGTGTGAAGTGCTGGGCGGCAGCGTGCAGCAAGTCGAGAACGCCGCCGAGATCGGCATGGAGCACAACCTCGGCCTGACCTGCGATCCGATTGGCGGGCTGGTGCAAGTGCCGTGCATCGAACGTAACGCGATGGGCTCGGTCAAGGCCATCAACGCAGTGCGCATGGCCCTGCGAGGTGATGGTCAGCACTTTGTCTCGCTCGACAAGGTGATCCGCACCATGCGCCAGACCGGCGCCGACATGAAAAGCAAATACAAGGAGACCGCCCGCGGCGGTCTCGCCGTCAACATTATTGAGTGCTGATTTTCAAGGAGTCTCGAATGTCCACCGAACAACTGCTTAAAACCCCGCTGCATGCACTGCACCTTGAACTCGGCGCCCGCATGGTGCCGTTTGCGGGCTACGACATGCCCGTGCAGTACCCGCTAGGGGTGATGAAAGAGCACCAGCACACCCGTGAACAGGCCGGGTTATTCGATGTATCGCACATGGGCCAGATCCGTCTGACCGGTGCTGACGCGGCCAAAGCCCTGGAAGCACTGGTGCCGGTGGATATCATCGACCTGCCGGTGGGTATGCAGCGCTATGCCATGTTCACCAACGAACAGGGCGGCATCCTCGATGACCTGATGGTCGCCAACCTGGGCAATGACGAGCTGTTCCTGGTGGTCAACGCCGCCTGCAAGGATCAGGACCTGGCCCACCTGCGCAAGCATTTGAGCGCCCACTGCCAGATCCAGCCGCTGTTTGAAGAGCGCGCCCTGCTTGCCCTGCAAGGCCCGGCTGCAGTCAGCGTACTGCAACGCCTGGCACCGCAAGTGGCGAACATGACCTTTATGCAATTTGCCCCGGTGACCTTACTGGGCGCGGATTGCTACGTCAGCCGCTCGGGTTATACCGGCGAAGACGGTTTTGAGATTTCAGTGCCGGCCGAGCACGCCGAAGCACTGGCCCGCCGCCTGCTGGCCGAGCCAGAGGTTCAGGCCATCGGCCTGGGCGCACGGGATTCGCTGCGCCTGGAAGCGGGCCTGTGCCTGTACGGCCACGACATGAACGACACCACGACGCCTATCGAAGCCAGCCTGCTCTGGGCCATCTCCAAGGCCCGTCGCGCTGACGGCCCGCGGGCCGGTGGTTTCCCGGGTGCCGAGAGCATCTTTGCCCAGCAGCAAAACGGCGTAGCGCGTAAACGAGTGGGCTTGCTGCCCCAGGAACGTACCCCGGTGCGTGAAGGCGCACAAATCGTCGATGCCGACGGCACCGAGATCGGCACCGTATGCAGCGGCGGCTTTGGGCCAACGTTGGGCGCACCCTTGGCAATGGGTTATCTGGATATCGCATTCACGCCTGTGGACACTGAAGTCTGGGCCATCGTGCGGGGCAAGCGCGTGCCGATGAAAGTGTCGAAAATGCCGTTTGTAGCGCAACGTTATTACAGGGGTTAAACAGTAAGTTATACAGTTGCATGTTCACGGTGCGTACGTGTCATGCAACTGCTACATAACAGTGCAAACTTTCGATAGCGAAAACAGTCTTTATTACACGAAAATAATTGAACACCTCTATAACGATCCGCTCTTTGACTCTGCGTTTAGAGTATTAAAAACAGCGGCCCTGCGGCGTATTTAAAGGGGCTTGTTTTTTCAATTACAGTTTCGTAGAGTTTGCCCACTGTGTTTGCATGGGTCGCTGGAATCGTGACCTGGGCAGTAGCTCAATGCTTGCTACATCCCGTTCTGCGTCTCTTACTTTCCTGCAACCCAGCACCAGTACTCTTTCATGTGAAAGAGGCTGTCATTAATTGTTAGCGTCAAGGAATTAAGAAATGTCTCAACGTCAGAGCGGTACGGTCAAGTGGTTCAACGACGAGAAGGGGTTTGGTTTCATCACCCCTGAAAGCGGCCCGGACCTGTTTGTGCACTTCCGTGCCATCCAGGGCAACGGCTTCAAAAGCCTGAAGGAAGGCCAGAAAGTGACCTTCATCTCGGTACAGGGCCAAAAAGGCCTGCAGGCTGACGAAGTTCAAGCAGAAGCTTAAATCTCGTGCACAAAAGCCTCTGATGGTGACATCAGAGGCTTTTTTATGGCCGTTATTCCGTAAGATGGCTGTTTTCCTTCACGAGACCCTGCCATGTCGAAACAACCGCTTAGCCCTCAAGGCGACTTTCCCGCCGTTGGCCTGGGGCGCCGCCTGTCAGCCATGTTCTACGACTTTCTGCTGTGTACCGCCCTGCTGATCGTCACGACCTTTATCTACAAGCTGATCATGATGGGCTTTATTGGCGAAGCCAAAATGCGCGAACTGTCAGAAGCAGGCGCCCTGGATGGTGACCCGCTGCTGTCGACCCTCCTGTTTTTCGTCCTGTTCGGTTTCTTTGCCAAGTTCTGGACCCACTCCGGGCAAACCCTGGGCATGCAGGTCTGGGGAGTTCGCGTACAGAACGCCGACGGCACGGCAATCAGCCTGTGGCAGGCCCTTCTGCGTTTTATCGTGTCCATAGGCTCGTGGTTGTGCCTGGGGCTGGGGTTTGTCTGGTCGATCTTCGACAAGCAAAAACGCACCTGGCATGACATGTATTCCAATACGCAGTTGGTACGCGTCCCCAAGCAGAAGAAATAAAAAAAAGCCCGTATCTCGCGATACGGGCTTTTTTATTGCCCTTGTGGGAGCGGGCTTGCTCTCGATGAAGGCAACGCGGTTTCGCCGTTGAACCGCGCCGATGCTATCGCAAGCAAGCCCGCTCCCTCACGGCTGTGCGGCTTACTCCGCCAGCTTGAACGTGATAAAGCTGGCACGCCCCTGACGCAGAACCCGCATCGACACCGAACGGTTCTTCGGCAATGCCTTGGCGATCTCGGTGAACTCCTTGCCATTGGTGATGGCCTGATTGTTCAAGTGCGTAATCACGTCGCCAGGCTGCAGGCCGATCAAGGCCGCAGGACCGTCCTGAACGTCAGTAATGATCACACCGCCCTTGATGTCGTTGGCTTTCTTCTGCTCTTCACTCAAGTCCGCTACGGACACGCCCAGGCGGTTGCTGCTTTGTTCAGCGCCGCCACCCGAAGCGATGTCTTTTGCATCATCAGGGATAGCGCCCACAGTCAGCTCCAGATTCTGACGCTTGCCGTTACGAATAACTTCAAGGTTGGCCTTGCTGCCGGCCTTGAGTGCGCCAACCAGGTGCGGCAAATCTGCCGACATGACGATCGGCTGACCATTCATGCTCAGAATCACGTCGCCCACTTGCAGACCGCCTTTGGCAGCCGGGCCGTCATCCAGTACCTGCGCCACCAGTGCACCGGCAGGTTTTTCCAGACCGAAAGACTCGGCCAGGTCCTTGTTGACCTCCTGGATCACCACACCCAACCAGCCACGGCTGACCTTGCCGCCAGCCTTGAGCTGATTGGCAACGTCCATCGCCACATCGATCGGGATTGCAAAGGACACGCCCATGAAACCGCCCGAACGGGTATAGATTTGCGAGTTGATGCCCACGACTTCGCCCGCCAGGTTGAACAGCGGACCACCCGAGTTGCCCGGGTTGATCGGCACGTCAGTCTGGATAAATGGCACATAGCTTTCATTCGGCAGGCTGCGGCCCATGGCGCTGATGATGCCCTGGGTCACGGTGTGGTCGAAACCAAATGGCGAACCGATCGCAACCACCCACTGGCCGGCCTTGAGGTCCTGGGACTTGCCCAGTTTGAGCACCGGCAGGTTCTTGCCATCGATTTTCAGCAAGGCCACGTCAGAGCGCGGGTCAGTGCCCACCAGCTTGGCTTTCATTTCACTGCGATCGGACAGCCGCACAATGATTTCATCGGCATCTGCAACCACGTGGTTGTTGGTCAGGATGTAGCCATCGGGCGAGATGATAAAGCCCGAGCCCAGGGACTGGGCCTCGCGCTGACGCCCGCCTTTGCCACCGGGTGCAGGTGGCAGGCTGCGCTCAAAAAAGTCGCGCAGGCCAGGCGGCAGGCCTTCCAGGTCGGGCATTTGGCCCATGCTGGAAACCCGACGCTCAGGCAGCTTTTGCGTGGTACTGATATTCACTACGGCTGGCGAAGCCTGTTCAACCAGTTGGGTGAAATCAGGCAACTGCGCTTCAGCCATCACCGGCACTGCCTGCCCGAGCATCAGCACGGCTGCAAAAATGGGTAGATAAGATTTCAATCGCGGCATCGACATACAGCTCCCGTTAATAACAGCAGAGTTAAGCGACAGGCACCTAAAAACAAGTCAAAAGCATAGACCGTTTTTCAGACCCCGGAAAACAAACAAGGCCAAAGCCCTTTGGGGCTCTGACCTTTATAAAAAGAGATAAAAATGGCAAATCGAAAATTGTCACCCGCCATGTCGATGCAACCCTATGGTTTGGCCTGAGCATCGTTTTCACCGACACGCATCGACAGGGCAATTCGTTCAGCAGTGCCCATGGGAATTTCACCCACCACCGTGGCCATCATGTCTCCCTGAGGCGTGCTCAGGTGGCGCGTGACCGCAGCTGTGGGCCCGAGCTGGACGCGGGCATCTGGAACAGCAGCGCCCTTGACCGGCTCGATAAACACCGAAAAACGGGCAAGGCCATCGTCATACAGAAGGCTGGTGACTTCGGATTTGCTCCGCGGATCACGGCGCACCGTACTGCTGACCTGCTCAAAACCGGAGGGCAGCCAGTCAGAGTGCCAGGCCTGAACCGAATTGACCTGCCCGGCCCCTTTGTCGGCAGGGGCAACAGCACGGCACTGCCCCGCAGGCGTGAGCTGGCTGTCATCAGGAGGCGTGGTGGCAAAGGTCGTAAACTGGTAGCGCTCAAGCAACTGCCCCTTGTCATTGAGCAACAAGGACTTGAGAGGCAAACCGGTTTCACGGTCCAGATACAGCTCAAAACCGTAGCGATGCTGATCACGCGGAGCAAACGATATGACCACTACCGGGCGACCGGCGACCCTGGAGTTGCCCTCGATTGCCACGGCATACAGGTCATTGAACTTCTGGACATCGAATTGACGCGCCGCGACAGCCGTGACATCGCCCAACCCGGAGGCCTGTTTGCCAGTGACACATTCAGTGCGCCCATCCGAGCGGATCACCTCTTGCGCAGTGCCATCAAGCTGCATCAACCGCTCACGAACCTTGCCATCCTGCACGCGGTGCCAGATGCTGTGGGTAGAAAAACTACCGTTACGCTCGTAAACGAAAGTACCCTGATAGCTATGCTGTTGCTCGGCCTGCCCAAGACGTTTTAACCAGTCCTGGGCTTCATCGGCGTGGGCCGGTACTGCAAACCAGCCACTGAGCAGAAGAGGTAGCAAAGGTAGGACGCGCATGATGGTCCTTAACGGTTTTCGAGGCTCGCAGCACGAGCATAAGGCAGAGGGCTTTCAGCCCCTTTCAGCGCTGCTTGCTCTGCGTGCTGGCGCAGGTAGCCAGGCAAACGCTGATCTTGCCAGCCCGGCTGACCTTGCAGGACACCGTTGGCCATCGGGCCGGTGGCCTGATCGGCACTCTCGCTGTAGTTGGCCAGTACTGCCGGACCTTTGGCCATCGGTGCACTCAGGCTCTGCGCAGGGTTCTGCTGGGCGAGCTGGTTGCCAACGATGTCATCCTGGTTGTACAGCCGCACACCCGCCAGAACAGCGACGGTAACCGACGCGGCTACGGCCAGGCGACCAATGCTGCGCCACGGCCCGCGGACAACCTTGGCCGGGGTTTGCTCTTCAGCCAGCGCGGCCGAAACGGCAGATGCGATGTCCAGGCGCGGAATCAACAGGTCCTTGTGCATCACAGCACGGGCCACCTGATAACGGGACCAGGTGTCACGGGTTTGTGTGTCGTCGAAGGCATTCAATACCCGACGTAGTTCCAGTTCGTCCGCTTCGTTATCCATCACTGCGGACAGCGATTCCTGCAGGGCTTCACGACTCATGGCGGTTCCTCTCTTGGCTGTCGCCGCTGTCTCAGTTTTCCTGCAACAACGGCTGCAGGGCTTTATCTATGGCTTCCCGGGCGCGGAAAATCCGGGAGCGCACGGTACCCACCGGGCATTGCATGACGCTCGCAATGTCCTCGTAACTCAGACCATCAAATTCACGTAAAGTTAAAGCCGTACGCAAATCTTCTGGCAGTAGCTGAATAGTGCGATGAACGGTGCCTTCGATCTCGTCTCGGAGCAAAGCGCGCTCCGGCGACTCGAGGTCCTTGAGACCGTGATCACCATCATAAAACTCGGCATCTTCCGAACTCACATCGCTGTCAGGCGGACGTCGACCGCGTGACACCAGATAGTTTTTCGCCGTGTTAATGGCGATGCGATACAGCCATGTGTAAAAGGCACTGTCGCCGCGAAAATTACCAAGTGCCCGGTACGCCTTGATAAAGGCCTCCTGGGCAACGTCCTGGGCTTCATGGGTGTCGTGCACGAAACGCACGATCAACCCGAGAATTTTGTGTTGATACTTCAACACCAGCAGATCGAACGCGCGCTTGTCGCCACGCTGTACGCGCTCGACCAGCTGCTGATCCTCTTCCTGGGCTAGCATGAATACTCCTCATAAGACCGGGAGGAAGATTGCTGTGCTAATTGATCAGGCTTGCAAACATAGACTCGGGCTTTTCGCAAAAGTTCTCTCCCCCCTGGCAAGTTTCCTGCGTGCCCGGATTTGGCACACACGAAAACGCAGCTCGGGCCTGGCCGGCTGCGTCAATAATCTTGTCGTCAAATTCAGCTGTCGAGTCGAAAAAACAAACCCCGCATCAATCTGGACGCCGTTCCCCTGCATCAAGGGCAGCCCACTATGGAACCCCTGGCTATACGAAAAGTTCAAAAACTTCGTATAAAACAAGCCCTGCAGTACCTTGGAAGCGTATCAGAACCCGCGCCATTCCAGAGCACTGCCCCAGCATGCAGATTAATTGTGCAAATCAACATGCAGACCCTTCGTGTCTGAGGCACACTTTGCGCCCGCTGTAATTTCACAATGCCATAAAGGCCCGGCCATTGTGCCGATCCCCCCCTCTATATACTAGAGATACCAGAGGGCGTTTTTTTGCGGATGTGAGAAGAATGAGCCAACATTTTCAACATGATGTGCTGGTGATTGGCAGCGGCGCTGCCGGCTTGAGCCTTGCGCTCACGTTACCCAGCCATATGCGTATTGCAGTGCTGAGCAAAGGCGATCTGGCCAATGGTTCGACGTTCTGGGCCCAGGGCGGTGTCGCCGCTGTCCTGGATGACACCGACACGGTGCAGTCCCACGTCGAAGACACCCTCAATGCCGGTGGCGGGCTGTGCCACGAAGACGCGGTACGCTTTACCGTCGAGCACAGCCGCGAAGCCATCCAGTGGCTGATCGATCAGGGCGTACCCTTCACCCGCGATGACAGCATCGACCCGGAGCAACAGGGCTTTGAGTTCCACCTCACCCGAGAAGGCGGGCACAGCCACCGGCGCATCATCCATGCGGCCGACGCCACCGGCGCGGCGATTTTCAAGACATTGCTCGAACAGGCCCGCCAGCGCCCCAATATCGAACTGCTCGAACAGCGCGTTGCCGTCGATCTGATTACCGAACGCCGCCTGGGCCTGGAAGGTGATCGCTGCCTCGGTGCCTATGTGCTGGATCGTGCCACGGGTGAAGTCGACACCTTTGGCTCGCGCTTCACCATTCTGGCAACCGGTGGCGCAGCCAAGGTGTACCTCTATACCAGCAACCCGGACGGTGCCTGCGGTGATGGCATTGCCATGGCCTGGCGCTCGGGTTGCCGGGTGGCCAACCTGGAGTTCAACCAGTTCCACCCCACCTGCCTTTATCACCCGCAAGCCAAGAGCTTTTTAATCACTGAAGCCCTGCGGGGCGAAGGCGCGCACCTCAAGCTGCCCAACGGCGAGCGTTTCATGCATCGCTTCGACCCGCGGGGCGAACTGGCCCCGCGGGATATCGTCGCCCGGGCCATCGACCATGAAATGAAGCGTCTGGGCATCGATTGTGTGTACCTGGATATCAGCCATGAGCCCGATAGCTTTATCAAGGCCCACTTCCCGACTGTATATGAGCGCTGCCTGGCATTTGGTATCGACATCACTCAACAGGCCATCCCGGTAGTACCTGCGGCGCATTACACCTGCGGCGGCGTGATGGTCGACGAACATGGCCACACCGATGTGCCGGGCCTGTACGCCATCGGCGAAACCAGCTTCACCGGCCTGCATGGTGCCAACCGCATGGCCAGCAACTCGCTGCTCGAGTGCTTTGTGTACGCCAAGTCGGCAGCGGCAGACATCCTTGCCCAGTCGCCCGAAATCGCCGCCCCCGTCGCACTGCCGAGTTGGGATGCCAGCCAGGTGACCGACTCCGATGAAGACGTAATCATCGCCCACAACTGGGATGAGCTACGGCGCTTTATGTGGGACTACGTGGGCATCGTGCGCACCAACAAGCGCCTGCAGCGGGCCCAGCACCGGGTGCGCCTGCTGCTGGATGAAATTGACGAGTTCTACAGCAACTACAAGGTCAGCCGTGACCTGATCGAGTTGCGCAACCTGGCGCAGGTGGCCGAGTTGATGATCCGCAGTGCCATGACCCGCAAGGAGTCGCGCGGCCTGCACTACACCCTCGACTACCCGCACATGCTGCCCGAAGCGCTGGACACTATTCTGGTGCCAGCCACCTACGCCGACTGAACTTCAGTCGCACGCGCAGGCGCCGGTGCTGATCCGGTGCCAGCGCGGCGGCCGGAATGCACACCGCACGCACCCGCCGCTCACCCAGCAAGCGAAAGCGCACCACTACCACCAGGGGTAGCGCCAGGCTGTCACGGCGCAGTTGCACGGCCTGCCAGCCTTGGTCACGACTCCACAACTGCCAGCCATCAACATCATGACGCAACCGGGTAATGGCACTGCCATGGGTCAGGCGGATATGCCTTGGCAACACCCAGGCCCCGTGAGCCAGACACAGCAATGCGCCGAGCAGGTGTGCCCAGGCAGGGATTGAAAGAAGGCAAATAGATATCAGCGCCAGCGACTGGGCTGCAAGATACGCCGCCAGCAATTGCCCCGAGGCATGCCAGCGGCATTCAAAATAATTACTTGGGCTGGACACGGTCCAGAATCATCCGGACCATGCGCTGCAGCTCAGGGTCCTCGGACTCGCTGCGCTCCATAAACCAGCCAAACATGTCCTGGTCTTCGCACTCCAGCAGCTTGCGATAGCATTCGCGGTCTACGTCATTAAGGGTGGCGTACACCTCCTTGACGAAAGGCACCAGCAACACGTCAAGTTCAAGCATGCCGCGGCGGCTGTGCCAGTAGAGACGATTGAGTTCAACATCTTCGACCATGGAGCGCTCCTCAAATAGAACGCAAGTATACAGGCCGATCCGTCATAGAACAGTCGGCTTTGGTCGGCCCCGTCCATCCTTTGCGAACTACCCATTTGCAGGGCGCACCTCTATGATGTGTTCCAGACTTATTCAACTGCGATGACCCATGGCCGACTCTGCTTTTTTTTGCACCCTGAACCACGAAGGCATCCTTGCTGTGATCGGCAACGACGCCAGCAAGTTTCTGCAAGGGCAGCTGACCTGCAACCTCAACTATTTGAGTGAAACCCGCTCAAGCCTTGGCGCCCGCTGCACGCAAAAAGGCCGTATGCAGTCGAGCTTTCGCATCGTGCTGCAAGACAACGGCTGCCTGCTGGCAATGGCGCGCGAACTGGTTGAACCGCAGTTGGCGGACCTGAAAAAGTACGCGGTGTTCTCCAAGTCCAAACTGACCGATGACAGTGCCAACTGGGTACGCTTTGGCCTGGTAAATGCCGACTCGGTGCTGCAAAGCCTGGGCCTGGACCTGCCAGCTGAAACTGACAGCGTTGCCCGCGCCAGCGACCTGATCGCCATTCGCGCTTCTGAAGGCCGCGCGGAACTCTGGGCCCCTGTCGAACAGACTGAAAGCCTCGTTCAGCACCTCAAGGCACAGCTGCCCGAGGCCGACCTCAACCAATGGCTGCTGGGCCAGGTTCGCGCCGGTATTGGCCAGGTCATGGCCCAAACCCGTGAGTTGTTCATTCCGCAAATGATCAACCTGCAGGCCGTAGGCGGTGTCAGCTTCAAAAAAGGCTGCTACACCGGCCAGGAAATCGTTGCGCGCATGCAATACCTGGGCAAACTCAAACGCCACCTCTACCGCCTGTCCCTTGAGGCGGGGCATGCTGCGCCCGCCCCCGGCACGCCGCTGTTTACCCCGTCCCACGCCAGTTCCGTGGGCGAAGTGGTACTGGCCGCTAACGCCGAAAACGGTGTTGAGCTGCTAGCCGTGCTGACCAGCGATGCTGCGCAAGCCGGAGATATTCACTTGGGTGACCTGCAAGGCCCTGGCCTTTCACTGCTTGAGCTGCCGTATCAACTGGACCGCGATCGCGAAATCCAGCGTTGATTGCCACACATTGAAATGCAGTACCTAGAGAAATGAGCATGCTGGCGCACAGAGTCCAAATGGACTTGCTTAAGGCCATTGATAGAGATGACCTGGTTCTACCCACACTACCGGAAGTAGCGTTAAACATTCGCAAGGCCGCGGAAAACCCTGAAATCAGCGTCAGTAACTTGAGCAAGGTCATAGGTCGTGACACCGCGCTGTCAGCCCGACTGATCAAAGTGGTCAACAGCCCGATGTTGCGTGCCACCCGTGAGGTGACTGACCTGCACACGGCCATCACCCGCCTGGGTGTTAACTACAGCAGCAATCTGGCGATCGGGCTGGTGATGGAGCAGATTTTCCATGCCCGCTCCGAGGTGGTCGAGCAGAAAATGCGCGATGTATGGCGCCAGAGCCTGGAAGTGGCCGGCATCTGCTACACCCTGTGCCGCCGTCATACCTTGCTCAAGCCTGACCAGGCGGCACTGGGCGGCCTGGTGCACCAGATCGGCGTCTTGCCCATCCTGACCTACGCCGAAGAGCACAACGAACTGCTTTCCGATCCGGTTTCGCTTAACCACGTCATCGACAGCATTCACCCGCTGATTGGTGACAAGCTGCTGGCAGGCTGGGAGTTTCCGGAAATGCTGCTAAAGATTCCCGGGCAGTATCAGGATTTTTCCCGACAAACCAAAGCCATCGACTACATCGATCTGGTGCAAATCGCTACCGTGTTTATGGGGCAAGACATGGAAGCACTGGTCGCCCTGCCCGCGCTCAAGAAGTTGAAGGTGCAAGCTGATGACCTGAAGTTTCAGGAGCAACTGCACGAAGCGCGCTGGATGCTTATCTGAACCTCTGAATCTGTGGGAGCGGGCTTGCTCGCGATGCAGACGACGCGGTCTGTCAGTTACACCGAATCGATTCAATCGCGGGCAAGCCCGCTCCCACAGGGGATTTGACGCCGGGTCGACTGGCCAGGGTATTTATCCATCCATGTCACAGGGCTAGCGCCCATTGGCCGGCACAAAACTCACCCGCACTTTCAACCCGCCCTGCACGCCATCATGCAAACTGATATGGGCAAGGTGGGCGCGACAGATTTCACCCACAATCGCCAGCCCCAGCCCCGACCCGGCCACCTGCTGATTACGTCGATAGAAGCGTTCAAATACCCGTTCGCGATCTTCATGGGGAATGCCCGGACCATCATCTTCGACTTCCAGCACGGCAGGCGCTGTCACGCGCAAAATCACATTGCCACCCACCGGTGTGTGAGCCATGGCGTTGTCCACCAGATTGCTCAGCAGTTCATGCAGCAACGTAGGCTCACCGTATAGCCAGACCGGCTGGTCGGCCTCAAGCGCCAGGGCAAACCCGCGGGCATGGGCCAGTGGCGCCATGGCCATGCCCAGCTCACGGGCCAACTGACTCAGGTCGAGCAACTGCGCACCGCCTTCGGCAATAGCCCGGGCGCCGTTTTCGATGCGCGCCAGCGACAGCAACTGATTGGCCAAATGGGTCAACCGGTCCGTACCCTGGGCCGCTTGCTCAAGGGTATGGCGCAAGGTCTGCGGTTCCTTTGCACGCAAGCCCAATTCAAGCTGGGCCTTGAGGACTGCCAGAGGTGTGCGCAACTCATGGGCAGCGTCAGCAATAAACTGCGCCTGACGAGCGAACTGCCCACGCAAACGCTCGGTAAAATGATTGAGTGCCTGCACCAATGGCCGTAGTTCTCGCTGCACCGACACCAGCGGCAAGGGTCGCAGATCATCCATCTCGCGCTCCTCCACGGCGCTGCGCAAACGCTCCAGCGGGCGCAGTGCGGCGCTTACGGCAAACCACACCACCAGTAATGCCCCCAACCCCAGCATGCCCAGGCGCAGCAAGGTGTCCGCCATCAAGCTACGGGCCATGGCCACCCGTGCTTCGTCGGTCTCGGCCACACGAATTTCCGCCATGCCGTTCATGCTGGGTTCGCTCACAGCCTTGAGCAAACTCACAACGCGCACGTTCTGGCCGAGATAAGTGCCATCATAAAAACGCGCCAACGCCGGATAATCATCGGTCCGCGGCGTGCCAGCTGGCGGCGCGGGCAGATTTTCATAACCGGAAATCAGCTTCTGATGAATATCATTGACCTGGTAGTAGATTCGCCCGGCGCTGTCGTAGGCAAAGGTATCAAGGGCAACGTAGGGCACATCCGCACTCAGGCTGCCATCACGCTGCGAGAGCCCGGCGGCAATGGTTCGTGCCGATGCCAGCAGGGTTCGGTCATACGCCGTATCGGCGGCCTCGCGACCGTTGAAGTAAGCGCTCAAGCTGCTCGCCAGCATCAACACAACCAGCAACAGCGTAAGGTGCCACAACAGGCTCCAGCGCAAGCTGTCGAGCTTAAACATCGCGGCCTTCCAGCAAATACCCCAGGCCCCTGAACGTCACGATCGCCACTGCCTGGCCGTCGAGTTTTTTACGCAGTCGGTGAATGTAAATCTCGATGGCGTCCGGGCTTGCCTCCTCATCCAGACCAAACACCTGAGCGGCCAGTTGCTCCTTGCTCATGACCCTGCCAGGGCGCGCTATCAGCGCTTCCAGTACCGCCTGCTCGCGGGAGGTCAGCACCAGCAGCTCATCACCAAGGGTGAAGCGCCGGGTTCCGAGGTCGTACACCAGGGCGCCGCATTGCTGCAGCCGCTCACCACCCAGCACACTGCGCCGCAGCAGCGCCTTGACCCGGGCTTCCAGCTCCGTCAGCTCAAATGGCTTGGCCAGGTAATCATCGGCCCCCAGGTTAAGCCCGTGAACCCGGTCCTTGACGTCACTGCGCGCAGTCAACATCAACACCGGCAAGGTTTTGCCACGGCCTCGCAAACGCGCCAGCACTTCAAAACCATCCATGCGCGGCAAGCCTACATCCAGAATTGCCACGGCATACTCTTCACTGCTCAAGGCCAGGTCGGCGGCTACGCCATCATGCAATACATCCACGGTCAGGCCTGTGCCTTTCAGGGCTTGGGCAACACTCTCGGCCAGCTGTAGCTGATCCTCGACCAAAAGCACACGCATCGGTTTTACCTCGATTTTTTGTCCTGGCCGCAGCCTTTTGTGCGCGGAGTGTACAGACGGCAGGAGTGCTGTGAAGCGCAAAAACAGTGAATCTGTTTTGAAAGGTTAGCGAAAGGTTGGCCGGTTAGCATCGCGAGGCTGACAGTAATGCCTGTCGCCGTCATGCGCTGCATAACGGCCCGAAAAACGCCTCGAAGCGTTTTCGCCAATAAGAACAATAATGGAGCACCTGCATGCTGACTTATCAGCCAAAAGCCCGCCATCTCTATATTTTTCCCGTACTAGCCCCATGCGCCTCTGCGCCTGCGAGCCGCTTTGTGCTGCCTGCACACTGCCCTCATTACGGCCGAGGATCGGCTCTGCAGCGATGAATTTGCACAATCAAAAACTGCTCTATAAAAACAAAAATTCCTGAGGAGACACTATGAAACTGCCCCTGCGCACTCTGGCTATTGCGGCCGGCTGCATGCTCTTCACTGGCCAACTGCTGGCTGAACCCAAACGCCCCGAATGCATTGCCCCGGCGTCCCCTGGCGGTGGCTTTGACCTGACCTGCAAACTGGCGCAAAGCGCACTGGTCAACGAGAAGCTGCTGAGCAAACCCATGCGTGTGACCTACATGCCGGGTGGCGTGGGGGCTGTTGCCTACAACGCCGTGGTCGCCCAGCGCCCGGCCGATGCTGGCACCCTGGTAGCCTGGTCCAGTGGCTCATTGCTTAACCTGGCCCAGGGCAAGTTCGGCCGCTTCGATGAAAGCGCCGTACGCTGGCTGGCAGCGGTCGGCACCAGCTACGGGGCCATTGCGGTGAAGAAGGACTCGCCCTACAAAAATCTCGATGATCTGGTTCAGGCCCTGAAAAAAGACCCGAGCAAAGTGGTCATTGGCTCAGGCGGCACCGTGGGCAGCCAGGACTGGATGCAGACCGCCCTGATCGCCAAGGCCGCCGGGATCAACCCCCGTGACCTGCGTTATGTGGCCCTGGAGGGTGGCGGTGAAATCGCTACCGCGCTGCTGGGTGGCCATATTCAGGTAGGCAGTACAGATATTTCCGACTCCATGCCCCATATCCAGAGCGGTGATATGCGCCTGCTCGCCGTATTCGCCAACGAGCGCCTCGATGAGCCGGAGATGAAGGACATCCCGACGGCCAAGGAACAGGGCTACGACATTGTCTGGCCTGTCGTACGCGGCTTCTACCTGGGGCCAAAAGTCAGCGATGCAGAGTACGCCTGGTGGAAAGAGGCTTTTGACAAGCTGCTGGCCTCCGAAGATTTCGCCACATTGCGTGATCAGCGCGAACTGTTCCCCTTCGCCATGACCGGCCCGGAGCTGGACACCTATGTGAAAAAGCAGGTGGCTGACTACAAAGTCCTGGCCCAGGAATTCGGCCTGATCCAGTAACCGCCGCCGACCACTGGCTGTGCCCCTGCACCCAGGGGCACAGCCCAGGAGTAAACCATGCTTGCACAACGCGTATTTGCTTCGGCCCTGCTGCTTGTCTGCGCCGGTTTGGCGGCGATGGCCTGGCCTTATCAGGCAGCCTTTTCCTACGAACCCGTTGGTCCTCGCGCTTTCCCTTTGCTGATGCTGGCATTAATGGGACTGGGGCTGACCTACATGATCTTTCGCCCCTCCCCCGTGGTGCACAGCGAAGATGACCCCAAACTGGATCGTGAAACCCTGACCAAGATCGGCCTGTGTATCGTGCTGTTGCTGATCTTCGCCGGCACCTTCGAACCTCTCGGTTTTATCCTCAGCAGCATCCTGGTCGGCATCCCGCTGGCGCGTCTGTATGGCGGTCGCTGGCTGCCCAGCAGCGTGATCATCAGCTTGGTGAGCGTTGGCCTTTATTTACTCTTTGATAAAGCCATGGACGTTCCGCTGCCGCTTGGCCTGCTCGACGTTCTGGAGGACTGATATGGATACTTTCGGCTATTTGGGCCAGGGCTTCGGCGTCGCGCTCAGCCCGTACAATCTGGTCACAGCCCTGTGCGGCACCTTGATCGGCACCGTGGTCGGCCTGCTGCCGGGGCTTGGCCCAATCAACGGGGTCGCCCTGCTGATCCCCATCGCATTTGCCTTGGGCCTGCCACCGGAATCGGCGCTGATCCTGCTGGCGGCGGTGTATCTGGGCTGTGAATACGGCGGGCGTATCAGCTCGATCCTGCTGAACATCCCTGGCGAAGCTTCGACCGTGATGACCACCCTCGACGGCTACCCGATGGCGCGTAAAGGCCTGGCTGGCGTGGCGTTGTCGCTGTCGGCCTGGAGCTCATTTATTGGCGCCTTTATCGCCACCTGCGGCATGGTGCTGTTTGCTCCGCTACTGGCCAAGTGGGCGATAGCCTTCGGCCCGGCGGAGTATTTCGTGCTGATGGTGTTTGCCATTGTCTGCCTCGGCGGCATGGCCGGGGACCGTCCGCTCAAAACCTTTATCGCTGCGCTTATCGGCCTGTTTCTGGCCTGCGTGGGGATTGATGCCAACAGTGGCGTATACCGCTTCACCGGCGACAACATCCACCTGACTGACGGCATTCAATTTGTCGTGCTGGTACTGGGTTTGTTCTCCATCAGCGAAATCCTGTTGCTGCTGGAAAAAACCCATCGCGGCCAGGAAGCGGTTAAGGCCACCGGACGCATGATGTTCAATTTCAAGGAAGCGTCTGCGGTATTCGCGGTGAATATCCGTTGCGGGTTGCTCGGTTTTATCATGGGCGTTCTGCCGGGTGCAGGTGCCACACTGGCCAGCGCTGTGTCCTATATGACGGAAAAACGCCTGGCGGGTACTTCCGGAAAATTCGGCGAGGGTGACATGCGCGGTCTGGCGGCCCCCGAAACCGCAATCGGTGCTTCCGCTTGTGGGGCGCTGGTACCCATGCTGACCCTGGGCGTGCCGGGTTCGGGCACCACGGCAGTGATGATCGGCGCCCTCTCGCTGTACAACATCACCCCCGGCCCGCTGTTGTTTCAGCAGCAGCCGGATATCGTCTGGGGTCTGATCGCGTCATTGTTTATCGCCAACGTCATGCTGGTGATCCTCAACATCCCGATGATCCGTATCTTCACCCGGATTCTGTCGGTGCCTAACTGGGCGCTGGTGCCCGCAATCGCCATCATCACGGCCATTGGTGTATACGCCGTGCACGCGACCACCTTCGATCTGTTCCTGATGATCGGTATCGGCATCTTCGGCTATATCCTGCGCAAGCTCGACTTCCCGCTGTCTCCGGTACTGCTGGGGTTCATTCTGGGCGGGCTGATGGAGCAGAACCTGCGTCGCGCACTGTCGATATCCAACGGTGCGCTGGATATCCTGTGGGCGAGCCCGATCACCCTGGGTGTCTGGGTACTGACGACAATCATGTTGTTGCTGCCTGTCATACGTATCTGGCGCAAACGCAGCGCCCAACGTCGCGCTCTGGCCAATGCCTGATTCAGGACTCAAGCACTGGTGGGGCACGCCGCTGATCGGCCTGGCTGGCGGCTACCTCGCCAGCCAGATCGGCTGGCCGTTACCGTGGATGGTCGGCTCTCTGCTGGCGATCATCCTGGTGCGTTGCCTGACACCCTGGCAACTGGCCGAGATTCCCGGCGGGCGTAAATGCGGGCAGTGGATTGTGGGCATCGGTATCGGCCTGCATTTCACACCTGTGGTGATGGAGCAGGTGCTGGCGCATTTCTGGCTGATCCTGGCGGGCGCCCTGCTCACCAGTGTGTCGAGTGTGATCGGTGTATGGCTGATGCGCCGCAGCGGTGAGGATCGCGCCACTGCGTTCTTCTCCAGCATGCCCGGCGGTTCGGGGGAGATGGTCAACCTCGGCGCACGCAATGGCGCCGTATTGAGCCGCGTCGCTGCTGGGCAGAGCCTGCGCGTACTGACCGTTGTGCTGTGCGTTCCGGCAGCCTTCAAGTATTTGTTGGGCGAAGGCACACCCGCCATGCATCCTGCTGCCATTAACCCTTACTGGCTCGCGGTGCTGTTTCCGGCAGGTGCCTTGCTGGCCTGGATCTGGCAACGCCTGCGCCAGCCAAACCCGTGGCTGTTCGGGCCGCTGCTGGTCAGTGCCAGCGTGAGTATTTCATGGGATTTGCATATAGGCCTGCCAGACGGCAGCAGTCAGATGGGGCAGTGGCTGATTGGCAGCGGGCTGGGCTGTCATTTCAATCGGGCATTCTTTCGGCGGGCGCCGTCTTTTATCGGCAAAACCCTGCTGGGCACAGCCCTGACCATGTTGATAGCCAGCCTGTGTGCACTGGGCTTGAGCGCCCTCACCCAACTCGATCTACGCTCCATGACCCTGGGGATGATGCCGGGCGGCATTGCAGAAATGAGCCTCACCGCAGAAACATTGCAACTGTCAGTGCCCTTGGTTACCGCGTTGCAGGTGATGCGCCTGATCTTCGTGCTGTTTTTGGCTGAACCCCTGTTCCGCTATTGGGCTCGCCAGGATGAAGCCAACCCTTCCTGACAACAAGTGCTGGCACACCGGCT
This sequence comes from Pseudomonas bubulae, assembly GCF_037023725.1. NCBI lineage: Bacteria > Pseudomonadati > Pseudomonadota > Gammaproteobacteria > Pseudomonadales > Pseudomonadaceae > Pseudomonas > Pseudomonas bubulae. The sequence continues at coordinate 4,569,692 of NZ_CP146077.1, forward strand.
ATTGCGCTGAGTGTGCCTTGTACCGCTGAGTCATGACTTAAACCGGTGGCAGTTTCCAGTCGATCGCAGCCAGGCCGTTTTGCTCAAGGAACTTGTTGGTTCGGCTGAAGTGGCCGTTGCCTATAAAGCCCCGATACGCCGATAGCGGCGATGGATGCACCGACGTCAGCACCAGGTGTTTGGTCGCATCGATCAGTTTTTGCTTGCTCTGGGCATGGGCGCCCCACAGCAGGAACACCAGCTTGGGTTGCTGCTCGCTGACCACCTGGATAATCCGGTCAGTAAAATGCTCCCAGCCCTTCTTGGCATGGGAGGCGGCATTGGCGCGCTCCACCGTCATCGTGGTATTGAGCAGCAAAACGCCCTGCTCTGCCCAATGTTGCAAGCAGCCGTGAGGGGCGATATCAATATTCAGGTCACGCTTGAGCTCTTTATAGATATTGACCAGCGACGGCGGTGTCGGGATACCGGGCTGTACTGAAAAACACAAACCATGGGCCTGACCGGGGCCGTGATAAGGGTCCTGACCAAGAATGACCACCTTGATCTTGTCCAGCGGCGTCAGGTTAAGGGCATTGAAAATAAGCGGACCCGGTGGGTAAATCTCTTTTCCGGCCGCATGTTCCTGGCGCAGGAACTCGCGCAGCTCGGCCATGTAAGGTTTATCGAACTCCTCACGTAATGCCTGTTTCCAGACAGGTTCAAGTTTTATACGGTCATCCGGGGTCATGGGTAAGTCCTGAGAAACAATGGGGCGGACACTAGAAAACCCCGTCCCTGTTGTCAACATCCCCATCCGTCGCGTCCGGCGCCATGCAAGCGGGTCAGGTGCTTGTGCCCGGGTCATTGCCGGTTCGACCGTGAACGCTGATCTTGCTGAACCTTTAATACTGAATGAGGGGTGCCTGAACCTCTTGCACAAGCACAGGGCTATTAATCCCTTGCTGATTCAGCTGTTCGCGCTGAATAAGCGGCGCCTGAACCTCTCGCACAAGCACAGGACTATTGATCCCTTGCTGATTCAGCTGTTCGCGCTGAATAAGCGGCGCCTGAACCTCTCGCACAAGCACAGGACTATTGACCCCTTGCTTATTCAGCTGTTCGCGCTGAATAAGCGGCGCCTGAACCTCTCGCACAAGCACAGGGCTATTGATCCTTTGCTGATTCAGCTTTTCGCGCCGAATAAGCGGCGCCTTAACTTTTTGCCTGACCACAGGGCTATTTACGCCCTGATTTAACAGTGGGGCGGAACGCACGTCGGCTCGCTGATGGTGCCTGGGATACACAGGATAATTTATACAGGCAGACAGGGATGCACTTATTAAAACAACAGCCATAACTCGAATATACATACAAACCTCTCAAACCAAAGACAGTGCTCCCGCCCCATCGAAAGATATAAAAAACCGCGCACACTTCATTCAATATCTAAGAAACCAACCAAACACTCTCGAATTTACACCCCACAGCCATGCAGAGTAGTCAGCCAGACTCCCTGCCTGGCCGCATCAGCTGGATAAGGCATTACCGGACACGCAAATCAATTCCGTACCGAAAACGAACACCCATTGGTGTCAGATGAGTTGCATTCATAAAAAGCCAGCCCAAACCCGCTGGTATACATCTTCCAGTTTCTAGCCTCCACCAGAGTCATAGCGTCACCGGAAGCATCCGGATTATTATAATGCAAGTTCAGAAGTGACCTGTCCGCCGCCCTGTACTCGCAGTACCCGATCCGCCCCGTAGACCCTGCCTCGTTATTGGCAGGATAAAAAACAGCGGCTTCGAATGTTTTCAACGGTGACGCTGTCGGGGCGCTTGCCACAGCGATCCATTCAGCTGCGGAAGCATTGGCTGGCGCCGTATAGATACCATTTCTGAGCGTCACGGTTTCAGCACGCGGACAACTTTCAACCACACTGGCTAAAGAAACCGAAGAATAAAACAACATCGCACACAACAAGTACACGTATTTCATATACGCCCCCAATCAAATACTGAAAATTGTTCACGACAAGCAACTTGTCGCCCCCCAATCCTAAACGGACATTATTATTTAACAACAGGTTATTATGTAGGGAATTTCCTGAGGATACGTGCGATCTTCTTTATCCTCAGCACCTAATCAAAAAGAGCCAACCTCCACACTGATTATAAATAACGATCGTTTTCCTACCCTTGTAAGGATTATTATCAAGCCATCAACAAATTCCATGGACATGCTGAAATGACCACCCCTGACCTGTGCCCAGCATGCGGCGCTCGAAACGACTGCTCCATGGCCAGCCCGGATATCGCGGCTCAATCCTGCTGGTGCCATACCGTCAATATTGATCCCAAGGTCATACAGGCATTACCACTTGAGCTACGTGACCTCGCCTGCCTGTGCCCACGTTGCGCGAACGTTGCAAGTCAATTGCCGCCTGCAAGGGCGCAGAGCCTCACGTAAGATACGCGCATGAATTCCTTGTGATTGATCGCTATGCGTTTAGACCGTTTTCTGAGCAACCGCCCCCAGTTCAACCGCCAGCAAGTACGCTTGCTCCTGATAGAGAAGCGTATCCAGGTTGATGGGCAGGTTATCTGCGATCCACGTCACGAAATTCGGGCATTCAGCCAGGTTGAGTTCGACGGGCAAATCTTGCAGGCAGGCAAACCGGCGCGTTACTTCATGCTGCACAAGCCACCCGGTTGTGTAAGCGCCACCCAGGATGCGGAACATCCTACGGTGATCGACTTGCTGGATGAGCCGGACAAACACGACCTGCATATCGCAGGTCGGCTGGACTTCAACACCAGCGGGTTGATGCTGATTACCAATGACGGCCAATGGTCGCGTCATGTCACTCAGCCCGAGACCAAGATGCCCAAGGTGTATTACGTCGAGACCGAGCAGGAAATTACCGACGCGTATATCAGCAAATTTCGTGAGGGCGTCTATTTCGCTTTTGAAGACCTGACCACGCAGCCCGCCGGGCTTGAACTGCTTGGCCCTTGCAGTGCCCGCCTGAGCATCGTTGAGGGCCGTTATCATCAGGTCAAACGCATGTTTGGCTTCTTCAACAACAAGGTCGTGCGCCTGCACCGCGAAAGCATCGGCCCCTTGGTGCTCGACAGCCTGCTGGCCCCCGGCGAGTACCGGGCGCTGAGCGAGCAGGAAGTTGTGCAATTCCAACCCACTCCAGCAAGTTAGCCGGCAACGCGGCCCACCCCTTTCTGTAACAATCACAGAGCACCATCAGTCAGACCGACGCTCGATTCACTGGAGTCTGACGCCATGATGAAGCCCGAAATTGCCGTGCTCGACATTCAAGGCCAATACCGTATCCACACCGAGCTTTATTGTTGCGATACGGCGCTAAACACCATCATCCTGGTGAATGGTTCGATGGCCACCACTGCGTCCTTTGGCCAGACCCTGAAAAACCTCCACCCGCATTTAAACGTTGTTCTCTATGACCAGCCCTACGCGGGCAACTCCAGACCTCATAACCCTCATCAGAAGATGCTGACGAGGGAAATAGAAGCTCAAATTTTGCTGGAGCTGATAGAGCATTTTGACGCGAACTACCTGCTGTCATTTTCATGGGGCGGGACAGCGGCACTTACCGCCCTGGCGTGTGTGCCGCGACGCATCGAAAAGGCCGTGATCAGTTCGTTTTCGCCGCTGATCAACGACGCCATGCGCGATTACCTGGAGCGTGGCCGTCATTGCCTGGCAGCTTGCAACCGCACTCAGGTGGGCAACCTGGTCAACGACACACTGGGCAAGCATTTGCCGCCATTGTTCAAGCGTTTCAACTTCAGGCACGTCAGCAGCCTGGCCGAGCATGAATACGCGCAAATGCACTTTCATATAGACCAGGTCCTGAACAACGATCAGCAAGGCTTTCTCAGTGCCACGCAGGGTATCGATATACCGGTGCTGTTTATCAATGGCCAATGGGACGAATACACCGTGGCCAGCGACGCCCGGCACTTTGCCCAGCCGATTGCCAACAGCCGGTTCATCAGCCTGGAAAACACCGGGCATTTTCTCGATATGGAAAACAGGAGCGCCAGCCACAGCAGTAAAAACGCCCTGCTCGAGTTTTTAAAGCCAACCCGACCTCACCCACCCTCACTGTCGTTGTGAGGGTGCCCGAGGCAATCAGCAGAACGAAAAAGCTGCTAAAACAACACATTTCAAGAATAAAACTTCTCATCGCTGCCATCTTCTGGTACAAAGTCAGCCGCTCTGAGCGGGTGTCGTATAATGGTATTACTCCAGCTTCCCAAGCTGATCACGCGGGTTCGATTCCCGCCACCCGCTCCACTTCTTCCTGGCTTTCAATCCACTTGAAAGCTTCGCTACACAGCAAAATCCTGCAACTGCATTGCCATCCAAGCCCTACCCCACCCTTTTTCATCCCCGATGACATTGTCCGCACTGCATCCCCCCTGCCCGTTATTTCAAACGATCGCTTGCAACAACCCGGGCAGCGCATGCATCAGCGCACTGATGGCAAAACCGATAAACATCACCCCGCACAGCCGGGTAATCAGTAACTCATGGCGCTGATAGAGCGCCCTGACATGGCCGGCGCCAACAACACCCACCAGAATCATGTAGGCCAGCGCCCCACCCACAAAGCTCAACGCAATCAACCAGGGCAACATGGCCCAGGTCAGTAACTCTGCGCGGCTGGACAACAGCGCAGTGAACGTCGCCACTGCCACCGGATACGCTTTGGGGTTGGTCAATCCGAAGAAAATCCCGTGGGCAAACGGCTGTCGCGCCGGGCCTTGTTGAGCACTGCTGCTGCCCTGGGCGCGAACGGCACGCAGGCCCAGCCAGAAAAGGTACAAGCCGCTGATCAAGCCCAGCACGTTGAAGGCAGTGCTGCCAAATTCACGTGCGCCGACGATGGCAATCAACGCCGTGCTGCACCAGATCACATCGCCGAGCAAATGCCCGCACAGAAAACCGGCGCCGGCACGTCGCCCACGGGCAGCGCCAATGCCGAAAACAGCCAGCACGCCCGGGCCCGGCGTGATCCCATAGATAAAGCCTGAGGCCAGAACGGCCAATAACAACGAAGGTGTCATGCAAAACGCTCCAGATAATCATGCCTCACGTTCGTCCGCTGCCGTGAAGTGGCTCGATTTTGCACGTTATCAACGCTTAAGTAACCGCGTGCAGGGCGAAATTCAGTGGCGCCGCCCCAAAATATTCACCACCAGCCGGTCAACCCAGCCCCAGATGCGCTGCTTCACCCGTCGCCAGAGGGGGCGTGATTGCCAGTCTTGCAGGCTGACGGGCTGACTTTGGGCGAAGTCGGCGATAAAGCTGGCCGCCACCGCCTGGGTAAGCGCCGGATCCAGCGCCTCAAGGTTGGCTTCAAGGTTGAAACGCAGGTTCCAGTGGTCGAAATTGCATGAGCCAACGCTGACCCAATCGTCGATCAGGACCATTTTCAAATGCAGAAAACAGGGCTGATATTCCAGTATCTGCACTCCGGACTTGAGCAGCCGCGGGTAATAACGGTGCCCGGCGTAGCGCACCGAAGGGTGGTCGGTGCGCGGCCCGGTGAGCAGCAGCCGCACATCGACACCCCGCGCCGCCGCACGGCGCAGCGAACGGCGCACGCTCCAGGTCGGCAGAAAGTAAGGCGTGGCCAGCCAGATACGCTGCTTGGCGCTGTTGATCGCGCGCACCAGCGATTGCAGGATATCGCGATGTTGATGGGCATCGGCGTAGGCCACGCGCCCCATACCCTCAGCCTCGTCGGGCACACCGGGCAAGCGCGCCAGGCCGAAGTGGGTCGCCGGTTTCCAGGCCTTGCGGCTGATATTGGCCCGCCACTGGCGATCAAACAGCATCTGCCAGTCCAGCACCAGCGGACCTTGCATCTGCACCATCACCTCATGCCAGTCGCAGCTGTTTTCAGTGGGGCGCCAGAACTCATCTGTGACGCCGGTGCCACCCACCACAGCCAATTGCTGATCCACCAACAACAGCTTGCGATGATCGCGATACAGATTGTTGAGGCCACGGCGCCAGCTCAGCGGGTTGTAATGCCGCAGCTCAACCCCGGCTTCGATCAGCCTGCGGCGCAACGCCGGGCCCAATCCCAGACTTCCGTAGGCGTCAAACAGGCAACGCACCCGCACCTCGCGCCAGGCCGCCTGTTCCAGGGCTTGGACGATGGTTTCGGCACAGTCACCGGCCTCAACCAGATACAACTCCAGATCGATCTGCTCCTGAGCCTGTTCAATGACGGCCAGCATGCGCGGGAAAAACTGCGGCCCGTCGATCAGCAACTCAAAACTATTGTCACTGCGCCAGCCAAACACTGCGCCGGCCATCTTAACGGGCCGTGAAAATCAGCACCGCATTCACCGGTACTGAAAAGCTGATGGCCGAAAGCCCGGCCAGTTTGCGCAAGGTTTCAAGCTCCGGTTGCAGGCCAAAATCTTCGGCTTGCAGCATCAGCGGCTCCAGGGTCACGACCTGAAAGCGTCGTTCATCCAGACGGGTGGCCAATAGCTCGGCCTGATAGGTGTGCTGTTTGCCGCGCAAGCTGACCGTTACCGGCAAGCGCAATTCCAGTTGCGCACCGGAGGCCAGGTCATTGATCGGTTGCAGGTCGATCTGCGCGCTGATCTGCGCTTCCGGGAAGTGCTTGAAATCAAACAACACGTCACGCATGCGCTCATCACGCAGTGGCACTGAGCTGTTGACCGAGTCCATCTCGATACGCAATTGCGCCAGGCCTTTGCGGTCAACCTTGCCATGCAGGACCAGAAAGCGGTGCACATCGGCGATATTGGCATTTTGCGTGGTAATAAATGACAGCCGTGACGACTCACCGTCCAGGTACCAGTTGGCCTGGGCAGACAGGCTCACACCCAGGGTCAGCAACAAGGCACAGGCAGAAGATAACAGCGCTTTAAGCATAAAAACTCATCAACCAATAAACGTGGGTGAACATTAAACCCGGCGAGCGGTTTTGGCAGGACTTTTTTCACCCTCTTGAGACGCCAGGCGCTACCGACAGTTCCTCCCGCCCCCCCTGTCACACAAGCATCATCCAAACGTCACAGTGGTGACATTGCACCTGCTTAGCCTGAAGTTGCACACCTCAGTCGATTGGCAGATACCCAGAGCGGGCACAGTGCCTGCACGGAGATTCGCAATGTCCCAGATCGCCCGTATCCGCGACACCGCTCCAGAACGTCGCTTGCAGGCTGAGCGCTTGCTCGGCCCCGCGGCATTGCGCGAGGCTCAGACCCTGCGTTTTCGTGTGTTCAGCGACGAGTTGAAGGCCAAACTCAAAAGCGCCGAACACGGGCTGGACGAGGACGGCTATGACGCTTATTGCGAACATATCGGGGTACGCGATCTCAATAGCGGCCAGTTGGTTGCCACCACCCGCCTGCTGGATCACAGCGCGGCACAACGTATCGGCCATTTTTACAGCGAAGAAGAGTTCAACCTTCACGGGTTGGCCAACCTGCAGGGGCCGCTGCTTGAAATCGGGCGCACCTGCGTCGACCCGGCCTACCGCAATGGTGGCACCATCGCCGTGCTGTGGGGTGAACTGGCCGAAGTCCTTAACCAGGGCAATTATCGCTACCTGATGGGCTGCGCCAGCATCCCGATGCAGGATGGTGGCATTCAGGCCCGGGCGATCATGCAGCGTCTGCGCGAGCGTTACTTGTGTACGGAGCATCTACGCGCCGAGCCGAAAAATCCGCTGCCGGCGCAGGAAGTGCCCAGCAACGTCATCACGGAAATGCCGCCGCTGCTCAAGGCCTATATGCGCCTGGGCGCGAGGATTTGCGGCGAGCCCTGCTGGGATGAAGACTTTCAGGTGGCCGACGTCTTCATCCTGCTCAAGCGTGATGAACTGTGCCCGCGCTATGCGCGTCACTTCAAGGCGGCCGTGTGATGCGCCGCTTGCGCCGGTATGCCCGGGTGGCACGGGTGCTCGGGGTGGTCAGTCTGGGGCTGGGCATGGCGGGAATGTTCGGGCTGCTGGAGCGCCTGGGCCTGAACAGCACAATGGATCGCCGCCAGCGCTGGTCGCAGTTTTTTATGACACGCCTGAGCAGCGCCCTGCCCTTTCGCGTCACCGTGGTCGGGGAAATCCCGGCAACGCCGATGCTGTGGGTGAGCAATCACGTGTCCTGGACCGATATTGCATTGCTGGGGCAACTGACCCCGCTGTCATTTCTGTCCAAAGCCGAGGTGCGTGGCTGGCCGGTGGCCGGGTGGTTGGCGGCCAAGGCAGGCAGTTTGTTTATCCGCCGTGGTGCGGGAGACATCCAGGTGATTCGTGAGCAAATGACCCGTCACCTGCAACAGCCGCTACCCCTGCTGATGTTTCCCGAAGGCACCACCACGGATGGGTGCTCGGTGCGTACCTTTCATGGGCGGTTGCTGTCGGCGGCCATTGACAGCCGGGTACCACTGCAACCTGTAGCCATCCGCTATTTGCGCAATGGCGAGGTCGATGCGATAGCGCCGTTTATTGGCAATGACGATTTGCTCTCACATCTGCTGCGACTGTTTAGCCATGAGCAGAGCGACGTTGAGATTCATCTGCTGGAGCCCATTGCCAGCCAGGCACAAGAGCGGGCCGTGCTGGCGTTCAGAGCGCAGGAAGCGATCCGGCGGGTGGTGTCAGCACCGGTGACGCAAACAGATCCGCTGCCGGAGAGAGTGGGGGCGATGATTTGAGCCGGGAGCCATGTAAGGGGATGTTGTGGGAGCGGGCTTGCTCGCGATGCAGGCGACACGGTGCGACGATAAAGTCGCGTTGCAACAGTAAAGGTACGTTGCACATTAACTGGCCCACCGCGTACATATCCGGCATGTGCGTCTAACTGAAATATTGGTTTCGCCCTTACGGCGAGTCCCTTTTTGAAGGACCAAAAAGGAACCAAAAAGTCCTCGCCCCATCGTACGGCCTTCGCTGCGCTCAGGTTCCCTCGCTCCGGCTCTGCTCCGTGGGCCCGCCGCCACGGGCCATCCATGGCCCATCGCGGCTCTCCCGGCATCCATGCCGGTCGACCCACTCCTCAGAACCTCCTCTCGGCCTCCCGGGAGGGCAGGCAGATCAAAAGCACTACGCCGAGGCGGCCGACCGGCCGGCCTGTTTGGTTCACATTTACTGCGCAATCCCCTGTCGTCACTGCCGAAGGAACAAGGCTGCGATTTTTAACGCGAATATCGGTTATGTACTCAATGCATCAGTTATAAAAACGCTATCAAGCAGGCCTCAACCGCCAGCCCAACACATCAAGCAGGTCACAACCATCACGCAGCAATTGCGCCGAAACAGTAGCCATATGCCTAAGATCTACAGAGTCAGCCTCTTGCACTTCCCGACTGGAAAACGATTCCATCAGTTGGGTGACGGCCAGTACGCGAGCGGCGGCGTTGGCATGAAGTACGTCGAGGGGCGCGTTGCGGTCGATCAATAAAGCAGGGATGGTGCAATCGATGGCAGTAAGAGGGATGAACTGGGAATGAGTCATGGATAAACCTCAGATGCTATATGTTTTAGCCAGCCGTTTTCGTCGCCAAACAAAAACAAGTGGCCGCTGTACGCGGGTTGGCGAACCGGTCATTCCCAGAACCCGGCAGACCCGAAGATCTCCCACGCACAGCTGCCATAAAGCACAGCGCGTATAAATACACGCTCTGTCTTATATAGCAATTGCACATATTTCTGAAAATGTTCCAAGTCGCCAAACCCGGCCGCCTTATCGGCGAACACCGACTATAAGCGTCGTCCCCTCGCCCCAGCAATTGGCAAACCTGTGAGAAAAATCCCGAAAAAACGTGAGCTTGTAGTTTCTGTAGTCGCTGCCGAGGAACACTGCAACTGTGGGAGCGAGCCTGCTCGCGAAGGTCGTTCGCGAGCAGGCTCGCTCCCACATTAGGGCTTGACCTGCAACAGAGTATCTACAGAGATTGCGCAGTACACGCGAACCAAACAGGCCGGCCGGTCGGCCGCCTCGGTGCGCAGTGCTTTTGATCTGCCCGCCCCTTCGGGAGGCCGAGAGGAGGTTCTGAGGAGTGGGTCGACCGGCATGGATGCCGGGAGAGCCGCGATGGGCCATGGATGGCCCGTGGCGGCGGGCCCACGGAGCAGGACCGGAGCGAGGGAACCTGAGCGCAGCGAAGGCCGTACGCCGGGGCAAGCCTTTTTGGTTACTTTTTCGGCGTCTGGAAAAAGTGACTCGCTGTAAGAGCGAAACCAATATCTCGGTTAGACACGAATGCCGGATATGTACTCAACGCTCCAGTTAAACAAACAAGATCAAACAGGCCGCAACCGCCAGCCGAGTACATCCATCAGATCGCACCCGTCACGCAGCAATTGCGCCGAAACAATAGCCAGATGTTTGAGATCAACGGAATCAGCCTCTTGCACTTCCCGACTGGAAAACGATTCCATCAGTTGGGTGACGGCCAGTACGCGAGCGGCGGCGTTGGCATGAAGTACGTCGAGGGGCGCGTTGCGGTCGATCAATAAAGCAGGGATGGTGCAATCGATGGCGGTAAGCGGGACAAACGATGAGTCGGTCATTAATCAAACTCCTAAATGTCGAATTTGAGCCGACCGTTTTCGTCGCCAAACAAAAGCAGGTGGCTGCTGTACGCGGGTTGGCGAACCGGTAACATTTAGGAAAACCCGGCAGACCCGAAGATCTCCCACGCACAGCTGCCATAGAGCAACGCGAGCAAAATACACGCTCTGCCATATAGAACAATCGCATGCTAACTAAATGTTAAGCAGGTCGCCAAACCCGGCCGCCTTATCGGCGAACACCGACTATAAGCGTCGTCCCCTCGCCCCAGCAATTGGCAAACCTGTGAGAAAAATCCCGAAAAAACGTGAGCTTGTAGTTTCTGTAGCCGCTGCCGAGGAACACTGCAACTGTGGGAGCGAGCCTGCTCGCGAAGGTCGTTCGCGAGCAGGCTCGCTCCCACAAATAGGGCTTGACCTGCAACAGAGTATCTACAGAGATTGCGCAGTACACGCGAACCGAACAGGCCGGCCGGTCGGCCGCCTCGGGACGCAGTGCTTTTGATCTGCCCGCCCCTTCGGGAGGCCGAGAGGAGGTTCTGAGGAGTGGGTCGACCGGCATGGATGCCGGGAGAGCCGCGATGGGCCAAGGATGGCCCGTGGCGGCGGGCCCACGGAGCAGAGCCGGAGCGAGGGAACCTGAGCGCAGCGAAGGCCGTACGCCGGGGCAAGCCTTTTTGGTTACTTTTTCGGCGTCTGGAAAAAGTGACTCGCTGTAAGAGCGAAACCAATATCTCGGTTAGACACGAATGCCGGATATGTACTCAACGTTCCAGTGAAACAAACAAGATCAAACAGCCGTAAACCCTGAAAACCTGGTGTAACTGACACAACCCATTGCCTGATTTTGCGACGACTTCGTCGGAGTGCCGCATCACGCCGAACGCAGCCTTCGTTCCTCGGCAGCTGCTACAGGAACACTGCAACTGTGGGAGCGAGCCTGCTCGCGAAGGTCGTTCGCGAGCAGGCTCGCTCCCACAAATAGGGCTTGACCTGCAACAGAGTATCTACAGAGATTGCGCAGTACACGCGAACGGAACAGGCCGGCCGGTCGGCCGCCTCGGGGCGTTGTGCACTTGATCTGCCCGCCCCTTCGGGAGGCCGAGAGGAGGTTATGGGGAGTGGGTCGACCGGCATGGATGCCGGGAGAGCCGCGATGGGCCATGGATGGCCCGTGGCGGCGGGCCCACGGAGCAGGACCGGAGCGAGGGAACCTGAGCGCAGCGAAGGCCGTACGCCGGGGCAAGCCTTTTTGGTTACTTTTTCGGCGTCTGGAAAAAGTGACTCGCTGTAAGAGCGAAACCAATATCTCGGTTAGACACGAATGCCGGATATGTACTCAACACACCAGTCAAACAAGATCAAACAGCCGTAAACCCTGAGAACCTGGTGTAACTGACACAACCCATTGCCTGATTTTGCGACGACTTCGCCCCTCGTCAGCGGCTACGGACATCCCTTCCGGTAACAACCCGCCGCAAATACCTGCAACTGCGGATAAAACGCCCGAAAATCCTCGCTCAGAGGTTCATACAACGCCTTCAAGTCCTGCATCGCCCCGGCCAGTTCCTCGGGGCGCGACAAGCGCCGGGCTATACCATTGAACACCTGCTCCAGCACGGCAAAATCCCGATACGAACCCAACCAGTCATGGGCCGCCATGTGCGGCGCAATCGTGGCAAGCCGCCGTGGCAGCTGTTGTTCGGCCACCAGCACCCGGTAAAAATCCGAGGTAAAACGCTCCAGCGGCCCTTCAGCATACTGCCCCCAGTCCCGCGCCAGGCAATGGTCAAAAAACACGTCCAGCACAATGCCCGCATACCGCCGGCGAGTATGGGCAAATCGCGACAACGACTGATCAACCAGGGGGTGGTTGTCAGTAAAGACATCAATGCTGCGGTGCAGCGCTATACCGTGTTCAATGTCCGCGCTGTATTGGCCATGCAGCCGCCCTTTGACAAAATCGCCATAAAGACTGCCCAGCATTTCTTCCGGGCGCTGACCGCCAAGGTGCAGATGTGCGAGATAATTCATGGGCGCAGTTTAGCACTGCCACACCAATATCGTTATAACCCGATATATCGATTTGAGCTGATCTAAGATCGAAATCATATTTGTATATCGCGATATAACGATTTAAAGTTCGCCTCATCGCGATATAACGTTGTACCCAATGAGCACTGCAACCATGACGATCGACCTCGACGAAATAATAAAAGCCCTGGCACACCCAGTACGCCGAGAAATTCTCAACGCTCTGAAAAACCCTGATGCCTCGTTCCCTGACCAGGTCCACTCCACCGAACATGGTGTGTGTGCCGGGCAGTTTGATCAGCTCTGCGGCCTTTCGCAGTCCACGGTTTCTGCCCATCTCGCAACGCTGCAGCGAGCGGGCCTGATTACCAGCCAAAAACACGGTCAGTGGCACTTTTTCAAACGTAATGAGGAAACCATCAAGGTCTTCCTCGAAAAAATCAGCCAAGAGCTTTAAAAGGACTTCCATGCCCCTCTCGCTACTCATTCTGGCGCTCAGCGCTTTCGCCATCGGGACCACCGAGTTTGTGATCATGGGCTTGCTGCCTGATGTCGCAACCGACCTTGGTGTATCCATTCCCGGTGCCGGCTGGCTGGTAACCGGCTACGCGCTGGGCGTGGCCATCGGTGCGCCGTTTATGGCGCTGGCCACGGCCAGGTTGCCGCGCAAGGCCGCCCTGGTAGCGTTGATGGTGATATTCATCATCGGCAACCTGCTCTGTGCCCTGGCCAGTGATTACAACGTGCTGATGTTTGCCCGTGTTGTCACTGCCCTGTGCCACGGCGCGTTCTTCGGTATTGGTTCGGTCGTGGCCGCAGGCCTGGTACCTGCCAACAAGCGCGCGTCTGCCGTGGCCCTGATGTTTACCGGCCTGACCCTGGCCAACGTGCTCGGCGTTCCCCTGGGCACTGCTCTGGGCCAGGCAGCTGGATGGCGCTCGACGTTTTTTGCCGTCACCGTGATCGGTGTCGTGGCATTGATCGGCCTGATCCGCTTTCTGCCAGCCAAGCGTGACGAGGAAAAACTCGACATGCGTGCCGAACTGGCCGCGCTCAAAGGCGCAGGCATCTGGCTGTCGCTGAGCATGACTGCGCTGTTTTCCGCGTCGATGTTCACCCTGTTCACTTATGTCGCGCCCCTGCTCGGTGATGTCACCGGCGTTTCGCCAAGCGGCGTGACCTGGACTCTGCTGCTGATCGGCCTTGGCCTGACGGTGGGCAATATCATCGGTGGCAAGCTGGCGGACAAACGCCTGGCCGCAACGCTGATCGGTGTGTTTATCGCGATGGCGGTGATGTCCACCGTACTGACCTGGACCAGCGTCGCGGTGATCCCGACTGAAATCACCCTGTTTTTGTGGGCTGCGGCTTCATTCGCTGCCGTACCGGCGCTGCAAATCAATGTCGTGACCTTCGGCAAGGCTGCCCCGAACCTGGTTTCAACCCTGAATATCGGCGCATTCAACGTCGGCAATGCACTCGGCGCCTGGGTTGGCGGCAGTGTCATCGCCCACGGCTTCGGCCTCACCAGCGTTCCACTGGCCGCTGCCGCACTGGCAATACTGGCACTGCTGGTGACGCTGATCACTTTCCGCCAGGGCGGCAATTCCGAACTGGCTACTGCTACTAACTGATCCTTGAGAGGGCTGCATAAATGACGACGATTTTCGATCCGATCAAGTTGGGCGACCTCGAACTGCCCAACCGCATCATCATGGCTCCGCTGACCCGCTGCCGCGCCAGCGAAGGTCGGGTACCTAATGCCCTGATGGCTGAATACTACGTTCAACGCGCCTCTGCCGGCCTGATCCTGAGCGAGGCCACATCGGTCACGCCTATGGGCGTCGGCTACCCTGACACTCCGGGCATCTGGGCCGACGACCAGGTACGCGGCTGGACCAACATCACCCGGGCCGTACACGCCGCCGGTGGCCGGATTGCGCTGCAGTTGTGGCATGTAGGCCGCATCTCGCATCCGATGTACCTGAACGGTGAAACGCCGGTTGCACCCAGCGCCATTGCGGCCAAGGGCCATGTTAGCCTGGTGCGCCCGAAGGTTGATTTCCCGACGCCTCGCGCGCTGGAAACTGCCGAGATCGCCGATATTGTCGAGGCCTACCGCACAGGCGCAGAAAACGCCAAGGCTGCCGGTTTTGATGGCGTCGAGATCCATGGTGCAAATGGCTACCTGCTCGACCAGTTCCTGCAAAGCAGCACCAACAAACGTACCGACCAGTACGGCGGCGGCATAGAGAACCGTGCGCGCCTGTTGCTGGAAGTTACCGACGCCGCCATTGAAGTCTGGGGTGCCGGCCGGGTTGGCGTGCATTTGTCGCCACGGGCCGACCTGCACGACATGGGCGATGAAAACCTGGCCGAAACCTTTGGTTATGTCGCCCGCGAACTGGGCAAACGCGGTATTGCCTACATCTGTGCGCGCGAGCATGAAGCTGCCGACAGCCTGGGCCCGCAACTCAAGCAAGCCTTCGGTGGCCCGTACATCGTCAATGAGAGCTTCACCAAAGACAGTGCCAATGCCTGGCTGGCAGCAGGCAAGGCCGATGCCGTCGCATTCGGCGTGCCGTTTATCGCCAACCCTGATCTGCCCGCACGCTTGAAGGCCGATGCGCCGCTCAATGAGGCGCACCCGGAAACCTTCTACGTCAATGGCGCAGTGGGCTATATCGACTATCCAGTACTCTGAGTACTGAGCCTGGCACGGCCAGGTGACTGCACCACGCAAAACGCCCGAGACCAATGGCCTTGGGCGTTTTGCTATAACCGTTTAAACATCACCGCCCGGACCTTTTTTGCGGGCAAAAAAAAGGGGCGGTTTGACCCGCCCACATTTTTTCCCTAGTCCCTTTTGTTCCTTCTCATCATCCTGATGAATCGCTTCCCGCGATGTCCGTCTGCGTTCTTCCTTGAGCGCCGTATCGATCCGTCGATACAGTTCAAATACTAGAGTTTTATAGGATTGCTGCAAGCGCGGATGTTATGAGTATTTATTACACAAACTGCCCAACTAAAAATATAAATACGTTATATTTCAATGACTTATGAGTTAAGCACTGTTACACAAAGGCGTTTGCCCTTTATTGCCAAGCCCTTGGCTTACGTAAAAAGTAAGTAAAGGCTTACAGCAAGCCACAGGCAATAACCTATCTCGTCCGTGACATTCCATTTCAAAGCCGATTAAATAAACAATTAGTTCAAGTTTGTATAACAACAAGGTCCATATTGTTGTCAAATTCGCACTACCGGGCATCACTCAAAACAAACACCCACAAAAAACCCCGATTAGTTCGGGGTTTTTTGTCAGCCGTTCGCGGATTACTGGAACAGCGACTCGCTCGACAGGCCGTTGCGTTCAAGAATTTCTCGCAAGCGCTTGAGCCCTTCAACCTGGATCTGGCGCACACGCTCACGGGTCAGGCCAATTTCCAGCCCTACATCCTCAAGAGTGCTGCTCTCATGGCCACGCAGCCCGAAACGGCGAATCACCACTTCACGCTGCTTGTCTGTGAGCTCGGACAACCACTGATCGATACTTTGCGACAAGTCATCGTCCTGAAGCAGCTCACAAGGGTCTGTGGGCCTGTCATCCGTCAGGGTATCAAGCAGGGTTTTGTCAGAGTCCGGCCCCAAAGACACGTCTACCGAAGACACGCGTTCATTAAGCCCAAGCATGCGCTTGACCTCGGCGACCGGTTTTTCGAGCAGATTGGCGATTTCTTCAGGAGAGGGTTCGTGATCGAGCTTTTGCGTGAGTTCGCGCGCGGCTCGCAGGTAGACGTTCAGCTCTTTTACAACGTGGATCGGCAAACGGATGGTGCGGGTCTGGTTCATGATCGCCCGTTCAATCGTTTGGCGGATCCACCAGGTGGCGTAGGTCGAGAAGCGAAACCCTCGTTCGGGATCGAATTTCTCGACAGCCCGGATCAGGCCCAGGTTGCCTTCTTCGATCAGGTCAAGCAATGACAAACCACGGTTGACGTAACGTCGGGCAATTTTCACCACCAGCCGCAGGTTGCTTTCTATCATTCGCTTGCGCCCGGCCGGGTCGCCGCTTTGCGACAAACGCGCAAAATGGACTTCTTCTGCCGGAGAGAGTAACGGGGAAAAGCCGATTTCATTGAGGTACAACTGGGTCGCATCAAGGGCCCGCGTGTAGTCAATGTACTTGTGCTGTTTTGTAGCAGCTGCTTTTTTGGACTTGGTTCTAGCTGTAGGGGGCGAATCGTCTTCTTCTGACATCAAGTCGCTATCGATGCTGGAGTCCATAAGGAGCACCTCATCGTCGATGTCAAACCCCGGCGCTTCTTTGTTGAGAGCCATTGCAATAGTCCTTTGTTGAGTTCGACCTCAAGCTCAAGCCTCGCCTTAATCCCTGGCAACGCTGGAGCCTGTTCCTTATCCACATCAGGAACAGGCTGGTAACCGATCAACGGCGAGGAAGGAATTGCAATGGATCTACAGGTTTACCTTGGCGGCGAATCTCAAAGTGAAGTTTCACCCGGTCTGTACCAGTTGACCCCATTTCGGCAATTGTCTGTCCGACCTTGACCTGCTGCCCCTCCCGAACCAAAAGCCTGCGGTTGTGACCGTAGGCACTGACGTAGGTATCACTGTGTTTGATGATGATCAGTTCGCCGTAGCCCCTCAATCCACTGCCAGCGTATACAACCGAACCATCAGACGCAGCTAAAACAGGCTGTCCCAAATCGCCGGCGATATCAATACCTTTATTCAAACTACCGTTTGAAGAGAATTTTCCGATCAAAATGCCATTTGAGGGCCATCCCCACCCCTTGGGAGCAGGGCCTGCCGGCATCGGGGCAACCGCTGCGGGGGCACTTGCAGCCGTGGCGGAACGCTTGATAACCGTGGTTTTGCTGCCCGAAGAGGATGACACAACGGTGGTGGTCGAGCCGCCTGCAGGCTGGGTGCCTGAGCGCCCGTCAAAGCGGATGACCTGGCCCGGGACGATGGTGAACGGGGCGGCAATATTGTTGCGTGCAGCCAGGGCCTTCCAGTCCCACCCATAACGAAAGGCAATCGAGAACAAAGTGTCGCCGCGACGCACCGCGTATTGCCCGGTGGTCACGGCCGGGCGCTGGGCCACGCCGTTACGGTCAACGACATTCACGCCATTTTTGGGGGTGCTGGAGCACGCTGCCAACAAAGCCAGTGTGGTACTCAGAAATAGACCAACCACCAGTCTCTGAAAGCTTTTGCTGCTCTTACGCTGCGCAATGACTGTGAGACTCACCCGCCGCTCCCTTTGAAGATGGCTAAATAGTAAAACGCCAGTACTGGCCATGGTTTGCAGCAAGTATAACTGGCTATAGGGCTTTTACAGACTGTAAAGCCGATTGATAAACACAGCGTATAAAACATACACACATACCGGGCAGAGCCCGGGTGATGGGCTTTATGACCCGTACCCTGCCCCAAAATTCACCCGATACGTACAAAGACTCAGGCCAGCGGCCCGTTGAGCAGCGGCACAAAGCGTACATTACCGATCACCCGCCGGGCGAAACCGTGCTCTTCGCGCACGATCAACATCAACTGCTGCATCTCGCCGGCACCCACCGGGATCACCAGGCGCCCGCCAGGGGCCAGTTGGTCGAGCAGTGCCTGCGGCACATCAGTGGCTACAGCGGTGACGATAATGCCGTTGTAAGGCGCCAGCGCAGGCCAGCCCTCCCACCCATCGCCCCAGCGGAACACCACATTGCGCAGGTTGAGCTCAAGCAATCGCTCCTTGGCCCGGTCCTGCAGCACCTTGATGCGCTCGACCGAAAAAATCCGCTCGACCAGCTGCGACAGCACGGCGGTCTGGTACCCCGAACCGGTGCCGATCTCCATGACCTTGTCCAGCGGCCCGTCCTCAAGCAACAGCTCGCTCATGCGCGCCACCATGTAAGGCTGGGAGATGGTCTGGTTATTGCCGATCGGCAGCGCCGTATCTTCGTACGCCCTGTGCGCCAGGGCTTCATCCACAAACAGATGACGTGGCGTGCGGCGAATGACCTCGAGCACGTTCTGGTTAACGATGCCCTCTTCACGCAGGCGCTGAATCAGCCGCTCACGGGTGCGCTCAGAGGTCATGCCAATGCCGCGGTGCATCATGCCATCCTGCTCGCGCGCCATCAGCCCATGCCCTCCAGCCAGTCATTGAGGCTGTTGAAACCATCACCAAAGGTGCGATCCAGTTGCAGCGGCGTGATCGATACATAACCCTGCATCACGGCATGGAAGTCCGTGCCCGGGCCACCGTCTTCGACATCGCCTGCCGCAGCAATCCAGTAACCTGCCTTGCCGCGCGGATCAACCACCCGTACCGGTGCAGCAGCACGGGCACGATGGCCGAGACGGGTGAGTTGAATGCCACGAATCTTCGCCAACGGCAGGTTGGGAATGTTCACATTGAGGACCGTACGCGGCGGCAAGTTCAGCGATGCGTGGGCTTCAAGCAGCTTGCGGGCAAAAAACGCCGCCGTCGGCAGGTTGTCCACCTGGCGGGAGACCAACGAAAAGGCAAAAGAAGGACGATCCAGGAAGCGGCCCTCGAGTGCCGCCGCCACAGTGCCCGAGTACAACACGTCATCACCCAGGTTGGCACCCAGGTTGATGCCCGACACCACCATGTCCGGCTGCTGCTCGAGCAAGCCGTGAATAGCCAGGTGCACGCAATCGGTAGGTGTACCGTTGATGCTGATAAAGCCATTGGCCAGGGTATGAGGATGCAGGGGACGGTCCAGCGTCAGCGAACTGCTGGCGCCACTTTTGTCCTGCTCGGGGGCAACTACCACGCACTCGGCGTAGTCGGCCAGCGCACCATAAAGCGCGGCCAGGCCCGGAGCTGTTACCCCGTCATCGTTTGAAATCAGAATACGCATAAGGTGCCCGCTTGATCCAACGTCACCAGATCAACAAGCTCGCGCACCAGAACAGTGGCGAAGCATCCTGGCGGCAGAACAAATTCCAGTTGCAGAATGTCAGGCTGAGGATAATGCCACGTCAACCGGCCAATGGGCAGTCGCAGGATGCGTCGCTCATGGCTCATGCCGGCGCGTACCAGCCAGTCACGCAAGTCGGCTTCACGCTCTGCAATTGACTGCTCCAGCGCGTGGGTGGCGCCAGTGGTCGGTGATTCGCCCTCGCCCCACTGCGGGCCGGTGGGGTGCAGATCGAGAATGGCCAGGCGCGGGTCGCTGCATTCAGCCTCGCCCGCCGGGAAAAAGCTGCGGCTGTCGGTAAAAGCCAGTAAATCGCCAACCTGCGCCCGTTGCCAGCTGCCATCGGCCACCCGTGCGGCCAGCACCTGATTGAACAGATAGCTGCGCGCGGTGGACAGCAGCCGCGAACGAACGTTGCGCTGCTCAGGCAAGGCCTTGCGCGCCGCATAATCACGGGCTTCGCCCAGATTGCCGCCCTGCCAGCCAAAGCGCTGGCTACCGAAATAGTTCGGTACACCCTGCTTGGCGATCAGTTGCAGGCGTTGCTCCAGCGCGTCCTTGTCAGCGTTCAGTTGCGTCAGGCGCAAGGTGAAACCATTGGCCGCATGGGCTCCACGCTGCAATTTGCGCTTGTGTCGCGAGGTCTTGAGAATCTTCAGCGTGTCGTTTTCGGCGCCCGACAGATCAGGGTCTGCCTTGCCCGGCAGTTGCACGCTGAACCACTGGCGGGTCAATGCCTGGCGGTCCTTGAGGCCTGCATAGCTGACGGTGCGCAGTGGCACGCCTGCAGCCTTGGCAAGGCGCCGGGCCGCCTCCTCGGTATTCAGGCCGCGCTTCTCGACCCACAACCACAGGTGTTCACCATCTCCGGACAGCGGTATATCAAGCACTTCGTCGACTTGAAAATCTTCAGCCGTGGCCTTGAGCACAGCCGTGCCCAATGCCTCGCCATAAGCGAGCGGGCCCAGCAGATCGAACTCGTTCATGAGCGAACCAACAAGGCAATGGAATGCACTGCGATGCCTTCTTCACGCCCAACGAAGCCGAGCTTCTCGGTGGTCGTGGCCTTTACGTTTACCTGGTCCAAATCAACCTCTAGATCCGCGGCAATCAGCGCACGCATCGTTTCAATATGCGGCGCCATTTTTGGCGCCTGGGCAATGATGGTGTTGTCGACATTGCCGACTTTCCAGCCCTTGGCATGGATCAGACCGACGACATGACGCAACAGAACGCGACTGTCAGCGCCCTTGAAGGTCGGATCGGTGTCCGGGAAATGCTTGCCGATATCGCCAAGCGCTGCAGCGCCCAGCAAGGCGTCGCTCAGGGCGTGTAACAGCACATCGCCATCAGAGTGGGCCAACAGCCCGAATTTATGGGAGATCCGCACGCCGCCCAACGTAATGAAATCGCCTTCAGCGAAACAGTGCACATCATAGCCGTGGCCAATACGCATAAAAAAACGCCCCGATTAAGTCAGGGCGTGATTCTACCTACTATTAAGCACTTAGTGCGCTTGCGTGGTGACGCAAGTGGTCGTCAATAAAGCTGGCGATGAAGAAATAGCTATGGTCGTAGCCCGGTTGCAAACGCAAGGTCAGCGGGTAATCGGCTAGCCTGGCGGCCTGTTGCAGCACTTCAGGCTTGAGCTGAACAGCCAGGAAGTCATCGCGATCTCCCTGATCGACCAGCAACGGCAGCCTTTCACTGGCCTCGCCAATCAGCACACTGGCATCCCACTCACGCCAGCGCGCCCGCTCTTCTCCCAGGTAATGGGAGAATGCCTTTTGCCCCCACGGGCAATCCATCGGATTGCTGATGGGCGCAAACGCCGACACCGACTGGTAACGCCCCGGATTACGCAACGCGCAAACCAACGCCCCGTGCCCACCCATCGAATGTCCGCTGATGCCACGCTTTTGCGAAGCCGGGAAATGCGCTTCGACCAGAGCCGGCAATTCCTGCACCACATAATCGTGCATCTGATAGTGCTGGGCCCACGGCTGCTGAGTGGCATTCAGATAGAACCCTGCACCCAGGCCGAAATCCCACGCCCCCTGCGGGTCATCGGGCACGCCTTCGCCACGGGGGCTGGTGTCCGGTGCGACGATGATAAGGCCCAATTCGGCAGCCATCTTCATAGCCCCGGCCTTGTGCATGAAGTTTTCGTCGGTACAGGTCAAACCCGACAACCAATACACTACAGGCAGCTTTGCGCCCTGCTCCGCCTGCGGCGGCAAGTACACGGCAAACACCATGTCGCAGCCCAGCACTTCGGACCGGTGCTTGTAACGCTTGTGCCAACCGCCAAAGCTCTTCTGGCAGGAAATGTTCTCAAGAGACATGGGCAACTCCAGACCACAAGACAAACACCCCCCTGTGGGAGCAAGCCCGCTCCCACAGGTGTTTTATGGCGTTCGACTTGCCGCAGTTATTTAGAAATGGATGACAGTGCGGATGCTTTTGCCTTCATGCATCAGGTCAAAAGCCTTATTGATATCTTCCAGGCCCATGGTGTGGGTGATGAAAGTATCCAGCGGGATCTCGCCGCTTTGTGCCATATCCACATAGCTCGGCAATTCGCTGCGGCCGCGCACGCCACCAAATGCCGAACCGCGCCAGACGCGACCGGTCACCAGCTGGAACGGACGGGTGGAAATTTCCTGCCCCGCACCTGCCACGCCAATAATCACCGACTCGCCCCATCCCTTGTGGCAGCACTCCAGTGCCGCACGCATCAACTGCACATTGCCGATGCACTCAAAGGAAAAATCGACACCGCCATCGGTCATGTCGACTATCACTTCCTGAATCGGGCGATCGAAGTCTTTCGGGTTCACGCAATCAGTAGCACCCAGCTGTCGGGCGATTTCAAACTTGGCCGGGTTGATATCAATGGCAATGATCCGCGCCGCCTTCGCTTTCACCGCACCGATTACCGCAGACAGGCCAATACCGCCCAGACCGAAGATGGCCACGGTGTCGCCCGGCTTGACCTTGGCCGTGTTCAGCACCGCGCCGATCCCGGTCGTCACGCCGCAACCCAGTAGACACACTTTCTCCAGAGGAGCGTCCTTCTGAATTTTTGCGACCGAAATCTCAGGGAGCACGGTGTATTCGGAAAAGGTCGAAGTGCCCATGTAGTGGAAAATCGGCTGACCTTTGTAGGAGAAGCGCGTAGTGCCATCAGGCATCAAGCCCTTGCCCTGGGTGGCACGAATGGCCTGACACAGGTTGGTCTTGCCCGACAGGCAGAATTTGCACTTGCCACATTCAGGGGTGTACAGCGGGATGACATGATCGCCGACCGCAACCGAGGTCACGCCTTCGCCGATGGCTTCAACGATGGCACCGCCTTCATGGCCCAGGATCGACGGGAAGATGCCTTCCGGGTCTGCGCCCGACAAGGTGTAGGCATCGGTATGGCAAACACCCGAGGCCACAACCCGCAGCAGCACTTCGCCAGCCTTGGGCATGGCAACGTCTACTTCCACGATTTCCAGCGGCTTTTTGGCTTCGAACGCAACGGCGGCACGTGACTTGATCATCGATCGTCTCCAGCAAAGTAAAAACAAGACGCAGAGTGTAAATCAGCGCCAGGTGATTAATAATCCAGGCAAAAGCAAAACATTATTGCTATGCAGGGATAATCAACCATGAATGAGAACCGCTGGGAAGGTATAGACGAATTTGTCGCTGTGGCCGAATGCGGCCAATTCACGGCGGCGGCCGAACGTCTTGGCGTCTCTTCATCCCATATCAGCCGCCAGGTAGCGCGACTTGAAGAGCGATTGCAGACCCGCCTGTTTTATCGCAGTACCCGCAAGGTGACGCTGACCGAAGCCGGGCAGACTTTTTTGCAGCATTGCCAGCGCCTGCAAGACGGACGTGAAGAAGCACTGCGTGCCATCGGTGATCTGGCCAGCGAGCCCAAGGGCATGTTGCGCATGACCTGTGCCGTGGCCTATGGCGAACGCTTTATCGTGCCGCTGGTTACGCGCTTTATGGGGCTGTACCCGCAATTGCGGGTGGACATCGAACTGAGCAACCGGCCATTGGACCTGGTGCATGAAAGCCTGGATCTGGCGATCCGCCTGGGGCGCTTGCAGGATTCAAGACTGGTAGCCACGCGCCTGGCTCCCAGGCGCATGTATATGTGCGCCTCGCCCTCCTACCTGGAACGTTACGGGCGCCCCCATAGCCTGTCGGAATTGAGCCGGCACAATTGTCTGATTGGCAGTTCAGATCTATGGCAATTGCAGCAGGACGGCCGCGAATTTTCGCAACGGGTGCAAGGGAACTGGCGATGCAACAGTGGGCAGGCTGTACTGGATGCTGCGTTACAGGGTGTAGGGATTTGTCAGTTGCCGGACTATTACGTGCTGGAGCACTTGAAGACCGGGACGCTGGTGTCGTTGCTCGACACCCACCAGCCCCCCAACACCGCAGTATGGGCGCTGTACCCGCAACAGCGGCACTTGTCGCCCAAGGTCAGAAAGCTGGTTGATTACTTGAAGGAGGGGTTGGCCAAGCGGGAGGAATACCAGGAGAGGGAGCAGTAGTTGTTAACAGTGGGAGCGGGCTTGCTCGTGATGCAGACGACTCGGTCTGTCAGGCAAACTCAGCTGATACCATCGCGAGCAAGCCCGCTCCCACAAGAACCTCCGCAGGTTCTGATCAGCGCTTGGCCCAACGCAAACGCAACCACTCAAGGTCTTCGGGGCGGGTGACCTTGATATTGTCCGAACGCCCTTCGATCAAACGCGGCGCCAGGCCTGCCCACTCCATCGCTGAAGATTCATCGGTGATGGTTGCATCGGCCACCAGGCTGTCAGCCAAAGCACGATGCAACGCCCCCAAGCGGAACATCTGCGGCGTATAGGCCTGCCAGATCAAGCTGCGATCCACGGTTTCAACCGCACGCCCCTGCTTGTCCACCCGCTTGAGCGTGTCCCGCGCTGGAACGGCTAACAAACCACCTACAGGGTCGTCAGCCAATTCACTCAGCAGCTTGTTAAGGTCTTCCCGAGACAGGTTGGGCCTCGCGGCATCATGCACCAACACCCAATCGTCATCTGCCGCGCCCTGCGCATGCAGGTGCAACAACGCGTTGAGTACCGAGTCGGCGCGCTCACGCCCGCCGTCTACCCGCACAACCCGAGGGTCGGCAGCACAAGGCAAGGACGGCCAGAAAGGATCATCAAAAGC
This sequence comes from Pseudomonas bubulae, assembly GCF_037023725.1. NCBI lineage: Bacteria > Pseudomonadati > Pseudomonadota > Gammaproteobacteria > Pseudomonadales > Pseudomonadaceae > Pseudomonas > Pseudomonas bubulae. Next base: position 4,594,485 of record NZ_CP146077.1, read on the forward strand.
GACACTGACCACCAGCCCCTTCAGGCCCGGGTGGTCGAGGAAACAGCTGATGCTGTGTTCCAGAATACTGCGTCCACCCAACTGCAAATATTGTTTGGGACGGTCCGCGGCCATACGGGCACCTACACCCGCGGCAGGAATCACGGCCCAGAAGGCCGGTGACAAATGACTCATTGGGCCAACTGATAGAGGGTTTCACCCTCTTTGATCATGCCCAACTCATGGCGAGCACGTTCTTCAACGGTCTCCATGCCTTTTTTCAGCTCCAGCACTTCCGCATCCAGCACACGGTTGCGCTCAAGCAGGATTTCGTTTTCAGCACGTTGATCGGCTATTTGCTGGGTCAGGTCAGTAACCTGCGCCAAACTGCCATTACCCACCCACAGGCGATACTGCAGGCCTGCCAGCAGCAAGAGCAAGATTAGAAACAACCAATTGGGACTGCGCATCGAATATCAGGTATCCAGTGAAAAGACAGCCATGCCGACAAACGTAAACAACGAATAATACAAAGCCTGGACGAACCAGGCTTGTATACAGAAGCATCAGATTAGTGTCAAAAGACCCGACTTGGCGAGCTTTCCGACACTACCTGCTGACTTTTTACCATTAAGTACTCAGCCGCGAAACTCGCCACGGCCGTTGTACTTGGCTTTTGCACCCAGTTGCTCTTCGATACGCAGCAATTGGTTGTACTTGGAAACGCGATCGGAACGGCACAGCGAGCCGGTCTTGATCTGGCCAGCGGCGGTACCCACGGCCAGGTCGGCAATGGTGGAATCTTCGGTTTCGCCGGAGCGGTGCGAGATCACAGCCGTGTAACCTGCAGCCTTGGCCATCTGGATGGCTTCCAGGGTTTCGGTCAGGGTGCCGATCTGGTTGAACTTGATCAGGATCGAGTTAGCGATGCTCTTGTCGATGCCTTCTTTCAGGATCTTGGTGTTGGTGACGAACAGGTCGTCGCCTACCAGCTGCACCTTCTCACCGATTTTGTCGGTCAGGATTTTCCAGCCATCCCAGTCAGACTCGTCCAGACCGTCTTCGATGGAGATGATCGGGTAACGCTGGGTCAGACCTTTGAGGTATTCAGCAAAACCTTCGGAGCTGAACACTTGGCCTTCGCCCGACAGGTTGTACTTGCCGTCTTCGTAGAATTCGCTGGCCGCGCAGTCCAGCGCCAGGGTCACGTCGGTGCCCAGGGTGTAACCGGCATTGGCGATGGCTTCGGAAATGACTTTCAGAGCATCTTCGTTGGACGCCAGGTTAGGTGCGAAACCGCCTTCGTCGCCCACTGCGGTGTTCAGGCCACGGGCCTTGAGCACTGCTTTGAGGTGATGGAAGATTTCGGTGCCCATGCGCAGCGCGTCGGAAAAGGTCTTGGCGCCAACCGGCTGAACCATGAACTCTTGAATGTCGACGTTGTTATCGGCGTGCTCGCCACCGTTGATGATGTTCATCATCGGAACCGGCATCGAGTAAACACCCGGAGTGCCGTTCAGGTTGGCGATGTGTGCATACAGCGGCAGGTCCTGGTCCTGTGCAGCAGCCTTGGCCGCAGCCAGGGATACAGCCAGGATGGCGTTGGCGCCCAGGGAGCCTTTGTTCTCAGTACCGTCCAGCGCGATCATCGCGTGGTCCAGCGCCTTTTGGTCAACCGGGTCTTTACCCAGCAGCAAATCACGAATCGGGCCGTTGATGTTGGCAACGGCTTTCAGCACGCCTTTGCCCAGGTAACGGCTTTTGTCGCCATCACGCAGTTCCAGCGCTTCACGGGAACCGGTGGAAGCACCGGACGGCGCGCAAGCGCTGCCGATGATGCCGTTGTCGAGAAGCACGTCCGCTTCCACAGTGGGATTGCCACGGGAGTCGAGAACTTCACGACCTTTGATGTCGACGATCTTTGCCATTGTTGTAAATACTCCAAAGTTGACGAAAACGACGCAGCTGAGGGAAATATTGTTATCGGCGGCAAGGGTCAAATAGCGGGCAGCCTTGCGGGCGATAAGGCTCGGGCCCTGAGGCCCGAGAAATCGTGCGGTACTTTACCGGAGAAACGAGGGTTACGCGGTTTCTATTGTCGGAAAACTTTTAACCAACTCATCCAGCGACTTCAGCTGAGCCAGGAATGGCTCCAGCTTGTCCAGGCGCAAGGCACAAGGGCCGTCGCACTTGGCGTTGTCAGGATCCGGGTGTGCTTCCAGGAACAGACCGGCCAGGCTCTGGCTGATACCAGCCTTGGCCAGGTCGGTTACCTGGGCACGACGACCACCGGCAGAGTCCGAGCGACCGCCAGGCATTTGCAGCGCATGGGTCACGTCGAAAAACACCGGGTATTCGAACTGCTTCATGATGCCGAAGCCCAGCATGTCGACAACAAGGTTGTTGTAGCCAAAGCTGGAGCCACGTTCGCAGAGGATCAACTGATCATTGCCCGCTTCTTCGCATTTGCTCAGGATGTGTTTCATTTCCTGAGGCGCAAGGAACTGGGCTTTTTTGATGTTGATCACGGCGCCGGTCTTGGCCATGGCCACGACCAGGTCAGTTTGACGCGACAGGAAAGCCGGCAACTGGATGATGTCGCAGACCTCGGCGACCACGGCCGCTTGCGCAGGCTCGTGGACGTCGGTAATCAGCGGCACACCGAAGGCGGCCTTGATGTCCTGAAAAATCCGCATGCCTTCTTCGAGGCCTGGGCCACGGTAAGAGCTGACAGATGAACGATTGGCCTTGTCGAAACTGGCCTTGAACACGTAAGGAATACCAAGCTTTTCGGTGACCCGTACGTACTCTTCGCACACCTGCATGGCCATATCACGGCTTTCCAGCACGTTCATGCCACCGAACAAGACCATTGGCTTGTCGTTGGCAATTTCGATATTGCCTACACGGATAATCTTTTGCGCCATTCTGATTACGCCTTCTTCTCGTGTTGCGCCAGTGCAGCTTTGACGAAACCGGTGAACAATGGATGGCCATCACGTGGCGTGGAGGTGAACTCCGGGTGGAACTGGCAAGCGACAAACCAAGGATGATCCGGAGCTTCAACCACTTCTACCAACGCGCCGTCACCGGAACGACCGGTCACTTTCAGGCCTGCTTCGGTCAGTTGCGGCAGCAGGTTATTGTTCACTTCATAGCGATGACGATGACGTTCAACAATCACGTCCTTGGCATAGCAATCGTGAACCAGGGAACCGGCTTGCAGCTGGCAATCCTGCGCGCCCAGACGCATGGTGCCGCCCAGGTCGGAAGTTTCGGTACGGGTTTCGACTGCACCGGTGGCGTCTTCCCACTCGGTGATCAGACCGACAACCGGATGGCCGCTGCTGCGATCGAATTCGGTGGAGTTGGCGTCTTTCCAGCCCAGCACATTACGTGCGAACTCGATAACCGCTACTTGCATGCCCAGGCAGATACCCAGGTATGGCACCTTGTTCTCGCGTGCATATTGAACGGCAGTGATCTTGCCTTCGACGCCGCGCAGACCGAAGCCGCCCGGAACCAGAATGGCATCACAGCCTTCAAGCAGCTCGGTGCCTTTGTTTTCGATGTCTTCGGAGTCGATATAGCGCAGGTTGACCTTGGTACGGTTGGAAATACCGGCGTGGCTCATCGCTTCGATCAGCGACTTGTACGCGTCCAGCAGTTCCATGTACTTGCCGACCATCGCGATGGTGACTTCGTGCTCCGGGTTCAGCTTGGCGTCGACGACCTTGTCCCACTCGGACAGGTCGGCGCTGTTGCATTCCAGGCCAAAGCGCTCAACGACGAAATCATCCAGGCCCTGAGCGTGCAGCATGCCCGGGATCTTGTAGATGGTGTCGGCGTCTTCCAGCGAAATGACAGCACGTTCCTCAACGTTGGTGAACAGCGCGATCTTGCGACGCGAAGACACATCAACGTGGTGATCGGAGCGGCAGATCAGTACGTCTGGCTGCAGGCCGATGGAACGCAGCTCTTTAACCGAGTGCTGTGTAGGTTTGGTTTTCGTTTCGCCAGCGGTGGCAATGTACGGAACCAGAGTCAGGTGCATCAGCATGGCGCGCTTGGCGCCCACTTCGATGCGCAGCTGACGGATAGCTTCGAGGAACGGTTGCGACTCAATGTCACCCACAGTGCCGCCAATCTCAACCATCGCTACGTCGGCATCGCCGGCGCCCTTGATGATCCGACGTTTGATTTCGTCGGTGATGTGCGGAATTACCTGAATGGTTGCACCCAGGTAATCACCACGGCGCTCCTTGCGCAGGACGTGTTCGTAAACGCGGCCCGTGGTGAAGTTGTTGTTCTGGGTCATGGTCGTGCGGATAAACCGCTCGTAATGGCCCAAGTCCAGGTCGGTTTCGGCGCCGTCGTGCGTGACGAACACTTCACCGTGCTGGAACGGGCTCATGGTGCCCGGATCAACGTTGATGTAGGGGTCCAGCTTCAGCATGGTGACCTTAAGTCCCCGCGCCTCCAGGATGGCTGCCAATGAAGCCGAGGCAATGCCTTTCCCCAATGAAGAAACAACACCGCCCGTGACGAAGATGTAGCGCGTCATGAAAAACCCTAGAAGTCTGCGTTAAAGCGGTCAGAGCCGCCGGGGAAAGCGAAGGAAGGCCGAAGCCCCCAATCACCAGCATTAGTCACAGTGCACCTTTCGAAAAACTGCTGCGTTGAAACAGACCGATGGAAACCACCGGTTCGATGCAAGCCACACATTTTTTTAAAATCGCCCAGCAAAGACTGCTTGGTAATCGGCAACATCTGCAATTCTGGTGAATCCACAGAAGTTGTATCAAGAAGGGAGCGTAGTCTACCGGAAACCCCCTTTCAGCTCAAACCTTGATCGCTCGAAGTTGGCAGCCACTGCAATTTCCAGTGCCCACAGGGGCTGGAGTCCAGTCCAGGGAGGTTTGCCACGGCCAATAACTGCTCATTGCGGTACAGAAGCGGCAATCTGCCACGGGCAAACAACGGAACACCTCGCTCGTTGAGCAGCCGCTTGAGATCACGATGACCGCGCTGTGCCTGCGCCATCACTTCGCCCCCTAGACGATAGCTCACTTGCAAAGGGCCATCCGGGATATCCCCGACAAAATGCACACGACCATTACCCGGCAGCGCCAGGGCCTGATCAGGACAGGGCCACAACACCGGGGCGATCGGTTGGTGCAACCATTCGCCGGCCAGCCACCAAATACGTCCACCGGCACGATGCAACTCGCCGTCTGCGAGCTTCCACACCGGCTGCGCATCGATGCGGGCATCCCGCAGGGCATCCCACCCCGCCCAATGGTCGGTGTCCGGCAATGACGTGAAGGCTGACAGCCAGTGACGCAAGGCATTGCGCTGACGGGCAGGTGACAGGCTGGCGATGGCGGTCAGTTCCAGGGAGGGCAAGCCAAGCCAGGCAAACTCGCTGGTAGAGCCCGCAGCGTGCAAATCCTGCTGGGCCAGTTCATCCAGCAAACCCTGCGCCTCGGCACAGTGCGCTGCGCTGCGGGCCATGCTGGCAGCCGCCTGGGGCCAGCGCCGAGCGAGGATCGGAAGGACTTCATGGCGCAGGAAATTGCGGGAAAAATCTGTCTGGGTGTTAGACGGGTCCTCAATCCAGCTCAGACCCTGTGTTCGGGCATATGACTCAAGCTGGGCGCGGGACACGTCCAGCAAAGGCCGGCACAGATGTCCTGCGCCCAGGCGACGCTGGCGCGGCATGCCCGCCAGGCCGCCGACCCCCGCCCCGCGCAACAGGCGAAACAACAGGGTTTCAGCCTGGTCATCGCGATGCTGCCCGAGCAGCAGCACCTCCCCGGCACCGCTGATCGCCGCAAACGCCTGATAGCGCGCATCCCGCGCTGCACGCTCGACACTTGCGCCCGCCTGCACCTGCACGGCAATCACCTGCAAGGGCACTCCAAGCCCCTTACACAGTGCCTGACAATGGGCTGGCCACGCATCGGCCGCCGCCTGTAGGCCATGATGCACATGGACAGCGGTGATAGGCGGTAATGAGTGGGTTTTACGTAATTGAACGAGAAGGTGCAGCAGAACGGTGGAATCGAGTCCGCCGGAGAGCGCGACGTGCCAGGCCTTGGCGTTGCGCCAGGGGCCGAGGGCTTGCAGAAGTAGAGTTGACATGTCAGCCATTAAAAGCCCCTCACCCTAGCCCTCTCCCGGAGGGAGAGGGGACTGACCGCACGCGGTAGCGAGAACACCACCAATCAGCTCCCTCTCCCTCCGGGAGAGGGTTGGGGTGAGGGCCGGTTTTAATCAGGTATCAGAGACCGTAGCTCATCAAACGATCATAACGACGTTTGAGCAGGGCTTCGTGATCCAGCTTCTTGAGCATGTCGAGCTGGGAAATCAGATCGGCACGAATGCTCGCAGAAGCCGCAGCCGGGTCACGGTGCGCGCCGCCCAATGGCTCGCCAATCACCTTGTCGACGATGCCCAGGCCTTTCAGACGTTCTGCAGTGATACCCATGGCTTCAGCTGCGTCCGGCGCTTTTTCGGCGGTTTTCCACAGAATCGAGGCGCAACCTTCCGGCGAGATCACCGCGTAGGTCGAGTACTGCAGCATGTTCAACTGGTCGCACACGCCAATGGCCAATGCACCGCCCGAACCGCCTTCGCCGATAACGGTGGCGATGATAGGGGTTTTCAGGCGCGACATGACGCGCAGGTTCCAGGCAATGGCTTCGCTCTGGTTGCGCTCTTCGGCGTCGATACCCGGGTAAGCACCCGGCGTGTCGATAAAGGTCAGGATCGGCATCTTGAAGCGCTCGGCCATTTCCATCAGACGGCAGGCCTTGCGGTAGCCTTCAGGGCGCGGCATACCGAAGTTGCGTCGTACCTTTTCACGCACTTCACGGCCTTTCTGATGACCAATCACCATCACTGGCTGATCGTCCAGACGGGCAATACCGCCAACAATGGCAGCGTCATCGGCAAAGTGGCGGTCGCCATGCAGCTCATCGAACTCGGTGAAGATGTGATCGATGTAGTCCAGCGTGTAGGGACGACGCGGGTGACGGGCCAAACGGGCAATCTGCCAGCTGGTCAGCTTGCCGAAAATATCTTCAGTCAGCGTTTTGCTTTTGTCTTGCAGACGAGAGATTTCATCACTGATATTCAGCGAATTGTCATTACCAACCAAGCGCAACTCTTCGATTTTGGCTTGCAGGTCAGCAATCGGCTGTTCGAAATCAAGAAAATTCGGGTTCATAAGCATCCGTCTTGGGTCGGCGGCAAAGCATGCCAGAGGGTCTGAAACCCAGCAATTGCTGGCGTTTCTAACCGAGCTGGGGCAGCCGGTTGATCTGTATCGCGCCTACCTTAAGGGACAGGCGCTCTCAGGTCGAGATTAAAAATTCAGGTCGAGGTCAGGGCGCAGCTATGGCCCCTGACCGTCAACGGTATTGGAGGAAGACGTTGTCTCGCCCGAACTGGTCACGCAGGGCTTGAATCAAGCTGTCTGCCGGATCGATCCGCCAGGTCTCGCCAAACTGCAGCATGGCCTTGGCCTCTTCGCCCGTGTACTCCATGGTGACAGGGCAGGCTCCGCGATGTTTTTTCAGCAACTCGCCCAGATTACGCAACTGATCACCCTTGAGCGCGTCCCGGTTCACTTTCAGGCGCAAGCTCTCGGCCAGACTGGTGCGTGCATCTTCCATGCTCATCACCCGTTTGACCCGCAGGCGCAGGCCACCGGAGAAGTCGTCATTGCTGACTTCACCTTCGACCACCACCATCGCATCAGTCTGCAACAGCGACTGCGCCGAATGAAACGCCTCGGCAAACAACGACGCTTCAATGCGCGCCGAACGGTCATCGAGAGTGATAAAGCCCATCTTGTCGCCTTTTTTGTTCTTCATCACCCGCAACGCGATAATCATCCCGGCAACGGTCTGGGTATCACGGGCTGGCTTGAGATCAATAATGCGCTGGCGGGCAAAGCGGCGGATCTCGCCCTCGTACTCGTCAATCGGATGGCCGGTCAGGTACAGGCCCAGAGTGTCCTTCTCGCCTTTGAGTCGCTCCTTGAGCGTCAGTTCCCTGGCCTTGCGGTGGTGGGCATAGACGTCCGCATCAGCCTCGACAAACAACCCGCCAAACAGGTCGGCGTGCCCGCTGTCATGGGTGCGCGCAGTTTGTTCGGCTGCCTTGATCGCTTCTTCCAGCGCCGACAGCAACACCGCACGGTTCTGGTCGATGTTGGCTTGCCAGGCCTTGGGCTCGTCATGGAAAAACGGCCCCAGGCGGTCAAGGGCACCGCTGCGGATCAGGCCATCAAGAGTACGCTTGTTGATACGTTTGAGGTCAACCCGGGCGCAGAAATCGAACAAATCCTTGAACGGGCCGTCCTGACGCGCCTCGGTAATGGCCTCGACAGGCCCCTCGCCCACCCCCTTGATCGCTCCCAGGCCATAAATGATCCGGCCTTCATCGTTCACCGTGAACTTGAACTCCGAGGCATTCACATCCGGCGCATCGAGACGCAGCTTCATGCTGCGAATCTCTTCGATCAGGATCACCACCTTGTCGGTGTTGTGCATATCCGCCGACAGTACCGCGGCCATAAATGGCGCCGGGTAGTGGGTTTTCAGCCAGGCGGTCTGGTACGACACCAGGCCGTAGGCAGCGGAGTGGGATTTGTTGAAACCGTAACCGGCGAATTTTTCCACCAGGTCGAAAATGTTACCGGCCAGGTCAGCGTCAATATTGTTATTGGCGCAACCTTCAATAAAGCCACCGCGCTGCTTGGCCATTTCTTCAGGTTTTTTCTTACCCATGGCCCGACGCAGCATGTCAGCGCCGCCGAGGGTATACCCGGCCATGACCTGGGCAATCTGCATCACCTGTTCCTGATACAGGATGATGCCGTAAGTGGGTGCCAATACCGGCTTGAGGCCTTCGTACTGATAATCGGAGTGCGGGTACGCCAGTTCGGCACGGCCGTGCTTACGGTTGATAAAGTCATCAACCATGCCTGACTGCAGCGGCCCCGGACGGAACAGGGCCACCAGTGCGATCAAGTCTTCCAGGCAGTCGGGTTTGAGCTTTTTGATCAGCTCTTTCATACCGCGCGACTCGAGCTGGAACACCGCGGTGGTTTCGGCCTTTTGCAGCAACTGGTAGGTCGGCTCGTCGTCCAGCGGGATAAAGGCGATATCCAGCGGCGGCTCGTCGACCTTGGCGCGATCGCGGTTGATGGTCTTCAACGCCCAGTCGATCACTGTCAGGGTCCGCAGACCGAGGAAGTCGAACTTCACCAGGCCAGCAGACTCAACGTCATCCTTGTCGAACTGGGTAACCAGACCACCACCCTCTTCGTCGCAGTAAATCGGCGAGAAGTCAGTCAGTTTGGTCGGTGCGATCACCACACCACCGGCGTGCTTGCCGACGTTACGTACAACGCCTTCAAGCTTGCGGGCCATTTCCCAGATTTCGGCCGCTTCTTCGTCGACCTTGATAAAGTCGCGCAGGATTTCCTCCTGCTCGAAGGCTTTTTCCAGGGTCATACCGACTTCAAACGGAATCATCTTCGACAGACGATCCGCCAGGCCGTAGGACTTGCCCTGCACCCGCGCCACGTCACGGATTACCGCCTTGGCGGCCATCGAACCGAAAGTGATGATCTGGCTTACCGCGTTGCGTCCGTATTTTTCGGCCACATACTCGATTACCCGGTCGCGACCATCCATGCAGAAGTCGACGTCGAAGTCGGGCATCGATACCCGTTCCGGGTTAAGGAATCGTTCGAACAGGAGGTCGTATTCCAGCGGATCAAGGTCGGTGATCTTCTGTACATAGGCCACCAGCGAGCCGGCACCCGACCCCCGGCCCGGTCCTACCGGTACGCCATTGCTCTTGGCCCACTGAATAAAGTCCATCACGATCAGGAAGTAACCCGGGAACCCCATCTGGATGATGATATCCAGTTCGAAATTCAGCCGGTCGACATACACCTGACGCTTGGTGTCGTAATCCTCGGTGGTGTCTTTGGGCAGCAGAACGCTCAGGCGCTCTTCCAGGCCGTCAAATGACACCTTGCGGAAATATTCATCGATGGTCATGCCATCAGGGATCGGGAAGTTGGGCAAAAAGTGAGTGCCCAGCTTTACTTCGATATTGCAGCGTTTGGCAATTTCAACCGTGTTTGCCAAAGCATCAGGCAAGTCACTGAACAGCTCGGCCATTTCCTCGGCGCTTTTCAGATACTGCTGATCGCTGTAATTCTTGGAGCGACGCGGGTCGTCCAGTGCCCGGCCCTCACCAATGCAGACGCGGGTTTCGTGAGCCTCAAAGTCCTGTTGCCTGATAAAGCGCACATCGTTGGTTGCCACCAGCGGCGCGCCGATCTTGTCTGCCAGGGCCACAGCCGCATGCAGATGCTCTTCGTCATTGGGACGCTTGGTACGCTGCACTTCGATATAGAAGCGGTCAGGGAACACCGTCATCCATTCTCGGGCCAGGGTCTCGGCTTCTTCAGTGTTGCCACTGATCAGCGCGACACCGATCTCGCCCTCTTTCGCAGCCGACAGCATGATCAGGCCATCGGCGGCCTCGGCTACCCACTCGCGCTCGATGATGACCTGGCCATTGCGCTGGCCATCGATGTAACCACGGGAGATCAGCTCGGTCAGGTTGCGATAGCCCAACGGGTTCATCGCCAACAGGCTGATACGGCTGAGGGGGTTTTCAGGGTCCTTGTTCGACAGCCACAGGTCTGCACCACTGATCGGCTTGATGCCGCCGCCCATGGCCGCCTTGTAGAACTTGACCAGGGAGCACATGTTGTTCTGATCGGTCACCGCGACAGCGGGCATATTCATGCCGGCCAGAGTTTTGATCAGCGGTTTGATCCGCACCAGGCCATCGACCAGGGAGTATTCAGTGTGCAGGCGCAGGTGAACGAATGAAGCCGGCATGGTGATCCTGTCTATA